>DCVY01000051.1:6831-10204 GCA_002327945.1 Acidovorax delafieldii | reverse complement strand
TCAACTGCCGGTTTGAGGTTCAATAGCCATCAGGGGCTCCAGAGAGGGTTCGGCGAATCAGGCGCCCAGGCGCGCAGCAACCGCTGCCACGCGCTGGCCCAGCAGCCGGCCGGTTTCCAGGTCACCAGAAAACATCTCGGCCGCAGAGGCGTCGGAGGGCGACTGCGCCATGGCACCGCTGAAGGCGCCCAGCCAGTTCACGTTGTTGCGCGCGGCGGCCTTGGCGTTGGAGGGCAGCGTGCCCGCGCCCACCCACAGCCCGCCGTGCTGCATGGCCAGGTGAAACAGATAGTCCAGCGTGATCTGCTTGTCGCCATTGGGGCTGGCGCTGTTGGTGAAGCCCGCAAACAACTTGTCTTTCCAGGCCTGGTTGTACCAGGGCTTGGACGAGGCATCCGCAAACTTCTTGAACTGCCAGCTGGGTCCCGCCATGTAGGTGGGCGCGCCCAGGATGATGGCCTTGGCGGCCAGCAGGGTGTCCCAGCCACCTTCGGGCAGGTTGCCATCGGCATCAATCGCGATCAACTGGGCGTCAGCGCCATCGGCCACGGCCTGGGCCAGGCGCTGGGTGTGGCCGTAGCCGGAGTGATAAACCACTGCAATCAGAGACATGCAAACGCCTTTCTGTGCAAGAGAAGCACAAAATACAAAACACAAAACCTACTCGCAGCCCTCCATGACGGCAGGGCGGCGAGAAGGAATCTTCGGGGTCTCAGCGGGCGAATCGCTGGCCGTCAACGCTCCAGGCACCGGCACCAAAGGCCGTCATCGCCAACCAGCCACCGACCACGGCGATGCTCTTGAGGAACAGCCGTTGCTGAACCATTTGCACTTCGGCCGTAACCGACCAGTAGGCGTGAAAGAAAAAGCTGGCCACCAGCGTGAAGAAGGCCAGCACCAGCGCGGCAAAGCGGGTGCCGAAACCCACAATCAGCGCGAGACGGCCCACTACCTCGACCACAGCGGCAACGGCCGTCACAATGGTACATAAAAAGCGTCTTTTCGCCCCTGGCTGTATTGCAAATCCTCGCGACACCACCCGGTATCGCTGCGGTTTGCGCCTTGCCAGAACTAACCATCCATCTTTTCACCGATGCGGGCGGGGTGCGGCTGCACGTTCTTTGGTTCCAGCGGGACGGTCTGCTGAACGCGGCACCCCTGACCGTGCAGGTGCCCCACTGGCGGGATGCCGATGTCTGGTTTTGTGGCCCCGCGCCTTTTGGGCCGTGGCTGAAAAACACCCTCGTGGCGATGGGGCTTCCCGAAGCCCGCTTTCACCAAGCGTTGTCAGATGCGGTGACCTGCCACAGCGGGTGTGCGGTGGCCGCGCCGCGCGGTCAGCTCGCAGCTTCCAGCCCCCGCGCAAAATGCGCCTGCATGGCGCATGCGGTGGCCTTGGCATCGCGTGCCACCATGGCCGCCAGAATGGCGCGGTGCTCATTCAGCGAATCCTCGATGCGCCCTTGCTTGAGCAGCGAGTTGTGGCGGTTGAGCTTCATCACCTTGCGCAAGTCGGCCACCATCTGGCTGCGCCAGCGGTTGTCGGCCAGTTCCAGCAGCTGCATGTGAAAGCGCTCGTTCACGGCAAAAAAGCGGTCGCGCTCTGCAGCGGCGGCTTCCAGCTCGGCATGCAGGTCCTGCAACTCCTTGAGTTGCTCGGGGGTGGCGGTGGTGGCCACCACGCCGGCCGCGTCGCTCTCCAGCAGGCTGAGCAGGTGGTACACGTCGCGCAGGTCTTTTTCGCTCATCTCGGTCACATAGGCGCCGCGGCGCACCTTCATCGTGACCAGTCCCTCGGCCGCCAGCACCTTCAGCGCCTCGCGCAGCGGCGTGCGGCTGATGCCGAATTCTTCGGCAATCTTCAATTCATCGATCCAGCTACCGGGCTCCAGCTCGCGGCGAAAAATGCGCTGGCGCAGTTGCTCAGCCACTTCAACATACAGGGCGCGGGGCGTGAGGGTGAGGGCAGACATGGGCCAGATTGTAAGCCGACAAGAATATTTTGAATGAATAATTATGAATGATGTAAACTCGCCGCCACATCGGGATCAGCCCCCCGACATGACCAGCGTGCCATTTCATTGAGTTTCCAAATCATTCGTGGCCAGGCGCGAAGCCGCAGACAGTGCTGCAGCACGGCACGGCGAAGCAACAACGACACGGATGATTTAGCAATGGAATCACGCCCCAACGCCATCTTCGGAGAAGCTTTCGCCATGAGTGACAACCCCCACAACACCACCCCCGAGTTCGCTGCCGCCTCGCTGGAAGCCTGGGCCAGGGCCGCCGCCAAATCGGCCCCCGGTGGCGACGTGAACGCCCTGAACTGGGTCACGCCCGATGGCATCACCGTCAAGCCGCTGTACACCGCCGCAGACACGGCCAACCTGCCGTATGCGAACACCTTGCCCGGTTTTGAGCCCTACCTGCGTGGGCCCCAGGCCACCATGTATGCGGTGCGGCCCTGGACGATTCGCCAATATGCAGGTTTTTCGACCGCCGAAGAATCCAACGCTTTTTACCGCAAGGCCCTGGCGGCCGGCGGGCAGGGTGTGTCGGTGGCGTTTGACCTGGCCACGCACCGTGGCTACGACAGCGACCACCCCCGCGTGACGGGCGACGTGGGCAAGGCCGGTGTGGCGATTGACTCGGTCGAGGACATGAAGATCCTGTTCGACCAGATCCCGCTGGACAAGGTGAGCGTCTCCATGACCATGAACGGCGCCGTGCTGCCCGTGCTGGCCGGCTACGTGGTGGCGGCAGAAGAGCAGGGCGTGAGCCAGGACAAGCTCTCCGGAACGATTCAGAACGACATTCTGAAAGAGTTCATGGTGCGCAACACCTACATCTACCCGCCCAAGCCCTCGATGCGCATCATTGGCGACATCATTGGCTACACGGCACGCAACATGCCCAAGTTCAACTCGATCTCGATCTCGGGTTACCACATGCAGGAAGCCGGGGCCAACCAGGCGCTGGAGCTGGCCTTCACGCTGGCCGATGGCAAGGAATACGTGAAGACCGCCATCGCATCGGGCCTGGACGTGGACGAATTCGCCGGGCGCCTCTCGTTCTTCTGGGCGATTGGCATGAACTTCTACCTGGAAGTCGCCAAGATGCGCGCCGCGCGCCTGCTGTGGTGCCGCATCATGAAAGAAACCGGCGCCAAGAACCCCAAGAGCCTGATGCTGCGCACGCACTGCCAGACCTCGGGCTGGTCGCTCACCGAGCAAGACCCCTACAACAACATCGTGCGCACCACCATCGAGGCCATGGCGGCCGTGTTTGGCGGCACGCAAAGCCTGCACACCAACGCGCTCGATGAAGCCATTGCGCTGCCCACCGAGTTCAGCTCGCGCATTGCGCGCAACAC
>DCVY01000051.1:0-6776 GCA_002327945.1 Acidovorax delafieldii | reverse complement strand
GTGGACAGCGGCTGGGCCAAGCTCAAGATCGAAGCCGCTGCGGCTGAAAAGCAGGCGCGCATCGACAGCGGCAAGGACGTGATCGTGGGCGTGAACAAATACAAGCTGGCCAAGGAAGACCCGGTCGACATCCTGCAGATCGACAACATGAAGGTGCGCGATGGACAGATTGCCCGACTGGAGAAAATCAAGGCCAATCGCAATGCAGCCAAGGTGCAACAAGCGCTGGATGCTCTCACGTCTGCAGCAGAAGACGGCAGCGGCAACCTGCTGGACCTGGCCATCCAGGCCGTGCGCCTGCGCGCCACGGTGGGCGAGGTGTCGGATGCGCTGGAAAAGGTTTTTGGGCGCCACCGCGCCGATACCCAAAAGGTGACCGGTGTGTACGCAGCCGCTTACGACTCGGCCGAAGGTTGGGACAAGCTCAAGACCGAGATCAACGAATTTGCCCAAGCCCAGGGCCGCCGCCCCCGCGTCATGATCGCCAAGCTGGGGCAAGACGGCCACGACCGTGGCGCCAAGGTGGTGGCAACGGCCTTTGCCGACCTGGGCTTTGACGTGGACATGGGCCCGCTGTTCCAGACCCCCGAAGAATGTGCCCGCCAAGCGATTGAGAACGACGTGCATGCCGTAGGCGTGAGCACGCTCGCCGCCGGCCACAAGACGCTGGTGCCCGCCATCATCCAGTCGCTGAAAGACCAGGGCGCGGACGACATCATTGTGTTTGTGGGCGGCGTGATCCCCGCACAAGACTATGAGCACCTGTACGAAGCGGGCGTGAAGGGCATTTATGGCCCCGGCACGCCCATCCCCGTCAGCGCCAAGGACGTGCTGGAGCAGATTCGCAAGGCGGTGGCGTGACACCTGCGGCGCTTCTCGATGGCGTGGTGCACGGCACTGCAGCAGTGCAGCGCCGCGCCATGTCCAAAGCCATCACGTTGCTCGAATCCACCCGTGCCGATCACCGTGCGCAAGGCGATGCGCTGCTCACGCAGCTGCTGCCGCACACCGGCAAGGCGTTTCGCCTCGGCATCAGTGGCGTGCCGGGCGTGGGCAAGTCCACCTTTATCGAAGCGCTGGGCCTGTACCTGATCGGACTGGGGCACCGCGTGGCTGTGCTCACCATCGACCCGTCGAGCACGGTTTCGGGCGGCTCCATCCTGGGCGACAAGACGCGCATGGAACATCTGTCGGTGCACGAAAAAGCCTACATCCGCCCCAGCCCCAGCAGCGGCACGCTGGGCGGTGTGGCCGAGAAGACGCGCGAGGCCATGCTGGTGTGCGAGGCGGCGGGCTACGACGTGGTGATCGTCGAAACCGTGGGCGTGGGCCAGAGCGAGATTGCCGTGGCTGGCATGACCGACATGTTCGTGCTCATGCAGTTGCCCAACGCGGGCGACGACCTGCAGGCCATCAAGAAGGGTGTGATGGAGATCGCCGACCTCGTGGTCATCAACAAGGCCGACATCGACACGAACGCCGCCACGCGGGCCGAGGCGCAGATTGCTTCCAGCCTGCGCCTGCTCAGTCAACACGGCAACCCCGAGAACGCGCACCACAACGACACCCAGTGGCACCCCAAAGTCCTGCAGATCAGCGCGCTGTTAGGCCAGGGCGTAGACAGCTTCTGGGCCGCCGTCACGCAGTTTCGCCAGCTGCAAACCGCCAATGGTCGCCTGGCTACGCGGCGCGAGAAACAGGCGCTGGCCTGGATGTGGGAGCGCATTGATGTGGGCCTCAAACTCGCGTTTCGCCAGCACCCGCAGGTTAAAAAGCTGCTGCCGCAGCTGCAGGCCGATGTGGCGGCAGGGCGCATCGCGGCATCGACTGCGGCAAGAAATCTGCTGCTGGCGCAATCTGGACAAGCGCAAGCAGCTATCAAATAAATAGTAAGCAATAAACCGAATTCACCAAAGGACGACCATGCAAGACATCCTGGATCAACTGGAGAAAAAGCGCGAGCTGGCTCGCCTGGGCGGCGGGCAAAAGCGCATTGATGCGCAGCACGCCAAGGGCAAGCTCACAGCGCGCGAGCGCATCGAGCTGCTGCTGGACGACGGAACGTTTGAAGAATGGGACATGTTCGTCGAGCATCGCTGCACCGACTTTGGCATGGAAGACAACAAGATTCCCGGTGACGGCGTGGTCACGGGTTACGGCATGATCAATGGCCGCTTGGTGTTCGTCTTCAGCCAGGACTTCACGGTGTTTGGCGGCGCTCTGAGCGAAACCCATGCCGAGAAGATCTGCAAGGTGATGGACCAGGCGATGAAGGTGGGTGCGCCGGTCATCGGCCTCAACGACTCGGGCGGCGCGCGCATTCAAGAGGGTGTGGCGTCGCTGGGCGGCTATGCCGACGTGTTCCAGAAGAACGTGCTGGCCAGCGGCGTGATTCCGCAGATCAGCATGATCATGGGCCCCTCGGCCGGTGGCGCGGTGTATTCGCCCGCCATGACCGACTTCATCTTCATGGTCAAGGATTCGAGCTACATGTTCGTGACCGGCCCCGAAGTGGTCAAAACCGTGACGCACGAGGAGGTGACGGCTGAAGAACTGGGCGGTGCCGTCACACACACCACCAAGAGCGGCGTGGCCGACCTGGCGTTCGAAAACGATGTGGAGGCGCTGATGATGCTGCGCCGCCTGTACAACTACCTGCCGCTCAACAACCGCGAAAAGCCCCCCGTGCGCCCGAGCAACGACCCGGCCGATCGCATGGACCTGAGTCTGGACACCCTGGTGCCCGACAACCCCAACAAGCCCTATGACATGAAGGAGCTGATCGCCAAGACGGTGGACGACGGTGACTTCTTTGAACTGCAGCCCGAATACGCCAAGAACATCCTCATCGGCTTTGCGCGCATGGAAGGCCAGACCGTGGGCATCGTGGCCAACCAGCCGCTGGTGCTGGCAGGGTGCCTGGACATCAAGTCGAGCATCAAGGCCGCGCGCTTTGTGCGCTTTTGCGATGCGTTCAACATCCCCGTGGTCACGTTTGTGGACGTGCCCGGCTTCATGCCCGGCACCTCGCAAGAGTACGGCGGCATCATCAAGCACGGCGCCAAGCTGCTGTATGCGTATGCCGAGTGCACGGTGCCCAAGATCACCGTCATCACCCGCAAGGCCTACGGCGGGGCGTACGACGTGATGAGCAGCAAGCACCTGCGCGGCGACGTGAACCTGGCCTGGCCCAACGCCGAAATCGCGGTGATGGGCGCCAAAGGCGCGGTGGAAATCATCTTCCGCGAGGACAAGAACGACCCGGTGAAGCTGGCCGCCCGGGAGGCCGAATACAAAGCACGCTTTGCCAACCCGTTTGTGGCCGGTGCCCGTGGATTCATCGACGACGTGATCCTGCCGCACGAAACGCGCAAGCGCATCTGCCGCAGCTTGGTCATGCTGCGCGACAAGAAGCTGGAAAACCCGTGGCGCAAGCACGGGAACATCCCGCTCTGAACGCCATGAAGTTCGGGTACTTCATTACCTATGTCGCTGACGTAGCCACTTCTGTCGCATTCTGGCAAAAAGCCTTTGGTTTCGATGTACGGCTACACGCTCCCACAGGCGACTACGCCGAGTTAGCGTCTGGCGAAACCACTATTGCGTTCGCTTCCCATACGCTGGGACATGACAACTTGCCGGCTGGCTATGCCCCAGCCGATGCGTCTGCCTTGCCGCAGGGTCAGGAAATTGCGCTCGTGACCGACGACGTGGTCGCTGCCGCCGACCGTGCTGTTGCAGCGGGTGCCGCTTTGCTCAGCGCCCCAACAAAGAAGCCTTGGGGGCAAACCGTGGCCTATCTGCGCACCCCTGATGGCAATCTGATCGAACTTTGCAGCCCCATGGCGGCATAAGAACTGGAGAAACAAAGCATGTTCAAGAAAATTCTGATCGCCAACCGTGGCGAGATTGCGTGCCGTGTGATTGCAACGGCCAAGAAAATGGGCATCGCCACTGTCGCCGTCTACTCCGACGCCGACAAGGAAGCCCGCCACGTCAAGCTGGCCGATGAGGCCGTGCACATTGGCGCTGCGCCATCGCGTGAGTCGTACCTGCTGGCCGACAAGATCATCGCCGCCTGCAAGCAGACCGGCGCCCAGGCCATCCACCCCGGCTACGGCTTCTTGAGCGAGAACGAAGCCTTTGCCAAACGCTGCGAGGACGAAGGCATTGCCTTCATCGGCCCCAAGGCGCATTCGATTGCGGCCATGGGCGACAAGATTGCGTCCAAGAAGCTCGCGCTGGAGGCCAAGGTCAACACCATTCCGGGCTACAACGATGCCATCGCCGGCCCCGAGCAGGCGGTGGAAATTGCCAGGGGCATTGGCTACCCGGTGATGATCAAGGCCAGCGCGGGCGGCGGCGGCAAGGGCCTGCGCGTGGCCTATAACGACAAGGAAGCGTTGGAAGGCTTTGCCAGCTGCCAGAACGAGGCCCGCAACAGCTTTGGCGACGACCGCATCTTCATCGAGAAGTTTGTGCAGGAGCCGCGCCACATCGAGATCCAGGTGCTGGGCGACAGCCACGGCAACGTGGTTTATTTGAACGAGCGCGAATGCTCCATCCAGCGCCGCCACCAGAAGGTGATCGAGGAGGCGCCATCGCCCTTCATCAGCGACGCCACCCGCAAGGCCATGGGTGAGCAGGCCGTGCAACTGGCCAAGGCCGTGAAGTACCAGAGCGCCGGCACGGTGGAGTTTGTGGTCGGCAAGGACCAGGACTTCTATTTTCTGGAGATGAACACCCGCCTGCAGGTGGAGCACCCGGTGACGGAATGCATCACTGGCCTGGACCTGGTGGAGCTGATGATCCGCGTGGCGGCGGGCGAGAAGCTGCCGCTCACGCAAGCCGATGTGAAGCGCGACGGCTGGGCCATCGAGTGCCGCATCAACGCCGAAGACCCGTTCCGCAACTTCTTGCCCTCCACCGGCCGCCTGGTGCGCTTTCAGCCGCCGCAGGAGTCGATGTTCCAGTCGGACACCACCAAGAAGCTGGGCGTGCGGGTGGACACGGGCGTGTACGAAGGGGGCGAGATCCCCATGTATTACGACTCGATGATCGCCAAGCTCATCGTGCACGGCACCGACCGCAGCGATGCCATTGCCAAGATGCGCGCGGCGCTCAACGGCTTCGTGATCCGCGGCATCAGCAGCAACATCCCCTTCCAGGCCGCGCTGCTGGCGCACCCGAACTTCGTCACAGGCCAGTTCAACACCGGCTTCATCGCCGAACATTACGGCAAGGGCTTTGCCGCCGAACACGTGCCGCATGAAGACCCGCTGTTCCTGGTGGCACTGGCCGCCTACATGAACCGCCGCTACCGTGCGCGCGCCTCGGGCATCAGCGGCCAGTTGGCCGGCCATGAGGTGAAGGTGGGCGAAGAGTATGTGGTTATCACCCTGGGCGCAGAAGGCCAGAACCAGCACCATGCGGTGACGGTGACCGATTTCGAAATGGAAGGCAAATTGCGTTCCAGCGCAGTTTCCGTGGGTGGTAAAAGCTATCAGATCAGCAGCACGGCCACACTGGGGCAGATTCGCGTGCAAGGCCAGTTCAATGGCATGGGCTTTACGGCCCAGGTGGAGCGGGGCACGGCCAAGAACCCGTTGGCACTGCGCATTGCGCACAACGGCACGCAGATCGATGCATTGGTGCTGTCTCCACTGGGCGCGCGCCTGCACAAGCTCATGCCGTTCAAGGCGCCGCCGGATCTGTCCAGGTTCCTGCTCTCGCCCATGCCCGGCCTGCTGGTCGATGTGGCGGTACAGCCTGGCCAGAAGGTGCAAGCGGGCGAGAAGCTGGCCGTGATCGAAGCCATGAAGATGGAGAACATCCTCTTTGCCGCGCAGGACGGCGTGGTGGGCAAGGTCGTGGCGGGCAAGGGCGAGTCGCTCGCCGTGGACCAGGTGATTCTGGAATTCCAATGAAAAATGACGCAGGTGCTTGGTGAATAAGCGCCGGCAGCAATTGAAAACACAGCAATTGAGGACATCCCACCCATGGCTAGCACGAACATTCCTCGGCCCTTCAAGGTTCTGGGCATCCAGCAGGTCGCCATCGGCGGCACCGACAAACAGCGCATGAAAACCCTGTGGGTAGACATGCTGGGCCTTGCGCAGACCGGCACCTTCCAGAGCGAGCGCGAAAACGTGGACGAAGACATCCTGGCCATGGGGCAGGGCGCCTTCAAGGTCGAGGTGGACATCATGCAGCCGCTCGACATCAACAAAAAACCCGCCGTGCACACCACGCCGCTCAACCACATCGGCCTGTGGATCGATGACCTGGCCGCCGCAGTCGAGTGGTTGACCGCTGAGGGTGTGCGTTTTGCGCCGGGCGGTATCCGCAAAGGCGCCGCAGGCTACGATATCTGCTTTCTGCACCCCAAGAGCAACGATGAGTTTCCGATTGCGGGCGAGGGCGTGCTGATCGAGCTGGTGCAGGCCCCGCCGGAAGTGCTTTCTGCGCTCGGCTGAGGCATGGGGCCCGTCCGCGCTGCCGGACGCAGGGCGCCAGGTGAGTGAAACACTTTGGGATGCATTGGAAAAATGGATCGACGACAGACACATGACCGCCGCAGCGGACAAGACCGACGGCAAGAAGAGCAAGGCCCGCCGACCAGCTACGAACGGCGCCGCAGCGTCGAGCCACGCCAGCCAGAAGTGACCGAGCTGGAGCTGGGCGATGAAGAGCTAAAAGACCTGGGGTTTTTCCCCGACCAGCCCAAGTAGCGACTGGCCACACCGCCTTTTGCTTTTTTGCTTTTTTGCTTTTTG
>DCVY01000184.1:2826-4630 GCA_002327945.1 Acidovorax delafieldii | reverse complement strand
TTTTTGACCAGGTAGTCGGCCAGGTCGGTCGCCGTGGCGTAGCCGCGCAGCGCTGCCTGCTCCATGGCCTGCGCGTTGACGCGGATGCCGCCGCTGCGGGCGCCCGTGGCCGGGTCGGTCTGGCCGCCCACCATCTCGGCGAAGATGCGCAGCGTGTCCTTGAGCGTGTCAACGGTGTCGAACAGCGGCTCCTTGTCTTCCTGGTTGTCCTTGTTGTAGGCGAGCGGCTGGCCCTTCATGAGCGTGACCAGGCCCATCAGGTGCCCCACCACGCGCCCCGTTTTGCCGCGCGCGAGCTCGGGCACGTCGGGGTTCTTCTTCTGCGGCATGATGGAGCTGCCCGTGGTGAAGCGGTCGGCAATCTGGATGAAGCCGAAGTTCTGGCTCATCCACAGGATCAGCTCCTCGCTCAGGCGGCTGATGTGCACCATGCACAGGCTCGCGGCGGCGCTGAATTCGATGGCAAAGTCGCGGTCGCTCACGGCGTCCAGGCTGTTTTGGCACACGCAGGGCTTGCCTTGCGCATCCACCATGCCCAGCGTGCGCGCCACGCGCTCGCGGTCTAGCGGGTAGCTCGTGCCCGCGAGCGCCGCCGCGCCCAGCGGCAGGCAGTTGACGCGCCGGCGCACGTCCTGCATGCGCTCGGCGTCGCGCGCGAACATCTCCACATAAGCGAGCATGTGGTGCGCAAAGCTCACGGGCTGGGCCACCTGCAGGTGCGTGAAGCCGGGCAGGATCACTTCGACATGCGGCTCGGCCACGGCCAGCAGCGCGCGCTGCAGCTCGGCGAGCAGGCCGAGGATCAGGTCGATCTCACCGCGCAGCCACAGGCGCACGTCGGTGGCCACCTGGTCGTTGCGGCTGCGGCCAGTGTGCAGGCGCTTGCCGGCATCACCCACCAGCTGGGTCAGGCGCGCCTCGATGTTCAGGTGCACGTCTTCCAAATCCAGCTTCCACTCGAAAGCGCCCGATTCGATCTCGGCCGTGATCTGCGCCATGCCGCGCTGGATGCTGGCGTGGTCGTCCGCGCCGATGATGCCCTGCGCGGCCAGCATGTCGGCGTGCGCCAGGCTGCCTGCAATGTCGGCCTGCCACAGGCGCTTGTCAAAAAACACGCTGGAGGTGTAGCGCTTGACCAGATCGCTCATGGGCTCGGAAAACAGGGCGGACCATGCCTGCGCCTTGGTGTCGAGCTGGTTGTGGGAAGGGGGCGTGGCTTGGCTGGTGGGCATGGCAAGGCAATAATCGGGTGGAACTGACACCCGGAACACCCGGATGCCTCAATGCAAAACAAGCCAATTTTATCGACCCGACCCCTGGGGCTGGAAACGGTGCCCGCAAGGCCCCATCCAAGCGCTCCGGTGCAGCGTGTGCTGGTGTTCGATGCCTGCCATGTGGGCGTGGTGTTGCGTGCCGTGCTGTTTGTGGAAGTCGTGCTGGGCGTGGGCGCCATGTATGGTGCCAGCACGCTGATGGAGTGGATGGCGCGCGTGTCGCTGCTCACCGGCGGCGCCCTGCCCGCCACGCTGGTCTGGCTGATTGCCGCCTGCAGCCTCAAGACCCTGCTGCAGCGCCTGGAAACCAACGGGCAGTTTGTGGCGGGCGTGCTGCTGGGCACCCTGGCGGGGCTGTATGCCTGCGCCATGCTGGCCCTGGTGGGCATGGCAGAGCACCCGCCCTGGCTGGCCAGCGCGGCCAGCGGCGCCCTGCTGTCGGCGGCGCTGGTGGCCGCGCTGGTGCTGCGCGCACGCGGGCGCACCCCGGCGGCCACCACGGCACGCCTGGCCGAGCTGCAGTCGCGCAT
>DCVY01000184.1:0-2758 GCA_002327945.1 Acidovorax delafieldii | reverse complement strand
CCGCGCACCGACAACGCCCGTCTGCCCCCGCTGCTGCTGCAGCCGCTGGTGGAAAACGCCGTCAAGCACGGTGTGGAGCCCAGTGCCCGCGGCGGCAAACTGCGCGTGCTGACCGAGCTGCGCGGCAGCCGCGTGGTGGTGCGCATCACCAACACCCTGCCCGGCACCGACACCCGCACCGGCGGCCTGCCGCGCGGCCACGGCATTGCGCTGGACAACGTGCGTGCCCGCCTGGCACTGCTGCATGATGTGCAGGGCGAATTCAGTGCGGGCGTGCAAGATGGCCTGTACCAGGTGCGCATCACCCTGCCGGCCCCCACCGCACCCAAGCCATTCACCGCCCCGGCGCATGCACCCGGAACCCTGCGCCGCTCCAGCCCATGAACATCCTCATCGTTGACGACGAAGCCCTGGCCCGCAGCCGGCTGCGCACCCTGCTGGGCGATTGCCAAGACACCGTGCGCACCACCGTGGCAGAAGCCGCCAACGCGGGCGATGCCCTGGCGCAGCTCACCCCCACCGGCGGGCGGGCGTTCAACCTGCTGCTGCTGGACATCCACATGCCCGGCCAGGACGGCCTGTGCCTGGCCCACGCCGTGCAGGCGCTGCCGCACCCCCCGGCCGTGGTGTTTGTAACCGCCCACGCCGACCACGCCGTGAGCGCCTTCGAACTCGACGCCGTGGACTACCTCACCAAGCCCGTGCGACGCGAACGCCTGCTGCAGGCCCTGGCCAAGGCCCGGCGCGGCCACCCCCAGGCCACACCGGCCGTCGCACCGAACACCCCCAGTGCTGCCAGTGCCGCCGACGGCGAAACCCTGCTGATCCAGGACCGCGGCCGCACCGAGCGCCTGCCCCTGGCCGAGGTGCTGTATTTCAAGGCCGAGCTGAAATATGTCACCGTGCGCACCGCCGCGCGCAGCTACATCATGGATGGCTCGCTGAGCGAACTGGAGGCCAGGTTTGCACCGCACTTCCTGCGCATCCACCGCAATGCGCTGGTGGCGCGCCGCGCCGTGCGCGCGCTGGAAAAACACTACGACCCCGAAGAAGGTGAAGGCTGGGCCGTGCGCATGCAGGGGCTGACCGAGCTCTTGATGGTGTCGCGCCGTCAGGTGGCGGCAGTGCGCGAGGAACTGGCACGGTAGCCGGCATGCAAAGCGCGCGGCGCGTCGGGGTACACCACAAGCGTCCAAGCCTTGGCGGCGGCCCGCGCCACAGGCCAAGGCAGTTTGCCCTTACTGCACGGCACAAAATTGCAAATCCGTTTATCGTCAGACCCCCACACGGCTGTTGAGCAAAGCACCATGCACATCCTTCTCACCGGCTCCACCGGCTTCATCGGCCACACCCTGCAAGCGGCGCTGCAGCGCGCGGGCCACACCGTGCATGGCGGCATCTCGCCGCGCCAGCGCACGCTGCAACCCGGCCAGGTGCCCATGGACTTTGCCCGCGACACCATGGCCGCCGCCTGGCTGCCGCGACTGGTGGGCATCGACGCCGTGGTCAACACCGTGGGTGTGCTGCGCGACACGCGCACGCGCCCTGTTGACGCGGTGCACCGGGACACCCCCATCGCCCTGTTCGACGCCTGCGCCCAGGCCGGCGTGCAGCGGGTGGTGCAAATCTCTGCGCTGGGCATTGAAGGCAGCAGCACGCGCTACGCCCAGACCAAGCTGGCGGCCGAGGCGCACCTGCAGACGCTGGCAGCGCAAGGAAAATTGCGCCCCGCCATCCTGCGCCCCAGCGTGGTGTTTGGCAAAGGCGGCGACAGCAGCGCGCTGTTCATGAACCTGGCACGCCTGCCCGTGGCGCTGTTCCCCGGCCCGGTGCTGGACGCGCGCGTGCAGCCCGTTTCGGTGCACGACCTGGCCGCCGCCATGGTGGCATTGCTCGGCCCGGCGCTTCAGCACACCGGCACCATTGAATGCACCGGCCCCGAGCCGCTGACCATGGGCGCCTTCATCGCCAGCCTGCGCCAGCAACTGGGCCACCGCCCCGCCACCGTGCTGCGCCTGCCGCAGCTGCTCACCACCCTGAGCGCGCGGCTGGGTGACGCTGTGCCGCAGTCGCCCTGGTGCAGCGAAACCCTGGCCATGCTGGGCAGCGACAACGTGGGCAACCCGGCGGTGTTCGAGCAACTGCTGGGAAGAAAAGGCGTGCATTACAGCCAACTGGTGGCGACGGCGTGGCACTGAGAATTTACAGATCAAATAGGCTTCTAGAGCTTATTGCATAAGCGCTAGAAGCTATAAAATAAATAGCTTCTAAAACACCCCCAGCACCAGCCCCGCCGCCAGTGCCTCGCCCAGCGCCCGGCAGCGCGCAAGGTCTGCAGCGCCAATCTGCTTGGGCGCCAAAATGGCGTCGGGCGTCTGCGCATGGGTGCACACGATCAGCGGCTCGGCCACGGCCTTGAGGCGCCAGCCGGTGGCGATGCGCGCAATCTGCCGCGCCGCATTGCTGCCGTCACTGCCCGCGCAGACCAAGCATGCGTAGGGGCGGCCATTGACCTGGTCGAGCACCCCGTAATAACTGCGGTCAAAAAAATCCTTGAGCTGGCCGCTGATGGCCGCCAGGTTTTCTGGCGTGGCAAAGACATAACCATCCGCCGCCAGCACATCGGCAGGCCCAGCCTGCGCGGCGTGCAGCAGGCGCACCGTGCAGCCACCCTCCAGCGCTGCACCGGCGCGCGCCGCCTCGACCATCTGCCGCGTGCCGCCCGTGAGCGAGTGGTAAACGATCAGCAGGGTCTTGG
>DCVY01000131.1 GCA_002327945.1 Acidovorax delafieldii | reverse complement strand
CAAGAATCAAACACTACACTAGGGCAATTAAGTTCAACCAAGAATCAAACACTACACTAGATAAAAAGCTGCTAGCGCTTATCTATAAATCGCCGGCAGCTATCATTAAAAGAGCAATTTAGCCGCCTGTCCGGCGCAGCGCTGCAGACGTGTCAACTGCGGCGCGGCTTGCGCCCCTTGCTTTTTCCAGGGTTGCTGTTGGCGGCAGCCTTCTTGGCGGATGACTTTGCCTTGGCGGGGGCGCGCGAAGCCTGTTCCCTCGTCATAGAGGCGCGCTCGGTGGCAGACAACTCGGGCGCCTGCGCACGCTTGCGGCCCGCCGAATGGCCGCCCGCCTTGCGTGCGCCATCCGATTGCGGCGCCACACCCTTGTCCTTGAGCGCGCGGCCCAGCAGTTCCTCGCCCTCGCGTATCAGGCGAAAGTCGATCTTGCGTCCATCCAGATCCACGCGGCTGACCTGCACGCGCACCCGCGTACCAATTGAGTAGCGGATACCCGTGCGTTCGCCGCGCAACTCCTGGCGAGCCTCGTCGAACTTGAAGTATTCGCCGCCCAGCTCGGTGATATGCACCAGGCCTTCGACGTACATCGCATCCAGCGTCACGAAAATGCCAAAGCTCGTGGCCGCGCTGACCACGCCGCTGTATTCCTCGCCCAGGTGCTCGCGCATGTATTTGCACTTGAGCCAGGCCTCGACATCGCGGCTGGCCTCGTCGGCGCGGCGCTCGTTGGCGCTGCAGTGCAGGCCGGCGGCCTCCCAGGCCTGCGTATCGCGGCTGGGGGGGGGCATATCCTTGCTCGGCGTGGCGCCCGGGGCCGCCATGCGGGCCGCCAGGCGCTTGGCCAGCTTGGCATGTGCCTCGCCCGGGGTGGGCAGCGAGGGCAGCTTGTATTTGCTCTTGCCCAGAATGGCCTTGATGACACGGTGCACCAGCAGATCGGGGTAGCGCCGGATCGGGCTGGTGAAGTGCGTGTAGGCATCGAACGCAAGGCCAAAATGCCCGGCGTTGACCGGCGTATAGATGGCCTGCTGCATAGAGCGCAGCAGCATGGTGTGGATCTGCTGCGCATCGGGCCGGTCTTTGGTGGCCTCGGCAATCGCCTGAAACTCTGACGGGTGGGGGTTGTCGCCAATCGTCATGCCCACTGCCATGGCCTTGAGGTAGCCGCGCAAGATTTCCTGCTTCTCGGGCGTGGGGCCTTCGTGCACACGGAACAGGCCGGGCTGACCGCCCTGCGCGATGAAGTCGGCGCTGCACACGTTGGCCGCCAGCATGGCTTCTTCGATGAGCTTGTGCGCATCGTTGCGGGTGCGCGGCACGATCTTTTCGATGCGGCCGTTCTCGTCACAGATGATCTGCGTCTCGGTGGTTTCAAAGTCCACCGCACCGCGCTCACGGCGCGCTATCAGCAGCGCACGGTATACATCATGCAGGTTGATCAGGTCCTTGACCCGTTCCTTGCGTTTGCTGGCCTCGGGCCCGCGCGTGTTTGCCAAAATGGCCGCCACCTCGGTGTAGGTGAAGCGCGCATGGCTGTACATCACGGCCGGATAGAACTGGTAGGCATGCACCTCGCCCTTGGCAGTGACCAGCATGTCGCAGACCATGCACAGGCGCTCCACCTCGGGGTTGAGCGAGCACAGGCCGTTGCTCAACTTCTCGGGCAGCATGGGGATCACGCGGCGCGGAAAGTAGACGCTGGTGGCGCGGTCGTAGGCGTCGATGTCGATGGCGCTGCCAGTTTCGACATAGTGGCTCACGTCGGCAATGGCCACCAGCAGGCGCCAGCCCTTGGAGCGGCCAACCTTGGCAGGCTCGCAATAGACGGCGTCGTCAAAGTCGCGCGCGTCTTCGCCGTCAATGGTAACCAGCGGCACATCGGTCAGGTCCACGCGGTGCCTTTTGTCTTGCGCACGCACCTTGTCGGGCAGCTCCTTGGCCTGCGCCAGGCATTCGGCCGAAAACTCGTGCGGCACGCCATATTTGCGCACCGCGATTTCGATCTCCATGCCCGGGTCGTCCACCTCGCCAAGCACCTCGGTGATGCGCCCCACGGGCTGGCCAAACAGTGCCGGGGGCTCGGTCAACTCGACCACCACCACCTGCCCTGGCTTGGCCGCACCGGTGGCGCCCTTGGGGATCAACACATCCTGCCCGTAACGCTTGTCTTCGGGAGCCACCAGCCAAACGCCGCTTTCCTGGAGCAGTCGGCCGATCAGGGGCTGCGGCGGGCGCTCGATGATTTCCACCACGCGCCCCTCGGGACGGCCGCGGCGGTCCTGGCGCACGATGCGCACACGCACGCGGTCCTTGTGCAGGACGGCGCGCATTTCATTGGGGGGGATGTAGATGTCGCCTTCACCATCATCGCGAATGACGAATCCATGGCCGTCACGGTGCCCCTGAACACTGCCTTCAATCTCGTCGGACAGATGCGCAGCAGGTGCGTCGGGGGTGTTTTTTTTGATATACAATCTTAGACTTTCCTGAAATGCCCAGGTGGCGGAATTGGTAGACGCACTAGTTTCAGGTACTAGCGAGTAACATCGTGGAGGTTCGAGTCCTCTCCTGGGCACCAAGTTTAACGAGAACCGGTTACGGTTTTCAAACTATTGAAGCCGCTGCACCCGCAGCGGCTTTTTTTATTTTCCGCAGCCAAAATGTGGACATTGCCAACCCATGGAAGCACGCAACGCGAAATACAAAAGCTTTGCGCTAGTACCGGCAGCCTCAAAAGATGCTCTATAATTTAAATCTTTCCTGAAATGCCCAGGTGGCGGAATTGGTAGACGCACTAGTTTCAGGTACTAGCGAGTAACATCGTGGAGGTTCGAGTCCTCTCCTGGGCACCAGAACATTGAAAAAGCCGCTGCAACCGCAACGGCTTTTTTGTTTTCCGGTCCAGCCATTGGAAACCATCCCATGGCGCACCTTGCCAGCATCAGAACTCAAAGGTCGGGAACCAGGCGCTTGCCCGGACTGAAGGCATCGTCCCTCGCATGGCCCCGCTTTTCATAAAAGGCCACAACCACCACCATTGGTGGTGTGTACCAGCACATTGACCTTGGGATGACCTGCATAACTCCCTGCGGTCTGTGGCAGCGCGGCCTCGGGCGATCCGCACTACCACAGACACGCGAGGGTGATGCAGATCATTCCTTGGGGCAGCCTATGGCCAGCAACTGCTGCCCGACCCGCGCCATGAGGCTGCGGCCAATGGCAAGCCGCTGGTGCCCCGGCGCCACAGCCTGGTAATGCACCGAGCCACGATGGCCGTCATATCCGGCCATGGCGGTCCCGACGAGCGCGTCCATCCCGTCCTCTTCGGGGCCAGAACCACCAGAACAAGCCCCGGCTGCACGGTCTGCTTGCGCGCAATGTCCTTGTGGGGATCGTTCCAGGGGCGCAGCAGACCGCAGTCACGCCAGTGCGCCACCGCAGCCGCTTCGTCCTCCATTTCAAAAGGACGTATCACCAATGCGGTGGTCACCCGGTCACTTGCGCAGCAGGGTTTTCAGCACGTTTTGCAGACGACGCGCGCTGGCGGCGTCAATGGCGCTGGACAGCACACGCGCAACATCTTGCCCCCAGGTCTGGGCAGGTGCCGGATCGTTGCGGCGCGTGAGCAGCTGCAATTGCAGCATCCGACGTGCGCTGATATGTTCTGCAGGGGTTGGTGCCTCGGCCGCCATTTCCAGTCGCAGCAAGGCCTCAGCGGCATCGTCCGTTGCAGGAGCAGAAAGCGCCTGCGACCAGGCACCACGCACGGCGGCCGTTACCCGGCCACCCAGTTCCTGCGCGCTCGGCAGCAGCGCCGCATCGCGCTTTTCCCACGCGGTCAGCAACTGGGTCAGCGCTTCGCCATGGGCTTGCGCAGCCAGCTTCTTGAGTGCAAGCTGGGCATGTTCCATGGCGTCACGCTGGGCACGGAAAGCCGTGTCACCCAGGCGCGGCCCGCGGTCTTCGTAAGCGGGACGATCACCGAAGCGACCGCCACGGTCATTGCGATCACCAAAATGGCTGTCTGCACGGGGCCCCCGACCTGCGTCGCGATCACCCCGGCCATCACGGCGATCACCAGGGCGCCCGCCACGACCCGGCGCTGCGGGTGCATCTTTCTTCATGCCGGGGCGGTCGTCGCCACGCACCGCCACCACCGGGCGCGCGGGTGACTTTGGCGCGACGGGTGCGGGGGCAGGCGTTTCTTCAGCTCCCTCACCGGTGTCATCGGGTGCTGTATTTTCAGTAGCATCTTGCGATGATGGAGCGGGCGCTTCAATCTGGTTTTGCGCATCTTTCTGCGCCGAGGCCACAGCCTGCGCGGCCTGGGCCTGCCCGTGCAGCGCGGCTTCCAGCGCCTGCATGGCAGTGCGGATCTGCTGCGCGTCGCCAGTGGCATTGGCCGCCTCCAGCGCCTTAGAGGCTTCCAGCACCACCCGGTCGCGGGCGCTCAATTCGGTGACGGCCTTTTCGCGGTCTGCCGATTTGCGGTTGAAAGCTTCGTCGATCGGCTTGCGGAATGCATCCCACAGCTTTTGTTCATGCTTGCGATCCAGCGGCACGGCCTGCGCTTCGGCCTGCCAGCGTTGCTGCAAGGCTTTCACCGCGTCAATGCGCAGCGTGGGGGCCGCGCCCAGCGCCACTGCCTCATCAATCATCGCGTGGCGGCGGGCCAGGCTTTCTTTCTGCGCGCTTTCCAGCGGTGCGGCAGCAGCAGCAATGGCCTGCTTCCACAGCGGCTGCAGTTCGGCAAAGATCTTCTCGCCGACATGGCCACCTTCACGCCAACGGTCGCCAAACTGGTGCAGAGCGCGGTTGATGGCCTTCCAGTCGCCCGAGGCGGCATGCTCCTGCGTCCAGGCCTTGACCTCTTCGATCAGGGCTAGGCGCTGGGCCTTGTGCTCGGCAGCTTCGGTGCGGATCTTGTCGAGCCAGGCTTCGACCACTTTGTGCGCGGCATTGCACGCCTCATCAAACTTTTTCCACAGCGCGTGGTTGGGCGCACCGCCCTGGTCCGATTGCTTCCACTGCTCACGCAACTGGCGCAGTGATTCCTGCATCTTGCGGCCCCCCAGGGCCTGGCCTTCGGGGCGATGGAGCAGCGCCTGCGCCTTGGCCACCAGATCTTCACGCACCTGGTCTGCGCTCCAACGCTGCCAGCCCTCCAGCTCACCAGCCGCCACCAGGGCGGCGTGCACCTGGTGCTCCAGGGAAGTGTCGATGTGCTTGCCATGTACTTTCAGCACCGCGCGCAGCGCAGCAGCAGCACCTGCGCTGGCCTTACCGTGGCCTTCGGCGGTTTCCTTTTCCAGCGTCGCCAGGGCATCGCGCACGACCTGAGCAGCTTTTTCAACCACCTCAGGAGCAACTTTGGGCTTCACAACGCGGGGGGGCTTGGCCGCAGCGGCGGTCGCCGCCTCGGCCGGCAGGCCACGCGCGGCACGCAGCTCATCGGCCCACACGGGCACCGGAGGCAGCGGCGCTGCGGCGTCTTGGGCAGCGGCAGCGGCTTGCGCCACGGCGGGCTGGAATGCATCCCACACGACCAGCAGCTGCGTGCGCGAGGCCTCCAGCAGCGGTGGAAAGCGCGCCTCCACACTGACCCAGCTGGCGTCGCCGGTCAACTCCTGGGCCTGCTCCTGCCAGCGCGCAACGTCGGCACGCAGCAATTCCAGTGCAGCATGTGCATCTTTCCAGGACTTGGTGGAAAGCACTTCGATGCGCTGGGCCAGCAGCACGGCGGCTTCCCGCTGCACCTGAACACGGTGCTGCAGGTCTTCGATCACCTTCACCCGCTCGGCCACCTGCACCTTGAGCAGCGACAGCGGTTCCCGCGAAAGGGGTGCGCCCGCCTTGGCCGCATCGCGCTGCCACGCCAGGGCATCGGCAATGTTGAGCTTGGGTGCTGCCAACAGTGTCTGGGCCTTCTCCGCCCACTCGGCTGCAATGGCTTCCTGGCCCTTGGCACGGCGGATTTCGTCCAGCCGTTCGCGCACCGCGCGCGCGGTGCCCTTGTCGCGCCCGCTCAACTCCTTGAATACCTCCTGCAGTTGTTCGGGCGCCGGCTGGGAGGCGAGCCAGTCACGAATTCTGGAAGCCCGCTCACTCGACGTGGCGGCCGAAAAAGCGCCACCAGTCAGCGCATCAAGCGGATGCGACTCTTGGGTTTTGGCCGGGGCCGGATTCACTTCAGGTGCGTCGGACATTTTGCTGCGAGAAAAAAAAGGAAACATGGATCCAATGGATGACGAGGGCCGTACAAGATGCTTTGGCAAGCTGACTGCGGCGGCGACAGACAATGCGCTCCTGCGGTGCAAGCGCTATTTTTACCGGGTTCCAGCAAAAGACCACGCCAAGGTCTTGGCCGCACATTCCAGGAAATGATCTGGCGCAAGCCGGCCAG
>DCVY01000253.1 GCA_002327945.1 Acidovorax delafieldii | reverse complement strand
CTAGGTTCAATGAGCCTGTTGCAGCCGCGCACCGTTATCGGCGTGATGGTGGTGGCATCGTTGCGGGCCGCCATAATGCAAGGCAAACCATCACACCATGAGCACCAGCATTCTCATCATTGCCCACGCCCCGCTGGCCCATGCCTTGCGCGAATGTGCACTGCACGTGTTTGCCGACTGTGGCGATCGCGTGGCGGCAATGGACGTGCAGCCCAACGCGGCCCCTGAAGACAGTCTGGCGCAGGCGCGCTGCTTGCTGGAGCAACTGGGCACCCATTCCACGCTGGTGCTGACCGACCTGTTTGGCGCCACGCCCTGCAATATCGCCCAGCGTCTGGTGGACGGCGTCGGCTCGCGCCTCGTGGCGGGGGTGAATCTGCCCATGCTGCTGCGCGCCGTGAGCTACCGGGCGGAGCCCCTGGATGCCGTGGTCTCCCGCGCTGTCGTGGGCGGTACCCAGGGTGTAATGCAGGTAGCCATTGCGGCGCCGCAGAATCAGACTCGACGAAGTTCCCATGATCAAGACCCTTACGACCATCAACAATAGATTGGGGCTGCACGCCCGGGCGTCGGCCAAGCTGACCAAGCTGGCGGGCAGCTTCCCCTGCGATGTTTTCATGAGCCGGGGCAATCGCCGCATCAACGCCAAGAGCATCATGGGTGTGATGATGCTGGCCGCAGGCATGGGCACCGAGGTTGAAATCGAGACCATTGGCGAGCGCGAGCAGGAGGCCATGGATGCGCTGCTTGCGCTGATTGCCGACAAGTTCGGTGAAGGCGAGTGACGGTGGTCGCCGTGCGCGCCTATCGCATGGTGTATTGACCCATCGGGGGGGGGTGTGGGCTGATGAGGTGGTAGAACAGTTGCCAGAAAAGGAGCTTCGATGACGTTTTCCGTCCACGGTTTTGCGGTTGCCCGGGGCATCGCCATCGGGCGGGCCGTGCTGGTGGCTTCAAGCCGCGTGGATGTGGCGCACTATTTCATCCAGCCCGAGCAGGTGGTGGCGGAAGTCGAACGGGTGCGCCAGGGGCGCAACGCGGTGGCTGAGGAGTTGCAGCGCCTGCAGGCCGACATGCCGCCCGATGCGCCGCCCGAGCTGACCGCGCTGCTGGATGTGCACCTCATGCTGCTGCAAGACGAGATGCTCACCGGGGGGGTCAAGCACTGGATCTCCGAGCGCCTGTACAACGCCGAGTGGGCACTGACCACGCAGTTCGAACTGATCGCGCGCCAGTTTGACGAGATGGAAGACGAATACCTGCGCGAGCGCAAGGCCGACTTGGAGCAGGTGGTCGAGCGCATCCTGCGCTACATGAAGGGCGTGGCCAGCCCCGTGGCGCCGCCTGCCAGCAGCCCGCGCCGCAAGACCCAGCAGGATCTGCTGCTCGATGACACGGTGGATGTGCCCCTGGTGCTGGTGGCGCATGACCTGTCCCCGGCCGACATGCTGCAGTTCAAGCAGAGCGTGTTCGCCGGCTTCGTCACCGATGTGGGCGGCAAGACCTCGCACACCGCCATCGTGGCGCGCAGCATGGACATCCCCGCCGTGGTGGGGGCGCGCTCCGCCAGTCAGCTGGTGCGCCAGGACGACTGGGTCATCATCGATGGCGATGCCGGGGTGATGATCGTCGACCCCTCGCCCATCATCCTGGCCGAATACGGTTTTCGCCAGCGGCAGATTGATCTGGAGCGCGAGCGCCTCGCGCGCCTGCGCCACACGCCTGCGGTCACGCTCGACGGCCACAAGGTGGAACTGCTGGCCAACATCGAGCAGCCCGGCGATGCAGCGGCCGCCGTGCGCGCGGGCGCTGTGGGCGTGGGCCTGTTCCGCAGCGAATTCCTGTTCATGGGCAAAAACGGCAACCTGCCCGGCGAAGACGAGCAATACCAGGCGTACTGCGAGGCGATTGACGGCATGCAGGGCCTGCCGGTCACCATCCGCACCATCGACGTGGGCGCCGACAAGCCGCTGAACAAGGGCTTCAAGGACACGCACCTGAACCCGGCGCTGGGCTTGCGCGCCATCCGCTGGAGCCTGGCCGATCCGTCGATGTTCCGCAACCAGTTGCGCGCCGTGCTGCGCGCAGCGGCCTACGGCAAGGTCAAGCTGCTGTTCCCGATGCTGGCGCATCTGCACGAAATCGAGCAGACGCTGGCCCAGGTCGAACTGGCGCGGACCGAGCTGGATGAGCGCGGTGTGCCTTATGGACCGATCGAGCTTGGCGCCATGATCGAGGTGCCTGCGGCTGCGTTGATGGTGCGCAGTTTCCTGCGGTATTTCGATTTCCTGTCCATCGGCACCAACGACCTCATCCAGTACACCCTGGCCATTGACCGGGCTGACGAAGCCGTGGCCCACCTGTATGACCCGTGGCACCCTGCCGTGTTGCGCATGGTGGCCGACGTGATCGCCGAGGGCCGGGCGCAAGGCAAGAGCGTGTCCGTGTGCGGCGAAACCGCGGGCGATTTGACGATGACGCGCCTGCTGCTGGGGCTGGGGTTGCGCAGTTTTTCGATGCATCCGGCGCAAATCCTGGCCGTGAAGCAGGAGATCCTGCGGGCCGACACCCGCAAGCTGGCCCCATGGGCGCAACAGGTGCTCACCCGGGACGACCAGCCAGCCGGGTTACTGATGATCTGATCTGCTCATTGTTGGGGAGCTGTTCGCGCTTTCAGGATGAGCGCTTGCGGGCTGTTGGATGCCAATCGTTCAGCGGGTCCGCATGCCCATCGCGGTTCAATCTTCTTTGTCTCAGCTTCTTCGGTACAGTTGGGCATGGGCTGTCCCATGTTGTGTTTGGCATCAAATACCCATGACAATGCGCCTTCGGGCCGGGCTGCCGACTCTTATGGGTGAAATATCCGGGTTGGCAAGGTGATGTTCTGGGGGCGTCGTCCACAATCAGGACGGACGGCTTGTGCAACGGTTCTTTGGCGACGGATAAAAGGGTATTCGTGGTTTTTAAGGCGGGTGTTCTGGCACGCGCGGATGCAGGGCAAGAGAGCACAAGTGGCTGTGGAGGCGCGCTCAAGGCGCCCGTCCCAGCGGGGCGTCGCCTTCCATGGTGGGGCGCGCACTCATTGCGCCGGCGGTGGTGAGGCCGATGCTGTCAGCTCGGCCAGGTCGCGCTCAAGCAGGGCCGGGTCACCGAGCTGCAGCTCGATCAGGCGGCGCAGATGGGTCACGCTGTCAAGGTCAATTCCCCGGCACAACAGTCCGATGTGCAGGCCTTCCACATGGGCCACTTCGGTAGACATGGCAATGTGGTTGCCGGTTTCGGTGAGTGGCAGGGTGAGCTGGCACAGCATGCCGGGCTGCAGGTGCACCCGGGCGGGTGCCGTGATGAGTGCGCCCTTGAGCGACAGGTCGTGCACATGCACACTGGACGTATCGGTAGGGGTGGCGAGCAGGGCCGGCGCATCAAAAATGACACGGACGAAGTGGCGGCGTTCGTAGGGCATCGTGGTCTCCTGGCCCCAGAGGGGATGGGCCATGCTACTGCAAGCCCTGGCGGGGGCTCGTTGTTGCAAAAAATACACTTGGCACGCTGCTTCGGAAAGCATAGCTTGAGGCTGTCGTGAATTAAGGGGTAAAGCAGTTTTTGACAAAATATTGCATCCCCATCGCCCATTTTGCTTACATTTTCGGCGCGCTATTTGGCGAAGATCAGCCCCAATCTTGTTACAACCAGAGCGTTCCCCGATCCATAAAGACTAAACAATGAGCCTCAACTTTCGCCAACTGATGTCCGGGGTTGCCACTGCGCTGCTGCTGGTTGCCGCTGCGGGTGCCCAAGCCCAGGCCTATGTCAATGCCACCGTGGGAGGGCAGCTGGCTCCGGGTGTGTATGGGCGCATCGACATCGGCAATGCGCCTCCGCCACCACTGATCTATGCGCAACCCGTCATCATCCACCGGCCTGCCGTGATGGTGCAGCGCTCCCCGATTTACCTGTATGTGCCGCCGGGGCATGCCAAGAACTGGGGCAAGCACTGCTCCCGCTACAACGCCTGCGGCCAGCCGGTGTATTTTGTGAAAGAGCCGGTTCGCGGGCCGTCTTACGACAGCCGGTCCGGCTACGGCGGTCGGGATGACCACCGGGATGATCGTCGCGATGACCGCCGCTGGGATGAGGGCCAGCGGGGCGGTGGCAAGCACGACCGTGGTGACCGTGGCGAGGGGCGTGGTGAAGGCCGTGGCAAGGGCCACGGTAACCGCGACTGATCTGCCGGTGGGTGCTGGGGCCTGCGGGTGTGTTGCCGCGGATTCGGTGGTTAAGCTCTGACCCATGGCCGAAGTCACTTTTCCTCCTCCTTTCACCCCTCCCGATCGCGTGGCCGATCAGCTGCGCAAGGTCGGCTATGCCGTGCTCTCGCCCCCCGACGTGGCGGCTTGGTCTGGTTGCCCGCTGCAAGACCTGCAGGCGCTTGCTGCCGACTGGGCGACGTTGCCCCCCGATGATTTCCTCAAGGACGGTGGCCGCTACCGCCGCCGCCGCCATGCCTGCTTTGAAGTGATGCACGGCGACATGGTGCAGGTGCCGCACCGGGCGCACTGGCAGCCGCTGGAATACAACGCGCTGCATGGCGGCATGGAGCGCTGGTTTGCACCCATGAGGGCCGAAACAGTGGCGCAGCCGGTGTGGACCCAGTTGCTGGCGGCGCTGGCTGCCTTGTCCGACGCGGTGTTTGCCGGCCCCGATGCGCCCGTGCGCTGGTTTGTGGAGGCGCACCAGTTTCGCATCGACACTGCGGATGGCATTGGCCGCCCCACGCCAGAGGGCGCGCACCGCGACGGCGTGGATCTGGTGGCGGTGTTCCTGGTGGCACGCGAGGGCGTAAAGGGCGGCGAAACGCGCGTGTTCGAAGCCTCGGGCCCGGGGGGGCAGCGCTTTACCCTGAGTGCGCCCTGGTCGCTGATGCTGCTGGACGACGCCCGCATGATCCACGAGACTACGCCCATTCAGCCCACGCTGCCCGGCGGTTACCGCGATACGCTGGTGGTAACCAGCCGGCGCGGGAGTTTTCAGGGCGCGGACGTAGTGACCCAGCCGAACGCAAGCCGGGTTACCACGACACCATGATTTGAACCTAACGTTCATGGTGCA
>DCVY01000091.1:9013-11194 GCA_002327945.1 Acidovorax delafieldii | reverse complement strand
TTAGGATAACGCCCTGCTTTCTGCGGCAGCGCGGCCTCGGGCGATCCGCACCACCATAGACACGCGAGGGTTCCTAGCGGGTTGACAGCCGTAGCTGTTGATATGCCGGGCCAATCTGGGTCGAGGATGGCGGGTTGTGCGTGGTTTCCTGCGCGCCCTGCCCGGGCAGCACAAACTGGCTGATCAGGGTGGACAGTTCATGGGCCTGGCTGCGCAGGCCGGCCGAGGCGGCCATGGACTGCTCTACCAGTGCCGAGTTGGCCTGGGTCATCTGGTCCAGTCGCGCAACCGCGGTGTTGATCTGGCCGATATCGCGGTTCTGGTCCTGCGTGGCGGAGGTGATCTCGCCCATCATGCGTTCTGCGTTCTGGATCGAGTCCACGATGCGTTGCATGGTGCTGCCGGCAACGCCCGCCAGGCTGGTGCCCTCTTTCGCCTGATCGACCGATTCGTTGATCAGCGCCTTGATTTCCCGCGCCGCAGCGGCCGAGCGCGTGGCCAGGTTGCGCACCTCGGAAGCCACCACGGCAAAACCGCGACCCTGTTCGCCCGCGTGGGCCGCTTCGACGGCAGCATTCAGCGCGAGGATGTTGGTCTGGAAGGCAATGGAGTCGATCGCGCCAATGATGGCCACGATCTTGTTGGCCGACGCGTGGATGCCCTCCATGGTGCGCTCCATCTGGGCCACCACGCTGCCGCCCTCGTGTGCGACCGTGGTGGCGGTGGCCACCATCTGCTGCGCATCGTGCGCCGCCTGCGCGGACTGCATCACCCGGCTGGTGAGGTGCTCCAGCGACGCTGCGGTCTCTTGCAGGCTGGCGGACGTTTCCTCGGTGCGGCTGGACAGGTCGGTGTTGCCGCTGGCGATTTCCGAAGCGGCAGCGCTCACGCTCTGCGCTGATCCGCGCACCTGCTCCACCAGGGTGCGCAGTGCCTGCTGCATTACCGCCAGCGAGTTGAGCATGCGGCCTGCTTCGTCTTTTTCATGGCCTTCAATGTCGTGGCGCAGATCCAGGGTGGCCACGCGGTCGGCCGTGACGCCGGCCAGTGCGATGGGGCGCGTGATGCTACGCACCAGCCAGAGCGCCAGCACGGTACCCACGAGCAGCGCCAGTGCGCCAAAAGCCAGCAGTGCGGTGCGGGCCACGGCGCCCAAGCGTTCGACCTCGCGCGCACCGGCATCAATGGCGTTGCGCTGCGACTGGGTCAGCGTGCCCAGTGCGGACAACAATGCACCCGAAGAGGGCAAAAAGCGTTCTGCGTAGACCTTGCGGATGCGCTCGGTGAAGTTGGATTCGCTGGCCGCCATCAGTTCGGCGCGGGCCTTCTGGAAGTCCTTGCCCGCAGCGTGGACGCTCTCCAGCAGGGCGCGGTCTTCGGCCACCTGCAGGTGCTTGTCCAGCTCGGCAATCAGTCCGTCGTAGCGCTGCTGGGTGGCCGCGACGTCAGCGCCCAAAGTCTCGCTCACTTCGGGCTCCGAACTCAGGGCGATGGCCTTGAAGCGTTCGGAGTTGATGGCCTGGTAGCGGTAGGCGTCAGCAATCAGGCGCTCGGTGGCAACGCCCTGGCTCACCATGCTTTCGGTGGATAGCTGGATCTGGCGCAGCGACCAGATACCGATGAATGAGCCGAGCAAAGTAAGTGTCAACACCGCGGCGAACGCGGTCAGCAGCCGCTTGCCCAGGGTGCCTCGGGATGGCGTGGTGGCGTGGAGTGGGTTTGACATGGGTGTTCGTGGCAGGAGCCGGGGTTCTTGCAAGTGTTCGAAGGGTGATTTGCCGTCCCTGTAGACACCTTGGCCGGGCGGAGGCGGCTGGCGTCGCGGCCCAGAGCGGGTGCATAAGGCTAATCATGGATTGTCCGCGGAAAATGTGACGAATTGTTTTCAACCTGGAAACGGCCGTTTTTAGGATAAACCGTGCCGGATCAATAGGGTGGAGTAGTACACGCTGCATGCCAGGGAATGGGCGGTGGATTTCATCGGCATCTGGGCGGGTGGTGGCTCGCCACGCCGCGCCGTAGCGGGCGACCCTGGCGTCAATCCGGCGCGCGGTACACCAGCACCTTCAGTGCGCGCTCTTCGTTCATATCCGCAAACACTGCCGGGTTCGCCACGCGTTCCACCAATGTGAGCTCTGGCGCCAGGTCGTGCATCTGGCCTTGCAAAAAGTCTAAGCCCAG
>DCVY01000091.1:5925-8983 GCA_002327945.1 Acidovorax delafieldii | reverse complement strand
GACCAGGCCATACGGCCCGCTGCGCGTGATCTTGCCCCAGCTGCTGAAGATGTCGTGCGCCAGAAAGCTGGCCCCCGCCGTGATGCCGTTGAGCTGGTGGTTCTGCTGCCCGATGGCGATGGCACCGTGGCTCATGTCCACATTGACCACGTTTTTGGCGCCCGCCTGCAGCGCCACCACCGAAAACGCGCAGGTGTAGGCAAACAGGTTCAGCACCTTGAGACCATAGCGGTCGGCGCTGCGCGCGGCCGCGTAGTTGCGCACCCAGCGGCGGCCTTCGGCCATGTCGAGGAACAGGCCGTGGTTTTGGCCGCGCAGCACATGCACCTTGAATTGGGCTCCCTGCTCGGTCACCACATGCGGGTCGGGCACGCTGCCGGCCATCCTGCGCGTTTCGGTGCGGCCCTGGGTGCGCAGTGCCTCATTGCGGCACTGGAACACCCAGTTCAGCGGCTGGCCGGGCGCCAGGGTCTCCCAGCGCCGGGCCAGCGTGGCGCCGATGGTGGCCAGTTGTGCCTCGGTCTCGTCACCTGAGGGCAAGAAGCTGGTGAGCACCAGGATGGGCGGGTAGGCATCCAGCGTCCATTGCTCGCAGCCGGGGTGGCGTCCGCCCCGGCCATGAAAGATGCGTTGCGCATCGGTGGGCATTTCCATCCGGGCGATGGCGTCGAGTAAGGCGTGCATGGGTGATATGTGCGCGGGTTCAGCGAAAAAAGTGCAGATGGCCGGCACAACGCACCCGGCCCCCTTCCCGTAATGCTGTTCAGCTGAGGGGTGTGGGGTTTGGGGTGCTTGTGCTTGATTGTCGACATCTCTCAAATAAAACCCGTTCGCCCTGAGCCGGTCGAGGGGCTGTTCCCGAGTTGCGCCCTGGCTTCGACAGGCTCCGCCCGAACGGATGGGGTGAGCCCCTGAGGGTAGTGGTTAACAGGCGAGGCGGGCTCCGGAATCAGTCCCGCGTCACCCGCACCACCTCTTCGCGGCTGGTGATGCCGGCAGCAATCAGGCGCTCGCCGTCGTCGCGCATCAGCGCCATGCCGTTGGCCAGCGCGGCGGTGCGGATGTCGGCCTCGGACGCCTGGTTGTGGATCTGGGCGCGGATGGCGTCGGTGGTCACCAGCAGCTCGAACACGCCCGTGCGGCCGGCATAGCCCGTCTGGCCACAGGCATCGCAACCCTTGCCGGCACATTGCGTGCAAATCTTGCGCACCAGGCGCTGGGCCAGCACGCCCAGCAGGGACGATGACAGCAAAAAGGGCTCCACGCCCATGTCGGTCAGGCGCGTGACGGCGCTGGCAGCATCGTTGGTGTGCAGGGTGGCCAGCACCAGGTGGCCCGTCAGCGATGCCTGGATGGCGATCTGCGCGGTTTCGAAGTCGCGGATTTCACCGATCATGATGACGTCCGGGTCTTGGCGCAGGATGGCACGCAGGGCTTTGGCAAACGTCAGGTCGATCTTGCTGTTGACCTGCATCTGGCCCACGCCGGGCAGCTCGTATTCGATGGGGTCTTCCACCGTCATGATGTTGTTGCGCTTGGCGTCAAGGCGCGACAAGGCCGCATACAGCGTGGTGGTCTTGCCCGAGCCCGTGGGCCCGGTCACCAGCACGATGCCGTGCGGCTGGGCGATCAGGCTTTCAAAGCGGTGCAGGGTGTCGCCCTGCATGCCCACGGCTTCCAGGCTGATCTTGCTTTCGCTCTTGTCCAGCAGGCGCAGCACGGCGCGTTCGCCATGGGCGCTGGGCAGGGTGGACACGCGCACGTCGATGGCGCGGGTGCCCAGGCGCAGGCTGATGCGGCCGTCCTGCGGCAGGCGTTTCTCGGAAATATCGAGGTCGGCCATGATTTTCAGGCGCGAGATCAGGGCGGCGTGCAGCGCGCGGTTGGGCTGCACCACCTCGCGCAGGCTGCCGTCCACGCGAAAGCGCACGCTGCTGTGGCGCTCGTAGGGCTCGATGTGGATGTCGCTGGCGCCGTCGCGCGCGGCCTGCGTGAGCAGGGCGTTGAGCATGCGGATGATGGGCGCGTCGTCGGCGGTTTCCAGCAGGTCTTCGACCGCCGGCAGCTCCTGCATCATGCGCGAGAGGTCGGCGCCTTCTTCGACCTCGCTCACCACCGTGGCGGCGCTCGATTCGCCCTGCGCATAGGCGGCGCTGATGCGCTGGGCCAGGCCATGGGCATCCAGTGGCAGCAGCTGGTCCACCGGGTGCTTGCGCAGCACTTCCGACAGTGCGCTGGCGTTGGGCTGGGGGCCGTGCCACAGTACGAGCTGCTGGCCGTCGTCCTCCAGCAGAAGCTGGGCGGTGCGTGCAAAGGCGTAGGGCAGGGGATGGCGCATCGCGGGCCTGCCTCAGGGTGCGCTGACGGGCGCCGGGGCGGACAGGGGCCCGGTCATGGTCCCGGTCAGGGGCTGCCCGGACGGAGCGGCTTCGGTGCGCAACGCGGGCAGCACCGGGGCGCCCGAGACAGACTGCAGCACCGTGCTGGGCGCAGGTTGCGTGGCCTGCTGCAGCGCTCGGATCGCGTCGTAGCGGTCGAGCATCAGCGCGTCGCTGGCGGCGGCATCGCGCACCACCACGGGGCGCAGGAACACCATCAGGTTGGTCTTCTTGCGCGAGCGGTTCTCGCTGCGAAACAGGTTGCCCACCACGGGAATGTCGCCCATCAGCGGCACCTTGTCTTCGGCCTGTGAGTAGCTGTCTTCCAGCAGTCCGCCCAGCACGATGATGCTGCCGTCGTCCACCAGCACGTTCGATTCGATGGAGCGCTTGCTGGTGGTCGGGCCATTGGGGTCTTTGAGCGTGGCGGAGTCGATCTTGGAGACTTCCTGGTAGATCGCCATCTTCACCGTGCCGTTTTCGTTGATCTGCGGCCGCACGCGCAGCATCAGGCCCACGTCCTTGCGCTCCACGGTGGTGAAGGGGTTGACCGCGCCGGTGTTGCCGCCCGTGTTGGCGTAAGAGCCGGTAGGAAAGGGCACGTTGTTGCCGATGACGATCTTGGCCTCTTCGTTGTCCAGCGTCATCAGGTTGGGGGTCGAGAGCACGTTGGCATCGCC
>DCVY01000091.1:861-5902 GCA_002327945.1 Acidovorax delafieldii | reverse complement strand
CAGCCGTGCCGCCCTGCAGGATGCCTGCCGTCAGCCCGATGATGTTGGCGCCGGAGGTGCTGGAGTTGGTGCCGATGGCCCCCACCACGCCGTCGCCGCTCCTGCCGATCACGCTTTGCCACTGGATGCCGAACTCGGCCAGCTTGTTGGTGGAGACCTCGACGATCAGGCTTTCTACCAGCACCTGCGCGCGCCGGCCATCCAGTTTGTCGATCACCGTGCGCAGCTGCCGGTACTGGGGCTCGGGCGCGGTGATGATGAGCGAATTGGTCGTGGGGTCGGCCTGGATCTGGCCGCCGGTCGAGGGCTGGTTGCTGCTGGTGCCGCTGCCGGAGCTTGCGCCCATGCCCAGGCCGCTGGCAGCGCCGGCACTGAGCCCGACGTTGCTGCTGGTGTTGCTGGTCAGGCCCGAATTGGCAGAAGTTGAAAGGCCGATCGATGCCGGCGATGACGATGATGCGGCACCACTGCCGCCCCCTGCGGCCACCATGGCCGCGCGCAGCGTGGTCGCCAGTTTGGTGGCATCGGCATTCTTGAGATAGACCACATGGATGTTGCCGCTGGCCGCGCTGCTGCCGGGGGCGTGCGGCTGGTCGAGCTTGTCCACCAGCGCGCGCACCTGGGCCACGCGGGCCGGGTTGGCGGCGCGCAGGATCAGGGCGTTGCTGCGCGGCTCGGCCAGCAGCGTGGTCTTGAACGAGGTGTCGGTCTGGCCCTGGGCTGCGGCCGGGGCGGCCGCGCTGCCACCGTCGATGAGCCGCGCCACCAGCGGGGCCAGGTCGGTAGCCACGGCATTTTTGAGCGGGATGATCTCGACATCGCTGGCATTGGAGACATCCATCGCCGCCACGATGCGCGCCAGGCGCTGCAGGTTGTCGGCATAGTCGGTGATCACCAGCGAGTTGTTGCCGGGGTTCACGTTGATGGTGTTGTTGGGGCTGATCAGCGGGCGAAGCACTGGCACCAGGTTGGCAGCGTTTTCGTAGTTGAGTTTGAAGATCTGCGTGACGATCTGCCCGCCGCCGGGGCCTGCGGCGCCGCCTTGCGACACGCTCACGCTGCCGCCCTGCAGCTTGGCGTCGGCCTCGGGCACCACCTTGTACAGGCCGGCCGACTCGACCACCGTGAAGCCCTGCAGCCGCAGCGCGGCCAAAAATTGCTGGAAGGCGGCCGCAGGCGTCACGGCCCGCTCGGTGATCAGGGTGAGCTGGCCCTTGACGCGCGGGTCCACCACCACGTTGCGGCCGGTGATGGTGGCCATGGTGCGGGCCACGGCCTCGATCTCGGCGTTGGCGAAGTTCAGCGTGACGGGCTCGCCAGGGTGCACGCTGCTGGTGCCGGTTCCGATGGCCGTTTGCGCATGAATCTGACCGTCAGTGCTTGCCAGTAAAGCGCAGACAGCTATCGTATGAAGAGCGAATCGCAGTCGGGGCGAGAGATTGGAAGTCATAGGGTCAACCCACGGTGATGATGGAGCGCGCGCCGTTGCGCCGTCCGATGATGTTCAGAAGATTGGCCAGGGCCGCCTCGCGATCGGGCGTGGCGCTGGCCTCGCCCGCAAAACGCAGGCGCTGGCCCACCCATTGCCCGCTGCCGCTCAGTTGCAGGTCGCCGTCGAGCGTGCTCAGGGTGAGTGTGGGCACTTCCCCGCCCTGCAAAACGAGCCGGTAGCTGCCCATGGGGCGCAGGGTGGACAGGCGCGACGACATGGCCCGCGCATCAAGTTGCGCCATGCCCGTCAGTGCCAGGCGGCCTGCGGTCCACCGGGCTTCCAGGCCCTGCGTCTGCACGGCCAGCTGGCCCTGGGGCTGCAGGGTGTTCCACGGGGTTCCCAGACCCGTCAGCAGGCCGGCGGGGAACTGGCTCTGGCCATCGGCCAGCACCAGCCGCGCGCCGCCCCAGTGGGCCTCCACGCGGGCCTGCAGCGGCGCCGGCATGCAGCAGGCGGTGTGCACCTGCGCTTGCAGGCCGCGCCAAGTGGGGCGCAAGCGCCATTCCAGGCGTCCAGGCAGGGCCGCGCGGTCCTGGCTGGCGTCGCCGCCGGTCAGCACCAACTGGGCCGACCCGGTCCACACGGTGCCGCGCGCCTGGGCCAGCAGCACCTGGCCGCTGGTGGCGCGGTCCACCGCCTGGGCCAGCCACTGTGCTGGTGCAAAGACGACCATTGCAGGCAGCACGCCCAAAAGCACCCCGGCCACAGCCCATCCCCAGGGCGCATGCGGTGCCGCCGTGGCGGTGCGCCGGGCGCGGGAAGGCTGGTGGGATGGCATGTTGCGAAGTGCGGAAAGGGCCACCAGTCAGTGGGCGGGCAGGGTTAGTACCAGGCTGCCATCCCAGCGCGGTGCGGCAGCCGCAGGCACATTGCCAAGGGTGGCGGTTGGCGTGGGGGGGGCAGCCGCCGCACTGCGCGTGAGCCGGGCTTCGACCGGCACAGCCAGCGCATTGCTGCGCGCCTGGGTCAGCCACTGGGCCAGTGCGTCCGCGGGTGCGCCCTTGAGTGTGATGGTGGCGCGGTTGCCCACCAGGCTGAGCTCGGCGGTGGCGCCCAGGCGCTGGGTCAGCGAGCTGCGCAGGCTGGCCACGGCATCGCCCGGTGCGCTGCGCGGCGCGGCCTGCAGTTGCAGGGCCTCGGCCTGCAGGTTGTGCATGCGCTGCAGCTGGGCATCCAGTGCTGCATGGCGCGCTGGGGCCGTGCGCAGCGTGTTCAGGGCCGGGGCCAGGGCCACCCACCACAGCAGCGCCAGGGCCACCACGGCGCTTGCGGCTGAGATCAGGTTTTGCTCGCGGGGGCGCAATGCCTTCCAGCGCGCTTGCAAGGAGGTGTTCATGGTGGGGGCGTTCATGGCGCCACCTCCGCGCGCAGCAACAGGCTGCCGTCGTCCATGCGGGCGTTGTAGCCGGCAGCCCGCAGCCGGGTGACCGCAGCCGTTTGCTCCTCGGGTGCCAGCGTGACGCCGCGCAGGCGCAGTTCGCCGGCGGTGTATTCCAGTGCGTTGGGCAACTGGTCTGCAGGCAGGGCGGCACCTGCCGCGGCCAGCAGCGGTTCCAGGTCGCGCGGCGACACGCTGCCGGCGGCCTGGCGCAGCACGGCCAGTTCGCGCTCCATCTGCACCGGGGCGTCCACCACCACCTGCACCTTGGGGAAGGTTTGCGTGAGTGCGCTGCGCACCGCGGCCTGCTTGGCCGTGAGTGCGTTGCGCTCTTGCCAGGCCCAGGCGTTCAGGCCGACCAGGTGGGCGGCTACCAGCAGGCCTGCGCCCCAGCGGGCGGCGCGCCACTGCGGCGCATACAGCAGGGCGCTGGCGGCGCTGCCGGCCTTGCGCAAGGCGCGGGTGCGGCCGGTGCTGGCCAGGTCGAACTGCGCCAGGTCCCAGTCGCCGCGCGCCGCATCCAGCGCGCGCTGGCTGGCGGTTTGCAGCACCACCGGGCGGCCCAGGGTGCGCTCGGTCAGGGCCGCCACGGCGGGCTCGGCGTGCACCGGGGGCATTGCTTCGTCAGCGTCTGCGCGGGCGGGGGCCGGACCAATCAGGCCCCGTGCCACGGACGACAGGGGCAGCACGGCCACCGCCTGGTCGGCCCCGTGTCCGCACAGCACGAGATGGGCATCCTCCGGCGTGCCCAGCGCAAACAGCTCGGGCTGGCCGCTGGCGGTAGGGCCTGGTGCAAATTCAGGCACCACGCGCGATACGCGCCGGCCTGCGGCTTCCAGCACCTGCAGCGCTTCACGCAGCCAGGCCCGGTTGCACACGGCCACCCACACGGGCTCGCCGGCGCGGGCACCCGGCTGCAGGGCAAAGTGCAGCTGGGCCGGGTCGTCGAGCAGCTGGTCTTCCAGCAGGCCTTCGAGCACCGAGCGCAGGCGCGGCGTTTGCTGGCCTGCGCCCATCGGCACGCCCTGGGGCAATTGCACGCGCTGCCACGAAAGCGCTTGCGCTGGCACCACGGCCACCACCTCGCCGCCCGGCCGTGCAGGCTCGGGCAGCAGCGCCGCCGGGGCGCTGGCGTGGCGAAGTGCGCTGTGGCCGTCGGCAGTCAGCGTGTAGCTGTAGTCGGCGGTGGGCCCGGGTGGGGCCAGGGGCAGGAAAAGGATCAGGGTGCTCATGGGCGGGATTCGCGGGCCATTTTAGGGGGCAGACTTGACAGTGCTGCGGCAAGGAGCGCCAAGCGCCTGCTTTGGGCTGGCCGTGGCGGGTTCCTGGTAAGAAAACAATCTAAAAGACGCCGCGTTCGCGCCACAGCGTGGTCACGGTGGTGCCCTGGCGGCTTACCAGCGAGCGCTCATCCACCGTGGCGCTGCCCAGGCGCAATCGTCCGCGCACCTCGAAGTAGCGCGAGGCGATGGCGTGGTCGTCGGCGCTCAGCTGGATGGTGGCGTCCAGCTGGTCGGAGACATCGGTCAGCCCCCGGAAATGGCGCGCCTGCCGGGTCTGCACGAGCTTTTGCGCGCCTGCCGTGTCCAGCCCGTCGATCGCTGCCCACAGCACATCCACGTCGGCGGTGTTCAGGTTCACGGGGGTGCGCACCGGCAGCAGCGTGACATGGGGTGCCAGCACAGCCACGGTGGCGGGGGGCAGGCCCAGCCAGCCCAGCTGGGACAGAGTGGGGGGTAGCAGGGGCGCGCTGCTGTCGGTGCCCTGGCTGGCCTTGGCCTGGCGCAGGGCAAGCACCAGCTGATCCAGTTGCTGCAGGGGCAGTCCCAGGCGCTCGAACAGGCGCGAGAACTGGCGCAAGGCGCCTGCATGCACCTTGTCGCCGTCGATCAGGTTGGTCAGGTTCAGCCGCGCCTGCAGGTCGCTGATCCCGCCCGACAAAAAGGCATCGGTGGTGTCGGTGCTGGCATCGTCCACCGGGGCCACGTTGCGGTCGGCCACCAGAAAGGTGGACAGGCGCGCCTCCTGCAGCGGCACGGCCCAGGGTTCGGCCAGGTGGTCGGCGCCGCCGGTAATGCCGTCTTCGCGAAGGATCAGGCGCGACCAGTCGAGGGCACCCACCAGAATCCAGGCCGACTGCAGCCGGGCGCGCTCGGCCGTCTCCACCTCGA
>DCVY01000091.1:0-770 GCA_002327945.1 Acidovorax delafieldii | reverse complement strand
CCGGGGCTGATGGTGATCTGCAGGCGCACGCCATCGGGCACGGCGGTGGTGTTGGGTGTGGCGCTGTTGCTGGACTGCGGGTTCGACCAGGCACCTCCGCGGTAATAAAAGAGCTGCCAGTTGTCCAGCGGCAGCAACACCACTTCTCTGCGTCGCTCGGTCTCGCCCGGGTTGCTGGCCCACAAGGCCGCCTGCTGCCAAGCCTGTTGCCAGTCGGCACGCGTGCGCACCGGGGGCGATTGCCAGCGCAGCCAGTGGCCGGTGCCCCGCACGTCGCGCCGGGTCCAGGCCACCACCAGGGCGCCCTCATCGGGCACGGCGCTGCTGCGCCGCGTCATGCGCAGCACCTGGCCGTCCCAGTGCAGCGGTGCGGTGTGGGGCAAGGCCAAAAGCGCGTCGAGGTCGTTACCCCACTGCCCCAGCGCCGCCTGCACCACCAGCAACTCGTCGGCCCGCTGGCGGGTGGTTTCCTGCGCCCGCGCCATGCCATCCAGCCCGCGCCAGCCCAGAATGGCCATCAGCGCCATGATGGCAATGCCCACCAGCAATTCGATCAGGGTGAAACCGCGCTGTGAACGTGCGCAGCGTGTGCCGCAGGGCGCAAGCGTGGGGGCCATCAGCCTGAAATGCAGCTGTTAAGGGTTTGGATTCTGCAGGATTAAGAATAACGATGTTAGCAGATAGGACACCTATTCCACATAACGGATGCAGACCAAGAAAAGCACCTAGAAAGTAATAAATATATTTTGATAAGAATTAAATAAAAATGG
>DCVY01000177.1 GCA_002327945.1 Acidovorax delafieldii | reverse complement strand
AGACGTTGAACAGGAAATTCAGCACATCGCCGTCTTTCACCACGTATTCCTTGCCTTCCGCACGCATCTTGCCGGCATCCTTGGCGCCCTGCTCACCCTTGTAAGCAATGAAATCGTCAAACGCAATGGTCTGCGCGCGGATGAAGCCGCGTTCAAAGTCGCCATGGATCACGCCAGCGGCCTGCGGTGCCGTGTCGCCGATGTGGATGGTCCAGGCGCGCACCTCCTTCACGCCGGCGGTGAAATAGGTCTGCAGGCCCAGCAGCTTGAAGGCACCACGGATCAGGCGGGCCAGGCCGGGCTCGGTCTGGCCCATCTCGGCCAGGAACATATCGCGGTCTTCGTCGCTCATTTCGGCCATTTCGGCTTCCATCTTGGCGCAAATGGCCACTACAGGGGCGTTCTGGCTGGCGGCATATTCCTTCAGACGGTCCAGGAAGGGATTGTTTTCAAAACCGTTCTCGCTCACGTTACCTACAAACATCGCGGGCTTGGCCGTGATCAGACACAGGGATTTGAGCAGAGGCTGCTCTTCCTTGGTGATGTCCACCGAGCGTGCGGGCTTGCCCTCGTTGAGAGCGGCCTGGATGCGCGTGAGCAGCGCCACCAGCTTGGCGGCGTCCTTGTCGTTGCCCGACTTTGCGGCCTTGGTGTAGCGGTTGAGCGCCTTGTCCACGGTGCCCATGTCGGCCAGGCACAGCTCGGTCTGGATGACCTCGATGTCGGAGATTGGATCCACGCGGCCCGCCACGTGGATCACGTTGTCGTCTTCAAAGCAGCGCACCACGTTCACAATGGCGTCGGTTTCACGGATGTGGGCCAAAAACTGGTTGCCCAGGCCTTCGCCCTGGCTGGCGCCCGCCACGAGACCGGCAATGTCCACAAACTCGACAATGGCCGGAACGATGCGCTCGGGATGGATGATCTCGGCCAGCTGCTGCAGGCGCGGATCGGGCACTTCCACCACGCCCACATTGGGCTCGATGGTGCAAAAGGGGTAGTTCTCGGCGGCAATGCCGGCCTTGGTCAGCGCGTTGAAGAGGGTGGACTTGCCGACGTTGGGCAGGCCCACGATGCCGCATTGGAGGCTCATGGCAGGGCTTTCTGGTGTTCTGGAGACAAACCACCGATTTTACGGGTGTGTTGCGCCAGCCCGATCCTGTGCAGGCGACTGCACCATGCCAAAGGTCACAGCGGCGGGGCCGCATCAGGGCGGCAGGCCCCTCCTACAATGCCCCCATGGCGAAAACCTTTGACATCTGTATCCGTGGCGCCGGCGTGGTGGGCCGCACCCTGGCCTTGCTGCTCGCCCGCGAGAGGCTGCGCGTGGCCCTGGTGGCCGCGCCCGCCCCCTCGGTGGCGCCCACGGGCGATGTGCGTGCCTATGCGCTGAATGCGGCATCGCGCCAGTTGCTCGATTCCTTGCGCAGCTGGCCCGATCCGGCCCATGCCACAGCGGTGACGCAGATGCAGGTTTTTGGCGACCAGGGGGGCGCCGTGCACTTTGATGCTGCCACCCAGGGCGTTGACGCACTGGCCTGGATTGTGGATGTTCCCGCGCTGGAAGCCCGCCTGGCGGAAGCCGTGCGCTACCAGCCACAGGTCGAAGTGGTTGCCGAGCCGGTGCCGGCGGTCCTTACCGTGGTGTGCGAGGGCCGGGCCAGCCGCACCCGCAGCGAGTTTGGCGTGGCATTCGAAGTGACTGCCTACGAACAGCACGCCATCGCCACCCGGCTGACGTGCGAACTCCCCCACGGCCAAGTCGCCCGCCAGTGGTTTTTGCCCGACGGCATCCTGGCCTTTTTGCCACTGGACGGCGTGCAAGGGAACTCTGTGGCAGTGGTGTGGTCTGCTCTCAAGGAACAGGTGCCCCAGTTGTTGGCGCTGGCGCCGCAGGAATTTGCCCAGCGCCTGGAAGTTGCCAGCCAGGGCGCACTGGGAACGCTGCAATTGCAGGGCGAACGGGCCGCGTGGCCCTTGCAGCAGGCACGGGCCAACCGCTGGTGCGGCGCCTTGCCAGCTCAGGACAGCCAGGCACGCAGTTGGGTGCTGGCCGGCGATGCTGCGCACAACGTGCACCCGCTGGCAGGACAAGGGCTGAACATGGGGCTGGCCGATGCGCAGGCCCTGGCCCGTGTGCTGCATGGGCGCGATTACTGGCGCAGCGTGGCCGACCTGCGATTGCTGCGCAGCTACGAGCGCGAGCGCAAAGCGGCCATGCTGCCCCTGGGTTTGGCCACCGACAGCTTGCAGCAGCTTTTTGCGCGGGCCGAAGGGCCTTGGCAGGTGCTGCGCAACTGGGGCATGAAAGGTTTCGAGCGCAGCGGTCCACTGAAGGAATGGATGGCCCGCCAGGCCATGGGCACCCACTGACACCCGCGGCTGCGAAGGCAGCCGCCGCGATAACACTGAACGAGAACACGATGCAATTGATTCCCACCCTGCTGGCCGCAGCCAGTTTCGCCCTGAGCTTCACCGCCTTTGCCCAGGAAGCGGCCATCCGCAAAACGCTGGCCGAACGCATTCCGCAAATGGAAAAGATCGACGAGGTCCGCACCACGGCCATGCCCGGCCTGTATGAAGTGCGCATCGGCACCGACCTTTTCTACACCGACACCAAGGGCAACTACGTCATCCAGGGTGAGCTGATCGACACCAAGGCGCGCCGCAACCTGACCGAAGACCGCATCAACAAGCTCACGGCGGTGGATTTTGCCGCCCTGCCCCTGAAGGATGCCATCACCATCGTGCGTGGCGATGGCAAACGCAAGCTGGCGGTGTTTGAAGACCCCAACTGCGGCTATTGCAAGCGCTTCGAGCGGGACATGCAGAACGTGGACAACGTCACGATCTACTTGTTTCTCTACCCCATCCTGAGCCCCGACTCGGCAGAAAAATCCCGCAACATCTGGTGCGCCAAAGACAAGGCCGCCACCTGGCACGACCTCATGCTGCGCGACAAGACACCCAACACCGCCAGCTGCGACACCAGTGCCTTGCAGCGCAATCTTGCATTCGGCAAAAAACACAAGATCACCGGCACCCCCACGCTGATTTTCACGAACGGCTCGCGCGTTCCCGGAGCGATCAGCGCCCAGGATGTGGAAAAACGCCTGGCCGAAGCCGGTGGCGCCCCGAGCAGCAACTGAGTTCACGCGAGGGGTCACCCCCTCGCTCCCCTCGCTCCCCTTCGAGCCCCCGAGACCCCACGGGTGAAATGCGCATCAGCGCCAGGCACCCGCCTTCCGCAACGCCGCACCCATGCCCACCACCCGCCCCCACGCCCCCCAGGCCCCTGTTCATTACCGCGTGGAAGCCGCCGACCTGCATGCCCGCCTGTTCAGCGTCACGCTGACCGTGGCGCACCCCCAGGCGCAGCAGGAGTTGTCGCTTCCCGTCTGGATACCCGGCAGCTATCTGGTTCGCGAGTTTTCCAAGAATCTTCAGTGCCTGACTGCACAGCAGGGCCGGCGCGCTGCTCCACTGGTCCAGCTTGACAAGCACCGCTGGCAGGCCACCTGCCGCACCGACCGGCCCCTTGTACTTACCTATGAAGTGTGCGCCTACGACACCTCGGTGCGCACGGCGTGGCTGGATGCCTCGCGCGGCTTCTTCAACGGCACCAGCGTGTGCCTGCGGGTGCACGGGCAGGAAGATGCGATCCACGCGCTCGACATCGGCAGCAATGCGGCCACCGCCCACTGGTCCGTAGCCACGGGCCTGGCGCCGCAGACCATCGACAAGAAGGGCTTTGGTCTTTATGCAGCAGGCCACTACGACGAACTGGTGGACTGCCCGGTCGAAATGGGCTCCTTCTGGAGTGGCCGATTCACCGCCTGTGGCGTGCCCCACCGCTTTGTGGTGGCCGGTGCCGCGCCATCCTTTGACGGCAAACGCCTGCTGGCCGACACCCAAAAAATCTGCGAGACCGCCATCCACATGTGGCACGGCAAGGGCAAGCCGCCTTTCAAGAATTACCTGTTCATGCTCAATGCCGTTCACGATGGCTATGGCGGCCTGGAACACCGCAACTCCACGGCCCTGATCTGCGGCCGGCGTGACCTGCCCCGCACGGGCGAGGCACGCGCCAGCGATGGCTACACCACCTTGCTCGGACTCATCAGCCACGAATATTTCCACACCTGGAACGTCAAGCGCCTGCGCCCGGCAGAGTTTGCGCACTATGACTACAGCCAGGAAAACTACACCCGGCTGCTGTGGTTCTTCGAGGGGTTTACCAGCTATTACGACGACCTGCTGCTGCGCCGCGCAGGCCTGATCGACGATGCCACCTACCTCAAGCTGCTGGCCAAGGCCACCAACCAGGTCCTGCAGACACCGGGCCGCACCGTGCAGACAGTGGCGCAGGCCAGTTTTGACGCCTGGGTCAAGTACTACCGCCAGGACGAAAACACCCCCAATGCCACGGTGAGCTACTACACCAAGGGCTCGCTGGTCGCCCTGTGCCTGGATCTGACACTGCGCCGTGAAGGCAAGGCCACACTCGACGACGTGATGCGCGCGCTCTGGAAGCGCTGCGCCGGCGGCCCCATGACCGAGGCCGATCTGCGCGCCGAACTGGCCACGCAGGCGGGGCGATCTTTGGACAACGAGCTGGACCAGTGGGTGCACAGCACGGCCGAACTGCCGCTGGCCGAGCTGCTGGCCGCCCACGGTGTGGCACTCAAGCCCGAACAGCCCCAGCTGGCGCAGCGCCTGGGCCTGCGCGTCACGGAAAACCACAGCGTGCAGATCAAGACCGTGCTGCGCAGCGGGCCCGCCGAAAAAGCGGGCATGGCAGCTGGTGACGAATGGCTGGGCGTGCAAGTACAAGGCCAGGGCTGGCGCATTGCCCGGCTGGAGGATGTGGCGTTCTATGCCGGCCCGGCCACGCAGATCACCGCCATGGTGGCACGCGATGGCCGCCTGCTGCAACTGCCACTGGCACTGCCTGCCGCTGCACCCGCCCAGGCCAGGCCAGCCGGACAACGCAGCCGCAAGGCGCCTGCGGCAACGCCAGACACGATCAGCCTCACCGCAACCGACAGCGCCGCACTCGCACGCTGGCTGGCCTGAAAACAAGTTCCATTGGCAAGCGCAACCAACCAGCTTCGCGCTTGGGTATAGTCCCCAAAATTGTCTGAATGAATCATCAACCCAGGAGATTGCATGGCCTACGAAACCATTGAAGTTCGCATCGAGGCGGAAAAAGTTGGCGTCATCACGCTGAACCGCCCCAAACAACTGAATGCACTGAACGACCAACTCATGAACGAGCTGGGCGAGGCGCTCAAAGCGTTTGGCGCCGATGAAAAGATCGGCTGCATCATCCTCACGGGCAGCGAAAAGGCATTTGCTGCTGGCGCCGACATTGTCGCCATGGCCAAGTACAGCTTTGCCGACGCCTACAAGGGCGATTTCATCACCCGCAACTGGGAAACGATCCGCTCCATCCGCAAACCCGTGATTGCCGCCGTGAGCGGATTTGCTTTGGGCGGCGGGTGCGAGCTCGCCATGATGTGCGACTTCATCATCGCCGCCGACAACGCCAAGTTCGGCCAGCCTGAAATCAAGCTTGGCGTTATTCCAGGCTGTGGCGGCACGCAGCGCCTGCCGCGCGCCGTGGGCAAGGCCAAAGCCATGGACATGGCCCTCACCGGACGGATGATGGACGCGGTGGAGGCCGAACGCGCAGGTCTCGTGAGCCGCGTGGTCGCTCTGGACAAACTGATGGAAGAAGCCTTGGGCGCCGCCCTGGTCATTGCGAATTTCTCACAGATCGCGGTGATGGCCACCAAGGAGTCGGTGAACCAGGCCTTTGAAGGATCGCTCTCCGATGGCGTGATGTTCGAGCGCCGCCTGTTCCATGCGCTGTTCGCCACCCAGGACCAGAAGGAAGGCATGGACGCTTTTCTGAACAAGCGCGCAGCGAACTTCACCCACCAGTAAATTTGTTCTATAATTTTGATCTTCGGTGATATAGCTCAGTTGGTTAGAGCGCAGCATTCATAATGCTGATGTCGGTGGTTCAAATCCACCTATCACCACCAAACCAAAAAAAGCCAGCCTCGCGCTGGCTTTTTTCTTGGCCCCGAAATCAGGTTCCTTTTCTTCTACAGCCTCTGGATACACACCATGAACCGCTGCCACTTTGGGTCGTTTACGGCCACCGCGTCACCTCGCCGCTATGGTCGTGCCCTTGCAAGCGCATGGGTCACCACACTGGTGCTGACCATGACCCCCGCCACAGCCCAGGTGCCTTCGGGCATGGGCATGGTGCGCAATTTCCCTGAAGCCGCGCTGCGGGGCAATCTCACCATCAACAGCACCTCCGACGCCACCCTGAACGGGAACGCCATCCGCATGGCCCCTGGCATGCGGATGCTCAGCCCGCAGAACACGCTGGTGATGGCCCACAC
>DCVY01000028.1:1789-4976 GCA_002327945.1 Acidovorax delafieldii | reverse complement strand
CGGGCGCATCCAACTGCCGTTTCCAGGCTCACGCTATTTGGCACATAAAAAAGCGTCTTTTCGGCCCTGGCGGTGTTGCAAATCCTCGCGATACGACCCGATATGGCTGCGGTTTGCGCCTTGCCAGAACCAAAAAACCCCTCATTTTTATGGGTGCCAGCCAGCGCAAAACACTGCACCAGATTCGTCGCCGATCGACACAACTGGCACGCCCCGGGCGAGGGAGGCCAAGCAAGGGCCGCTTTGCAGCGCGGGCATCGCCCCCCTTGCGCATGGCGCAGCGATGCAAGAGAAGGGGGAAGGCGCGCAGCGCCTCAGGGGGATGGGTTCTGCTACCCCCGCAGCAGCTTGTCCTCGGCCAGTGCCAGCGCAGCGGGGTGCCCCGACAGCACCAGCGTATCGCCGGCCGCCAGCAGCGCTTCGGGCTCTGCGGTACCTGGATGGCCGTCGCCGCGCCGCAAATTGACCACCCGCACGCCCATGGCGTGCAACGCCAGCCCGCCCAGCGGCTGACCGATGACTTTGGCCCCGGGCGGCAGGGTGACGGTGGACAGGCGCTCCTGGTCGCGCTCGTTCACGGTGTCGTCATCCGCGCCATGGAAGTAGCCGCGCAGCAGGTTGTAGCGTGCATCGCGCTGGTCCTGCACCAGCCGCAAGACCCGACGCATCGGCACCCCCACCAGCGCCAGCGCGTGGCTGGCCAGCATGAGCGAGCCCTCAATGGATTCGGGCACCACCTCGGTGGCGCCAGCTTCCTGCAGTTTGTCCAGGTGCAGGTCATCCTGGGTGCGTACCACCACGGGCACCTGCGGCGCATGGGCGCGCGTGTTGGCCAGCACCTTGAGCGCTGACGGCACGTCCAGGTAGGTCACTGCCACCGCGCTGGCGCGCACCAGCCCTGCCGCTACCAGGGCCTGCAGGCGGGTGGCATCGCCATAAACCACGGAATTGCCCGCAGCGGCGGCCTGGCGCACGCGGTCGGGGTCCAGGTCCAGTGCCATGTAGGGAATGCCTTCGCGTTCCAGCATCCGGGCCAGGTTCTGGCCGCAGCGGCCAAAGCCGCAAATGATCACATGCTTGCTGGTGTTGATGGACTGGCGTGCGATGGTGGTCATCTGCAGCGACTGCTGCAGCCATTCGCTGGCCACCAGCTTCATCACGATGCGGTTGCTGTACATGATGAGAAACGGCGTGGCCAGCATCGACAGCACCATGGCCGCCAAAATGGGGTTCATGAGCGCGGGCTGCACCAGCCCGTGGCTCTGCGTGAGTGACAGCAGCACAAAGCCGAACTCGCCCGCCTGCGCCAGATACAGGCCGGTGCGCAAGGCCACCCCGGTGGTGGCGCCCATGCCGCGCGCCAGTGCCAGGATGAGCGCCAGCTTGAGCAACACTGGCACTGCCACCAGCACCAGCACCAGAGCCCAGCGGTCCACCAGAATGTGCCAATCGAGCATCATGCCGATGGTGATGAAGAACAGGCCCAGCAGCACGTCGTGAAAGGGGCGAATGTCCGTACCCACCTGGTGGCGGTATTCGGTCTCCGAAACCAGCACCCCCGCAATGAAGGCGCCCAGGGCCAGGCTCAGGCCCGCCAGCTCGGTCAGCCATGCCAGCCCCAGCGTGATCAGCAGCAGGTTCAGCATGAAAAGCTCGTCGCTCTTGCGCCGTGCCACTTGCGTGAGCCACCAGCGCATCAGACGCTGGCCGCTCGTCAGCAGCAGGCCCACCAGCACTACCGCCTTGAGCAGCGCCAGCCCCAGGGCCGTCAGCAGGCGGTCGGGCGAGGAGCCCAGGGCCGGGATCAGCACCAGCAGGGGCACCACCGCAAGGTCCTGGAACAGCAAAATGCCCATCACGCGACGGCCATGCTCGCTTTCGAGCTCGGAGTGCTCGGCCATCAGCTTGACGACGATGGCCGTGCTGCTCATGGCCAGCACACCCGACAGCGCCAGGGCCGACTGCCAGCCCATCTCCCACACGCCGCCCACCAGGTGCGCCAGCGCCAGCAGCAGCCCGGTGACCACCAGCATGCTCAGCACCACCTGCGCCAGCCCCAGGCCAAACACCTGGCGGCGCATGGCGCGCAGCTTGGGCAGGCTGAACTCCAGTCCGATGGCGAACATCAGAAACACCACCCCGAACTCGCCGAGATGGCGCACCCCTTCCGAGTTCTGCGTCAGTGCCAGTGCATGGGGCCCGATCAGCACACCGGCGGCAAGGTAACCCAGCATCGGCGGCAACTTGAGGCTGCGGCAAACCACCACGCCCAACACCGCGGCCAGGAGGTAAAGCAAGGTCAGCGCGAGTGAGGACATAGACCGATGCTATCCGAGCCCATGCACCCCGGTCGATAGAATCCGCACATGACTCCCGCCGCCCATTTCCCTCTTGATCCGGACCAGGTTCTGCGCCTGGCGCGGGAAACGTTTGACATCGAGGCCGCCGCCTTGTCGGGGCTGGCCGCACGTGTGGACGCCCGCTTTGTGCAGGCCGTGCAGCGCGTTCTGCAGACCACCGGGCGTGTGGTGGTCATGGGCATGGGCAAAAGCGGCCATATCGGGCGCAAGATTGCGGCCACCCTGGCATCCACCGGTACCCCGGCTTTTTTTGTTCACCCCGCCGAGGCCAGCCACGGCGATCTGGGCATGGTGACTGCCGACGACCTGGTGCTGGCCATCTCCAACAGTGGCGAAAGTGGTGAGCTTACGGCGCTGCTGCCGGTGCTCAAGCGCCTGGGGGTGCCCCTGATCGCCATGACGGGCGACCCCCGTTCCACCCTGGCACACCATGCCGAGCTCACGCTGGATTGCAGCGTCGATCGCGAGGCCTGCCCGCTGAACCTGGCACCCACGGCCAGCACCACCGCGCAGCTGGCCATGGGCGATGCCCTGGCCGTGGCCTTGCTCGATGCGCGGGGCTTTCGCCCCGAAGACTTTGCCCGTTCACACCCCGGCGGCGCGCTGGGCCGCAAACTGCTGACGCATGTCAGCGATGTCATGCGCTCGGGCGATGCGGTTCCCCGCGTCTTGCCAGAGGCCACCTTCAGCGAACTGATGCGCGAGATGAGCGCCAAGGGGCTGGGCGCCGCCGCCGTGGTGGATGGCGCGGGGCAGGTGCTGGGCATCTTTACCGACGGCGATTTGCGCCGCCGCATCGAAGCGGGAGCCGATCTGCGCACGGCAAC
>DCVY01000028.1:0-1679 GCA_002327945.1 Acidovorax delafieldii | reverse complement strand
GTGCGCGTGGCCTTTTTTGATGTGGACGGGGTGCTGACCGATGGCGGCCTGTATATCAGCGAAGCCGGCGAAACGCTCAAGCGCTTCAACACCCTGGACGGGCATGGCCTCAAATTGCTGCAAAAGGCGGGCATCACCCCGGCCGTGGTCACCGGCCGCGACTCGGCCCCACTGCGCCTGCGCCTGCAGGCGCTGGGTGTCGAGCATGCCGTTTTTGGCACCGAAGACAAGCGCCCGGCGGCCGAACAGATCCTGGCGCATCTGGGGCTTTCCTGGTCGCAGGCTGCGGCCATGGGCGACGACTGGCCGGATCTGCCCGTCATGCGCCGTTGCGCCCTGGCCTGTGCGCCCGCCAATGCCCATGTAGAAGTGCGCCATGCCGCGCACCACACCACCCTGGCGCGCGGCGGAGAAGGCGCCGCGCGTGAGTTCTGCGACCTGCTGCTGGTGGCCAGTGGCCGCTATGCAGCCCTGCTGGCGGGCTACACCCTATGACGCCGGTGCTGCGCCAGGGTTGGGAGCGGTTTACGCTGTACCTCCCGATCCTCCTCATGGGGCTGCTGGCTTTGGGCACCTGGTGGCTGGTGCGCAATGCACCTGCACCCATCACCCCAGCGGCCGCGCCCAGCAACACATATCAGCCCGACTATTTCATGAAGGTCTTTTCAGTCAAGAGCTTTGACGCCAACGGGCGGATGCAAAGCGAAGTGAAGGGGGACATGGGGCGGCATTTTCCCGACACGGACACCCTGGAAATCGACAACGTGCACATCCGATCGGTGACGCCCCAGGGCCTGCTGACCGTGGCGACGGCTGATCGCGCCCTGAGCAACGCCGATGGCTCTGAAGTGCAGCTGTTCGGCAACGCAGTAGTCACGCGCGAGGCGGTACCGGGGGGGGCGGGCAAGGCGCAGCCCCGCCTGGAATTTCGCGGCGAATTCCTGCACGCGTTTACCCAGACCGAGCGCGTGCGCTCCGACCGGCCCGTCGTGCTCATCCGCGGCAACGACCGGTTCACGGCCGATGCCATGGAATACGACCACCTCGACCAGGTACTGCAGTTGCACGGGCGTGTGCGGGGCGTTTTGATGCCTGCTGCGCCCCGATAAGCGGAACACAGCTCCTAGCCGGCCCATGACCGCCCCTCTCGTTTTCATCACGGGCGCCTCCAGCGGCATTGGCCAGGCCCTGGCCCTGCGTTTTCATCAGGGTGGCTATCGGCTGGCGCTGGTGGCACGGCGCACATCCGAGATGGAATCATGGGCTGGCGCTCAAGGAATAAGCGCTGACAGCTATGAAATCTACAGTGCTGATGTATCGGTGCCGGAAAGCATCGTGGCGGCGGGCCAGGACTGCATCGGGCGCCAGGGACTGCCCGACGTGGTGGTTGCCAACGCCGGCATCAGCGTGGGCATGGACACCGCCGTCCGTGCCGATATCGACGTCATGGCACGCACTTTTGCCACCAACAACATCGGCATGGTGGCCACCTTCCAGCCGTTTGTGAGCGGCATGGTGCAACGCCGGTGTGGCACCCTGGTGGGTATCGGCAGTGTGGCGGGCATCCGCGGCCTGCCCGGGCATGGAGCGTACTGCGCCAGCAAGGCGGCGGTCATCAGTTACTGCGAGAGCCTGCGCGGTGAAATGCGCCCGCACGGAGTGCGCGTGGTGACCATTTC
>DCVY01000117.1 GCA_002327945.1 Acidovorax delafieldii | reverse complement strand
CGGGGAAATCCTTCTCGACGATGAAGGCCGAGATGCCCTTGGCGCCCAACTCCGGCGCGGTCTTGGCATAGACCAGCAGCACGTCGGCCACCGGGCCGTTGGTGATGTAGATCTTGGTGCCATTGAGGATGTAGTGGTCGCCCTCGCGGCGCGCGCTGGTGCGCATGGCGCCCAACGCATCCGAGCCGGCGCCGGGTTCGGTCAGGCCGAGTGCGCCGATCTTGCTGCCGTTGCACAGGCCGGGCAGGTATTGGCGGCGCTGCGCCTCGTTGGCGTTGCGGAAGATATTGTTGACGCACAGGTTGTCGTGCGCCGCCCAGGACAAGGCGATGGCGGGGTTCCAGCGCGCAAAGGCCTGGCAGATCAGGCCCGAGCTGAACAGGTCCATGCCCGCGCCGCCATGCTCGGCAGGCACGGTGGCCCCCATGAAGCCCGCCGCGCCAATTTTCTGGAAGATATCCGGAGGCCACCACTCCTCGTCGTCCATGCGGCGCGCGAGTGGCACGAATTCCTTGCGCGCGAACTTGTCGGCGGCTTCAAGCACGGCGCGGTCGTCGGCGGAGAGAGCAAAACTGCGAGGGTCGGCCATATAGGGATGCCTATCAATGCGTGGGTTGTGGGTCAAGGAGCCACGGCGCGCACCAAAGCGAGCTGCGCGGGCGAAACCTCTTTGGGTTTGCGCGAATCTAATGGGGCATTGCAAAACTGTCAAGCGTTAGGTAGGATGCGTCGCTGGCACTCACCTGGAGTGCCAGAACGGGAGGCTGTGTACATGGAGACGGAATTGGTGCGTATTGCGTATTCATTGGCGGCGGCCGACTTGTTACGCACGCAAGTGGCCGTCCATGCCGCATTCACCCGTGACACTTATCGGGTCATGCCGCACGCGATGCGACCAATCATCAATGCCAAACGACGCTTCGACCCAAGGAAACAGCCTTGACCCACGAGTTCGAGATGCATCTGCTGCGCCGCCAGAACCTGGGCGACAACTTGCGCCGCGCGGTAAAGGCAACCGGAGAAAAACATACGGTCATCTGCGCGTTCTGTCGTGGCCGCCTGCCCGGCTTCGAGACGCCGAAGCGGATTCACTTCCGCAGCTCGCTGCCAATCAGTGCGGCCAACAAGATCCTCAAGAAAGACCTCAAAACCGAGTATGCCAACGCGGACAAGGGCGGCTGAGGCTGTCGGCCTCCCAGTGTCCGAGTCCAAAACATTTCGATCGAAACATTTCAACCCAAGGAGATAGTGCGATGAACCAGAAAGTTATTGTTGCCGGTGTGGGCATGATCCCGTTCACCAAACCGGGCGCCAGCGAGCCCTATCACGTGATGGGAGAAAAAGCGGTGCGCCAGGCCCTGGCCGATGCGCGCGTCGAGTACCCCATGATCCAGCAAGCCTATGTGGGCTATGTGTATGGCGATTCCACCTGCGGCCAGCGGGCGCTCTACCCGGTGGGCATGAGCGGCATCCCCATCGTCAACGTCAACAACAACTGCTCCACCGGCTCGACGGCGCTGTTTCTGGCGCGCCAGGCGGTCGAAAGCGGTGCCGCCGAGTGCGTGCTGGCCCTGGGCTTCGAGCAGATGGCCGCCGGTGCCATCAAGGCCCAGTTCGAGGACCGGCCGACACCGTTCGAGGAGTTTGATCGCGCCACCGCCGAGCTTGTGGGTCATCCGGAAATCCCGCTGGCCATCCGCTACTTCGGCGGTGCCGGCAAGGCGCACATGGACAAGTACGGCACCCAACTGTCGACCTTTGCCAGCATTCGCGCCAAGGCCAGCCGCCATGCGGCGAACAACCCGCTGGCGCTGTTCCGCAAGGAGGTCTCGGTCGATGACGTGATGAACGCACCGATGCTGTGGGAGGGCGTGATGACCCGCCTGATGGCTTGCCCGCCGACCTGCGGCGCCGCGGCTGCGGTGATCTGCTCCGAAGCCTTCGCCAAAAAGCACGGGCTCGACACGCGCGTGTCGATTGCCGCCCAGGCGATGACGACCGATTTCCCCAGCACCTTCGAGTCGCACGACATGATGCGCGTGGTCGGCTTCGACATGGCGCGCGATGCGGCGCAAAAGGTCTATCAGCAAGCCGGCATCGGCCCACAGGACGTGAACGTGGTTGAGCTGCACGACTGCTTTGCACAGAACGAGTTGGTCACCTACGAGGCGCTGGGCCTGTGCCCGGAAGGCGGTGCGGAAAAGTTCGTGCTGGACGGCGACAACACCTATGGCGGCAAGGTGGTGACCAACCCGTCGGGCGGCCTGTTGTCGAAAGGGCATCCGCTGGGCGCCACCGGCCTGGCGCAATGTTTCGAGCTGACCCATCAACTGCGCGGCACGGCGGACAAACGCCAGGTACAAGGCGCCCGTGTGGCCTTGCAGCACAACCTCGGGCTGGGCGGCGCTTGCGTCGTCACGCTTTACCAGGCCACCTGAGCACAGGCGCAGCAAACCAGGAGCTGGAGTCCCATGATTGACAAGCAATTCATCGGTTACGAGGTGCCGCCCACGCTGTGGGATGTGGAAAAGGGGCGCATCCGCTTTTTCGCCGAGGTGATCGGTGCCACCGACCCGATCTACTTCGACGCGAGCGCCGCCCAGGCCGCTGGCTACCGCAACGTCGTCGCACCGCCGACCTTCATCTTTGGCGCCGAGAGCGATTCGGGGGTGTTGATGAAGCTGCTCGACACGCTCAAGATCGACCTGCGCGAGGTCTTGCACGGCGAGCAGCGCTTCGACTACCACGCCCCGGTGTGCGCTGGCGACACGCTGCGCTTTCAGACCCGGGTCTCCGACATCTACGACAAGAAGGGCGGCACGCTCGAGTTTGTCGTCAACGACACGAAGGTCACCAATCAGCTCGGCGAGCATGTCTCCGACCTGCACTCGGTGATCGTCGTGCGCCACGCCTGAAGGAATATTCATGAACGCTCAAGTAAAAGTGATCGAGGTCGGCGACGACATGCCCGTGCTGGAACTGCCGCCGATCAGCCGCACCACCCTGGCCCTGTTCGCCGGGGCGTCGGGCGACCACAACCCGATCCACATCGACCTCGACTTCGCCCGTGGCGCGGGGATGAAGGATGTGTTCGCGCACGGCATGCTGTCGATGGCCTACCTCGGGCGCGCGCTCACCGAATGGGTGCCGCAGCGCCAGCTCCTCAGCTATGGCGTGCGCTTCGCGGCCATGACCCACCTGGGCGACCGCATACGCTGCACTGGCAAGGTGGTCGAAAAGCTCGAACATGCAGGCCAGCCCTGCGTGCGCGTTCAGATCAGCGCGGCGAAGGCGACCGGCGAAATCACGCTGTCCGGCGAGGCACTGGTTGCCTTGAACTGAGACCACCGTTTGGTGGACCGACTTTTTATTTTTCCTTTTAATCACAAGCAAGGACACACATCATGAAAAAACTCGAAGGCAAAGTGGCCATCGTTTCAGGTTCGGGCCGCGGCATCGGCCGCTCCATCGCCATGAAACTCGCCAGCGAAGGCGCCAAAGTCGTGGTGAATGACATGGATGCCGCGCCGGCCGAGCAGACCGTGGCCGACATCAAGGCCGCTGGCGGCCAGGCCCTGGCCTGCGTTGGCAGCGTCACCGCCGATGGTTTTGCCGACAAGTTCGTCAAGACCGCCATCGACGGCTNNCAACTACTCGGCGGGCAAGGCCGGCATCATTGGTCTGACCAAGGCGCTGTCCAAGGAGTGGGGGCGTTACAAGGTGAACGTCAACGCCGTCGCTTTTGGCATGATCAAGACGCGGCTGACCGCAGCTTCGGCCAGCGGCGACGCATCCATTGACATCCAGGGCCAAAAGATCAAGGTCGGCGTCAACCCCGATCTTCTGGAAATGATGGAGCGCACCATTCCGCTCGGCCGCAGCGGCACGCCCGAGGAAGCGGCCGGGTCGGTCTACCTGCTGTGCATTCCCGAGTCGAACTACGTCAGCGGCCAGACGCTGATCTGCGGCGGCGGCATCTCGATCTAAAGCGCAACAGTGTCACCGGAATGCACCGCTACAGCTACGCCCCATCGCGCCAGCTGGTGGACCGGTTGGTCAAGCGTCTGATCCCGCTCGGCATCAAGCGCCGGGAGCATGTGGCGATGCTGTTTCCGACGGTGCCGGAGATGGCGCTGCTGCAGCTTGCGGTGGCGACAATCGGTGCGGTCAGCGTGCCGCTGAACGAACGTCTGGGTGGGTGAACTTGAAAACCATCTGCTGCAGTCGAGCAGCGTCCACCCAATTGCGATGGACAAGTTGGCTGACCGCAACTGCATCGAAAAATCAGGCCCTCCTGCCGGACATGCGCGGTGCCGTGGGCGACTGGCGCGCAGAACGGCTTGCCAATGACCGCGACGGGCAAGGCACAAAAATTCATGCTGCGACAAATTGCAACCGAAAAATTGGGGCTCACTCAAGATCGCAGCCGCAGCGCCCACTGAGCGCTGCACCCAATCATCACCACGAATGAACAATCTATGAACACGACACATGCTACTGACGCGATGGCCTTGCAGGCAAACCTGAGCCGGCGCGTCAATGTTGGCG
>DCVY01000217.1:2350-21243 GCA_002327945.1 Acidovorax delafieldii | reverse complement strand
GCCTGTCGCTCGCAGCCTTGTCGGGCGCCACCGTGGTCGCACTGAAGGTGGTGCCACGTTACCCACGCAGCTATTTTGAAGGCGGCATGCCAGTTGACATGATTGATGTGAAGCGCATTGAGCAGCAATGGGGCGACGCCGCCCAGGCGCTGGTGGACAAAGTGAAGGACCTGGGCAGCGCCGAAGGCGTGACGGTCAAGCCCGTGGTGGCCAAGTCCGACCTGGTGGCCGAAGCCGTGATCGCGGCCGCCAAAAAGCACAAGTGCGACCTGATCGTGATGGCCTCGCACGGCCGCAAAGGCATCAAGCGCCTGCTGCTGGGCAGCGAAACGCAGCATGTGCTCACCCACTCGCACATTCCCGTGCTGGTGCTGCGTTAAGCGCGGCATTGAAATCCAGTGCAGTGTCCTATTCTTGATGGAGCTTAAGTAAACAACCTCGCTCCAATCCCCTGCGACGATTCACATTCGAGCGAAAAATTACGAGTTGCCCCGGCGATGGTGTTGACGAATGATCAGGAAAGTGAGCTGACCCGGCTGGCCCAGCGCGCCCAGATCGTGCTGCTGGCCGCGCAGAGGCTGCAGAACAAAAAGACATTGCCGAGCGGCTTGGTACTGGGCGCGTGCAGGTAGCGCGAGCAGGTGGCGCGCTGGCGTGAACACTACCTGCAGTGGGGCTGCAAGGTATCGAGCGCNNGCCGCGCGGCCAAGCACCCGAGATTCACCATGCACTGCACGCCTGCCCCGGCAACGTGGCTGAACAGGGTCGAGCGCTTCTTTCGCGACATCTCGGAGAACCGGCTGCGCAGCGGGGTGTTCACCAGCGTGCCCGAACCCGTCGCGGCCATCGATGCGTATGTCGCGCATCACAACACCAACCCCAAGCCGTTCATCTGGGCCAAGAGCGCTCGCGACATCCTGCACAAGGCCATCCGCGCCCATAGCCGGTTAAGTTCTAAAAAGAATGCAACACTGCGCCAGTACTGTACTGGCGTCACCAACAAAAAAGCCCCGCACCTTTGACAGGTCGGGGCTTTTGGTTCCAGGGTACCAGCAAGGCTGGAAGCCCCCTGAAATCCTGTTTGGCTTTACTTCGCAGCGGAAGCAGCGCCAGTAGCTGCGTCCGTAGCAGCCTTAACAGCATCTGCAGCGGGAGCTGCAGATGCGTCAGCGGCAGGAGCAGCAGCGGGAGCGGCTTCAGCAGGAGCAGCAGCAGGTGCTTCCACGGGAGCTGGGGCAGGAGCAGCAGCAGGTGCTTCCACGGGAGCTGGGGCAGGAGCAGCTTCTTCCTTCTTGCCACAAGCGGCGAGAGCAGCAGCAGCGATCAGGGTAGCCAGAACGAGGGATTTCTTCATTTCAATTTTCCTAGTTGGACAGACAAAAAAAACCGGGACTGCCACCACGACCGGCTTCTGAAGCCGTTGACGTGTTGGCGGAATGCAGTTGCATGCGTTTTTGCGCAGTCAACAATTATATTGAGATTTGGTCAATCCTGAATAACACTGACCAGCCACAACCGTTGCATTCCATTTTTCATACATTCAATACTATCGATGCGGCCCGCTGAAGTCTAAACCGTTCGCCCTGGCCTGTCGAAGGGCTTTGACAAGCCCAGCCTGAACAGTAGTTGATACAACAAAGGACCGGATCAATATTAGCTTAACGCTACAAACCCAAAGTGGTTGACGGAAAACCGGGTGAACTTTTGCTTCGCAACCATTCATTGAGGGATTCGCGCAGCAAAACGCGCCGCTCCGGCTCAAAGCCGGACACCCCTGCACAGCGCAAAGGATCAAGACGGTGCAGCACCCAGGCGGGTGACCACAAAGCACTGGGAATATCCAGCGGGTCCGCCGACGGACTGCGTCGGCAGGAGATGATGTGATCCCATGTACCGCGCCAGCGCACAAAGCGTGCATGCCGCCGAATCACCTCATCAAACGTGCAGGCCAGCATGGTGAAGCGCCTGCCACTGTGCGCCCACTGCTGCAACGACTCGATCACGGCGAGTTCGCCCAGCGGCCAGTCATGGAAATTGGCATCACTGACCACAATCTCTGCCCAGCCATCACGGGCTGCAGTGGCCAAGCCATCGCGCACCAGTTGCATGAATGCGTCACGGCCATTGAAACGCCCAGAAGGCAAATCGGGCAGCGGTTGCGCTGCAGCTGGCGCATCGGTCATGGGGTTTCCTGTGGGTCCGTGCACGAATGGGCCCAGCCAGCGTCGCACCAGGCAGACAGCAACTCCAGTGCATCGTCGCTTGCACGCGCCAGGTCACGGCTGTGCAACCGGCGCTCGTCGGCCAGGCGCCGCATCAGCGTCGCATCGCGGCCAGCCGCGCGGTAGCTTTCGCCGTTGATGAACACATGGTGTGCGTCATACATCATGCGGGTGCGCCGATCCAGCGCCACGCCCTCCAGCATCACGCCCGCGCCATGGGGATCAAACCACACGCTGGGCTTGGGCTCGGTCAGGTATTCACCCAGCGCCCGCTCCAGCACCAGCGGCTCACTCAAGGCGCGCTGCAATGCCTCGCGGGCAAAGTCGTGCAGCCGCTGCGGGATGGCTGCGGGCTGCTCCACGGCGTTCTGGCCTGCATCACGGTAGAGAACGGGCGCATCGTCTTCGCCCGCATCCTCTGCCACCCGCACCAGGAGTTCCTGGGCCAGTTCTGCGCGCGCCGGCGCACGGAACCCGATCGAATAGGTCATGCACTCCCCCTCGGCCACGCCATCGTGGGCATAACGCGGCGGCAGATACAGCATGTCTCCAGGCTCCAGCACGAACTCCTCTTCGGGCGCAAACTGCGCCAGCACTTTCAGCGGAATATCGTCCCGCAAACTCAGGTTTTTTTGGCGCCCGATGCGCCAGCGCCGGCGGCCGTGGGCCTGCAACAAAAATACGTCGTAGCTATCAAAATGCGGGCCCACACCACCACCATCACTGGCATAGCTGATCATCAGGTCATCAAGCCGCGCCTCTGGAACAAAACGGAATTGCTGCAGGATGGCGTGCACCTGGTCGCTGTGCAGATCAACACCCTGCACCAGCAAAGTCCAGTCAGGCTGCTGGAGGGCCGGCAATGCCCGGCGCGAAAAGGGACCATGGCGCAGCTTCCAGACATCCTTGACCTGCTGCACCAGCCGGGACTCGACGCCCTCCTGTGCAGCCAGCGCAAACAACCCGGCACGCGACACCGGTGGCTTGAACTGTGGGATGGCCTGGCGCACCAGCAAGGGCTTTTTCTGCCAGTGCCGACGCATGAATTGCGCGGGGGTCAGGCCGCCGAGCAGGGAGAGGGGTTGCCGGATATCCATGAAAACCTGTCCGCCCCATGACAGGGCCATTGATCAAACTGCGACAATTCTCCTATGGAAATTACCCAACAATGTGTGGTCGCACTGACCTGGACCCTGAAAGACACTCTTGGCGAAGAGTTGGACGTGCTCGATGACCCGGTGGAATTCCTGGTGGGCGGCGATGACCTGCTGCACCGCATCGAGGAAGCCCTGCAAGGCCACGGCCCTGGTGCCACGCTGGCGCTGCACCTGGAGCCCGAGGACGCATTTGGCGACTTCGACGACCAACTGCTGTTTCTTGAGCCGCGCAACCTGTTCCCCCCCGAAATCGAGGAAGGCATGACGTTTGACGCAAGCGCGCTGCCGCAGGGAGTCAACCCGTCTGCCCCCCGCAGCGGTCTTTACACCGTCACTGAAATCTATCCAGACCATGTGGTGCTGGACGGAAACCATCCGCTGGCCGGCATTGCCCTGCGGCTGCAACTCACGGTGCAGGGTGTGCGCGAAGCCACCGAGGACGAGATTGGCAAAGGCACTGCAGGCACGGGCTTCTTTCGCATTCAGCCCCAGGCGCCTGGCAACTCGCTGCTGCATTGAAATGGCAGCCCCCGCGGGCCACCATTTTGCCCAAGCTGATTACAAGCGGGAAATCTGCCCGTTGTACAGACGCACCCGGTCGCCTGGGCGCAGATCGCCCGGATTGCTCACGTCGTAAGAACGGTAGCCCCCCTGGTCGAGTTGGATCGAGATGCGATATCCCCGCACCTCTGCACCGCCGGTGTTGTTGCGCCCTTCGATGGCGTTTCCTGCCAAGGCGCCACCGATTGCGCCCACCGCAGTGGCCGCAGTGCGGCCCGAGCCTCCACCCACCTGGTTGCCAAGCACTCCACCCACCACGGCACCGAGCACGGCACCCGCACCGGTGGTCTGACCCTGGGTGCGGCCCTGCAGCACCTCGATATTGGTAACGCGGCCGTATTCAGTGCCCATGGGCTGGTTCGAATAGACCGGCGCATTGCTTTGGTAGCCGCCTGAGGAATAGCCGCCCGACGGGTATTGCGTTGGGTGCTGTGATGGGTATTGCGATGGATAAGGCTGCTGTGGCGCACATGCGGCCAGCGCCCCCAGCAAAAAGACAGAGCCCACCAGGGTGGCGGAACGTGTGATTTGGCGCATATCGGTTCTCCTTGAAATTTTTTGGTGAGGGCGGTGCCATGGTGGAGTCATTCAATGCACCTCCCAGCGGGTCGATTGAAGCATGGGCGCCAGGCTCCAGGGGACGGTGAAGCACGATCGCTCAGGTCGTCCTGGGGCTCTTCGGCGCGTAGGAATGCGCTGACAAACTGAAGCAAACGAAACAAAAAACGACCAGGTGGCCAGGAAAGCGGCCTATCCCTTTCCCGTGGAACCGTAGCCGCCCTCTCCGCGCTCGGTGGCCTCGAACTCGGCCACCACGTTGAACTGCGCCTGCATCACGGGAACGATCACCAGCTGGGCCAGCCGCTCCATGGGTTCCAGCGTGAAAGGCACCGTGCTGCGATTCCAGGCACTGACCATGAGCTGCCCCTGGTAATCGCTGTCGATCAGGCCCACCAGATTGCCCAGAACGATGCCGTGCTTATGCCCAAGACCCGAGCGGGGCAGGATGAGCGCAGCATAGCCAGGGTCTTTGATGAACACGGCAATGCCCGTGGGTACCAGGTGCCAGGCATTGGGCGCCAGCACCAAGGGCGCATCGATGCAGGCCCGCAGATCCAGGCCCGCACTGCCCGGTGTGGCATAGGCGGGCAACTGGTCCGCCATGCGCGGATCGAGAATCTTGACGTCTATCTTCACTTCTTGCTTTCTGTATCGCGCTGCTGTGCGAGGTGGCGCAGTCGCTCCTGCAGGTGCGCCATGTTGATCCGCGTCCGGTCAACAGTCGCTGGCAACAGCGCGCCGGACGCCCATGCGGCCATCCGGCCCAGCCCCCACCACAACATCCCCATAAACAACAGGACGGGCAACGAGCCCCTGCCCACCATGAAAAACGCTGCTGCATGCGCCAGCGTCAGCACGAGCAGCACGCCACGCATGATCGGCAGCATACCCATGGCGGGTGCGAGCACCTGCACCAGATCGGGCGGCTGTGCCGACGACGCTTTTTTACCCCGCATGCCGCGCGGCGCTTCTTTGTCTTGCGGCTGCAGCGGCAGCACCTGCATGGGAGGCTGCACAGGCACCTTGGGCGCCGTCAGCTGCTCAACATAGCGTGCGAAATCGCCATCGGGCGGCGTATCCCACTCGGGCCGGGTCTGATGGAACATGCGACGACTCCTGAAATGCCTGGGTCAAGCCTGCGGGCGCGGCAACCGCGCCGCGATCTCGGCAATCAGCTGCTGGGCCAGCACGCGCTTGGAGGCCCGGGGCAGCTCGCGGTGCCCCTGCGCGTCCACTAGCAACAGGGCGTTGTCGTCCTGCCCAAAGGTGGCGGGGCCGATATTGCCCACCAGCAACGGCACGCCCTTGCGCTGGCGCTTGGCCGTGGCATGCAGCAGCAGGTCGTGGCTTTCGGCCGCGAAACCTACGCAGAACAGATCCCCCACCAGCGCATGCGGCGACTGGGCCACGGTGGCCAGGATGTCAGGGTTTTCGACAAACCCCAGCACCGGCTTCTGGCCTGAGCCATCCTTCTTGATCTTCTGGGTGGACGGCGCGGCGGGCCGCCAATCGGCCACCGCCGCTGTCGCGATGAAAATCGAAGCTGTCTGCGCACGCTGCTCGACCGCTGCAAGCATTTCCTGCGCCGATTGCACATTCACGCGGTGCACGCCACGCGGCGTTTGCAGGTGCACCGGCCCGGCCACCAGCGTGACCTCGGCGCCGGCCTCTCGGGCTGCGCGCGCAATGGCAAAACCCATCTTGCCGCTGGACAGATTGGTGATGCCGCGCACCGGGTCGATGGCCTCAAAGGTCGGCCCGGCCGTGATCAGCACCTTGCGACCGCACAGCAGCTTGGGCGCGAAAAAGGCCAACAGTTCTTCCAGCAGCTCCAGGGGTTCGAGCATGCGCCCGTCGCCCGTCTCGCCGCAGGCCTGGTCGCCATTGCCAACCCCCAGCACCACGGCACCATCCTGCGCCACTTGGGCCAGGTTGCGCTGCGTGGCCGGATGGGCCCACATCGCGCGATTCATGGCGGGCGCCAGCAGCAAGGGCACGCGCTCTTGTGGCCGCGCCAGGCACAGCAGGCTCAGCAATTCATCGGCCCGCCCCTGTGCCAGCCGCGCCACAAAGTCGGCACTGCAGGGCGCGATCAGGATGGCGTCGGCCTCACGGCTCAGGTTGATGTGGGGCATGTTGTTGGCCTCCCGCGCATCCCACTGCGAGCCATACACAGACCGGCCCGAGAGCGCCTGCATGGTGACCGGCGTGATGAACTGAGCGGCCGCCTCGGTCATCACCACCTGCACGGTGGCGCCCTCCTTGATGAGCTGACGGCACAGATCGGCCGCCTTGTAGCACGCTACGCCCCCGCTCAGACCCAGAACAATTTGTTTTCCAGCAAGCTCATTCATGGGGCGAATTTAGCAGACGAAGAAGGCCCTGCCAGACAGGGCACTTGCGGGGGGCCATCTATAATCCCAATTTCCCACCACCAAAAAAGACATGACCAAATTTGTCTTCGTCACCGGCGGTGTGGTGTCTTCCCTGGGCAAGGGAATCGCCTCAGCCTCCCTTGCCGCGATCCTCGAATCGCGGGGACTCAAAGTCACCCTCATCAAGCTTGACCCCTACATCAACGTAGATCCTGGCACCATGTCGCCGTTCCAGCACGGCGAGGTTTTCGTGACCGACGACGGCGCAGAAACCGACCTCGACCTGGGCCACTATGAGCGTTTCATCGAAACGCGCATGAAAAAAACCAACAACTTCACCACGGGCAAGATCTACCAGTCCGTGCTGGAGAAAGAGCGCCGCGGCGACTACCTGGGCAAAACCGTGCAGGTCATCCCCCATGTCACCAACGAAATCCAGGAATTCATCAAACGTGGCGCCGGCATCGGCACACCGGATGCCGTGGATGTGGCCATTGTGGAAATCGGCGGTACGGTGGGCGACATCGAATCGCTACCCTTCCTGGAAGCCGCGCGCCAGATGAGCTTGCGCATGGGCCCCAACAACGCGGCTTTCGTGCACCTGACCTATGTGCCCTGGATTGCTGCAGCCGGCGAGCTCAAGACCAAGCCCACCCANNCTGTTCACCAACGTGCCCGAATGGGGCGTGATCAGCATGTGGGATGTGGACACCATCTACAAGGTGCCGCGCATGCTGCACGAACAGGGCCTGGACGGCCTGATCTGCGACAAGCTGCGCCTGAACACCCCACCCACCAGCCTCAAGCGTTGGGACGATCTGGTGTATGAGACCGAGCACCCGCAAGGCGAAATCACCATTGCCATGGTCGGCAAGTATGTGGACCTGTCCGACAGCTACAAGTCGGTCAACGAAGCCCTGCGCCACGCCGGCATGCGCAACCATGTGCGCGTGAAGATCGACCATGTCGACTCTGAAGCCATCGACAGCGCCGATGCTGCTGCCAAGCTGTCCAAGTACGACGCCATCCTGGTGCCCGGCGGCTTCGGTGCGCGCGGGGTGGAAGGCAAGATCGCCACGGCCCGGTTTGCGCGCGAGCACAAGGTGCCCTACCTGGGCATCTGCCTGGGGATGCAGGTGGCCACCATCGAGTACGCGCGCCATGTGGCGGGCCTGGCCAACGCCAACAGCACCGAGTTCGACCCCGCCACCCCCCACCCCGTGATCGCCCTGATCACCGAGTGGAAGGATGCCGACGGCACCATCAAAAAGCGTGACGAAACCTCCGACCTCGGCGGCACCATGCGCCTGGGCGCGCAGAGCTCCGACGTGGCGGCCAACACGCTGGCCCACAGCATCTATGGCGACGTGGTGACCGAGCGCCACCGCCACCGCTATGAAGCCAACGTGAACTACCTCGATCAGTTGCGCAAGGCAGGCCTGGTGATCTCGGCGCTGACGCAGCGCGAGCATCTGACCGAGATCGTCGAGCTGCCCCAGGACGTGCATCCCTGGTTCATTGGCGTGCAGTTCCACCCTGAGTTCAAATCGACCCCCTGGAACGGTCACCCGCTGTTCAACGCCTTCATCAAGGCAGCCGTCGAACACCACAAGGCGGCCCCGCCTGCCAAGGCCTGACCGCCTGACTTCCTCACCCTAGGAAACCACCATGAAACTCTGCGGCTTTGACATTGGTCTGGAACACCGCTTTTTCCTGATTGCTGGCCCCTGCGTGATCGAGTCCGAACAGCTGCAGATGGACGTGGCGGGCCAGCTGAAGGAAATCTCCAGCAGCCTGGGCATCCCCTTCATCTTCAAGAGCAGCTTCGACAAGGCCAACCGGTCTTCGGGCACCAGCTTTCGCGGCCCGGGCCGCGAAAAAGGTCTGGAGATCCTGGCCAAGATCAAGCGCGAGCTGGGCGTGCCGGTGCTCACCGACGTGCACACCGAGGACGACATTGCCGAGGCCGCCAAGGTGGTGGACGTGCTGCAGACACCGGCCTTTTTGTGCCGCCAGACCGATTTCATCCACGCCGTGGCCCAGTCGGGCAAGCCGGTCAACATCAAGAAGGGCCAGTTTCTTGCCCCGCACGACATGAAAAACGTCATCGACAAGGCCCGCGCCGCCGCGCGCGAAGCCGGGTTGAATGAAGACAATTTCATGGCCTGCGAGCGCGGCGCGAGCTTTGGCTACAACAACCTGGTGAGCGACATGCGCAGCCTGGCCATCATGCGCGAGACCGGCGCCCCAGTGGTGTTTGACGCCACGCACAGCGTGCAGCTGCCTGGCGGCCAGGGCACCAGCAGCGGCGGCCAGCGCGAGATGGTGCCCGTGCTGGCCCGTGCCGCCGTGGCCGTGGGCGTGGCGGGCCTGTTCATGGAAACCCATCCCGACCCGGCCCATGCGCTGTCGGACGGGCCCAATGCCGTTCCGCTCAAGCACATGAAAGCCCTGCTGGAGACACTGGTGGCGCTCGACAGCATCACCAAGAAAAACGGTTTTCTGGAAAACAGCTTCGGCGCCTGACCCACAGCGGTGCAATTTTTATAGCAAATGGCGCTTGATTCATAAGCGCCACAAGCCAAAATAGCTTGAAAAATTTAAAACTTCCCATCAAAGGAAAACCATGAGTGCCATTGTTGACATCGTAGGCCGTGAAGTGCTGGACAGCCGCGGCAACCCCACCGTCGAGTGCGACGTGCTGCTCGAATCGGGCGTGATGGGCCGTGCGGCCGTGCCCTCGGGCGCATCCACCGGCTCGCGCGAAGCCATCGAGCTGCGTGACGGCGACAAGTCCCGCTACCTGGGCAAGGGCGTGCTCAAGGCGGTGGAACACATCAACACCGAAATCTCCGAAGCCGTGCTGGGCCTCGACGCCTCGGAGCAGGGTTTTCTGGACAAGACCCTGATCGACCTCGATGGCACCGAGAACAAGAGCCGCCTGGGCGCCAACGCCATGCTGGCCGTATCGATGGCCGTGGCGCGCGCTGCGGCCGAAGAATCCGGTCTGCCCCTGTACCGCTATCTGGGCGGCATGGGCAGCGTGCAGCTGCCCGTGCCCATGATGAACGTGATCAACGGCGGCGCGCACGCCAACAACAGCCTCGATCTGCAGGAGTTCATGATCATCCCCGTGGGCGCGCCGAGCTTTCGCGAAGCCGTGCGCTGGGGTGCCGAGGTGTTCCATGCGCTAAAAAAGATCATCCACGACAAGGGCATGAGCACGGCCGTGGGCGACGAAGGCGGCTTTGCGCCCAGCGTCGAGAACCACGAAGCGGCGATCCAGCTGATCCTGCAGGCCATTCAGGATGCGGGTTACACCCCAGGCGAGCAGATTGCCCTGGGCCTCGACTGCGCGGCCAGCGAGTTCTACAAGAACGGCCACTATGTGCTGGAAGGCGAAGGCGGCATCCAGCTCACCGCCCAGCAATGGACCGACATGCTCGCCACCTGGGTGGACAAATACCCCATCATCAGCATCGAAGACGGCATGCACGAAGGCGACTGGGACGGCTGGAAGTTGCTGACCGAGCGCCTGGGGCAAAACGTGCAGCTGGTGGGCGACGACCTGTTCGTCACCAACACCAAGATCCTGAAGGAAGGCATCGACAAGGGCATCGCCAATTCGATCCTCATCAAGATCAACCAGATCGGCACGCTGACCGAAACCTTCGCCGCCATCGAGATGGCCAAGCGCGCCGGCTACACCGCCGTGATCTCGCACCGCTCGGGCGAAACCGAAGACAGCACCATTGCCGACATCGCTGTGGGCACCAACGCCGGCCAGATCAAGACCGGCTCGCTCAGCCGCTCCGACCGTATCGCCAAGTACAACCAGTTGCTGCGCATCGAGGAAGACCTGGGCGAAATTGCCCACTACCCTGGCCGCGCCGCGTTCTACAACCTGCGCTAAGCCATGGCATCCACCTGGCTTTGCTACGCTCTCCTCGCTGCCCCCCGGCACCGCGGGGTGGCGCAACAGCGGCTGGGTAGACCGCAAAACGGGCTTGCGTCTTGAGCCGGCGTGGCCGTACCATTTAAGCCATGGCGTCCCGTCTTGTACCTGTCGTCCTGCTGGCTTTGCTGGCAGCCCTGCACGCCCAGCTCTGGCTGGGCCGCGGCAGCATTCCCCGCGTGCAGGAAATGCAGCGCCAGCTGGCCGCGCAGACGGCGGCCAACGACCAGGCCCGCCAGGTGAATGAACGGCTGAACTCCGAGGTGCATGACCTCAAGGAGGGGCTGGACATGGTGGAAGAAAAGGCACGCAACGAACTCGGCATGGTCAAGCCCAACGAGGTTTACGTGCAATACATGCCCCGCTGATCTGCCGGGCTCTTATCTCACCCACCGTGCCTGCGCAGCAGACCATTGCCCTGCTGGGAGCCCCCGGCACCGGCGCAACCGAACTGGCCGAAGCCATCCACCGCCGCCTGGCAGACTCCGCGCTCACAGCGCGTGCCCTTGCCATCGCACCAGACGCACCACGGCTGCCAGCCGAGACCAGCCACACCCTGCACAGCGCCGCCATCACCTTGCTGATGGGCCTGGATTTGCCTTGCCTCCCACCCGAACAAGCCCGGCGCGAGGCCTTCGACGCACGCCTTCGCGCCCTGCTGGCGAAAGCCACCGTGCGCTACCAGGTGGTGTACGGCCAAGGCCCCAGGCGCACCGAAAATGCCTTGAAAGCTATTGAATCAATAGCAAAAATCGCGCTATCGACAAGCGCATCCGACCTGCTGGAACAAAAACCCATGCGCCTGCGCGCCTGGGATTGCGAGAAATGCAGCGACCCAGAATGCGAGCATCGCCTGTTCAGCGCCCTCGCAGGCAGGGGCGGGGCAGCCATCCCAGTGCGCTGATTTACTGGATTCCAGGGGACACAGGGGGCTGACTGACGGCGGGAGATACAAATATCTGCGCCGCATCCACCGCATCAAAGCGGTATTGCTGCCCACAGAATTCGCAGCCCACCTCGATGTCATCGCGCTCGGCCAGAATGCTCTCGATCTCGTCCCGGCCCAGGCTGCGCAACATGTTGCCCACGCGCTCGCGGCTGCAGCTGCACGCAAAGTGCGGGCCGGCGGCGCCCACCTGCGGCTCGAAGCGCAGCAGCTTCTCTTCCCAAAAGAGGCGGCGCAGGATGGTGTCCACATCCAGGGTCAGCAGCTCCTCGCGGGTCAGGCTCGATGCCAGGTGGGCAATGCGGTTGTAATCCTCGTTGCGGCCGATCTGGTCTTCGTTTTCGCGATGCGTCAGGCCCGCAGCGAGGTTGCCCTCGCCCTTGAGGGGCATGCGCTGGATCAGCAGCCCGGCCGCCACGGTGTCGTTGGCGGCCAGTACCAGCACCGTGTCGAGCTGCTCGGACTGCAGCATGTAGTGCTGCAGCACATCCGACAGGCGCTCCAGCTTTTCATGGTGGTCGCCGTGCAGCGGCACCACGCCCTGGTAGGGCTGCTGGCCCGGGTGGCGGTCCTTGGGGTCGAGCGTGATGGCGCAGCGCCCGCCGCCGGCCACATTGAGCATCTGGCTCAGGCGCGCATCGTCGGCCACGGGGCCAATGACCGTGGCAGTGGCACGCAGGCTCAGATCGGACTGAACCTCGGCCACGGCCAGCTTGACGGGGCCGTCGCCAAACACCTGCAGCACCAGAGCACCGTTGAACTTGATGCTGGACTGCATCAGCACGCCGGCCGCAGCCATCTCGCCCAGCAGCTCGCGCACGGGTGCGGGGTAGGGGCCGGTGGCGGTGTTGCTGGCGCGGCGGTGCAGGATGTCGGTCCAGGCCTCGGTCAGGCGCACGAGCATGCCGCGCACGGGCATGCCATCGAAAAGAAACTTGTGGAGTTCAGACACGCAGGGGTTCCAGGAGAAGAAATGGGCAGCGGCGGCGCTCAGCCGGTTTTGCGCAGGCCGGTTTGAAATCGGCGTGCGTTGTCGATGTAGTGCTGCGCGCTCTGGCGCAGGCCTTCGATCTGCTCGGGTGTCAGTTCGCGCACGGCCTTGGCGGGGCTGCCGATGATCATGGAGCCATCCGGAAACTCCTTGCCCTCGGTCACCAGCGCGCCCGCGCCCACCAGGCAGTTCTTGCCGATTTTGGCGCCATTGAGCACGATGGCGCCGATGCCGATCAGTGTTTCGTCGCCAATGGTGCAGCCGTGCAGCATGACTTGGTGGCCCACGGTCACGCGCTCACCCACCACCAGGGGCTTGCCGAAGTCGGCATGCAGCACGCTGGCGTCCTGGATGTTGGAGCCCGCACCGATGGTGATGGCCTCCGTATCGCCGCGCACCACGGTACCGAACCACACGCTGGCGTCTTCGCCCAGCACCACATTGCCAATCACCTGCGCGCTGTCGGCCACCCAGGCCGAAGCCGCCACACGCGGGGCCGCGCCATCAAGTTCGTAAATCGCCATGACCACACTCCGTAAAAAATGGATCTGCCTGTTGGTTACAAAGCATGCGCTCTGGCCATCCATCCAAGCCCAGGCAGGGCCTAGAATTGTACGAATGGAGCTTCGCCACCGTGCACTGCAGATCTTGTGCCTCTCAGACCCAGAACAAAAAGCGGCCGCAACGCTTGACCTTCAGGCGCAGGCAGCTGCGCTTTCGATAGCAGAACAAGCCCCCACCGCCTTGATTGATGCCAGCGCATTGCCCGGCTGTCCCGAGCGACCCGCCTTGCTGCGCCACACCGAGGTCGCGCGCCGCTCCCCAGCCACGGCTGAAGGCCGCGCCATCCTCATCCATGCCATCGCGCACATCGAGTTCAACGCCATCAACCTGGCCCTTGATGCGGCCTGGCGTTTTGACGGCATGCCGCCAGCCTATTACCTCGACTGGCTGCGGGTGGCGGCTGAAGAGGCCCTGCACTTTCGGCTGCTGCGCGACCATCTGCGCAGCCAGGGGCATGACTACGGCGATTTCCCGGCCCACCAGGGCCTGTGGACCATGTGCGAGAAAACACAGCACGACATCGTGGCCCGCATGGCCCTGGTGCCACGCACCATGGAAGCGCGCGGGCTGGATGCCACGCCACAGATTCAGCGCAAGCTGCGCCAGGTGGCTGCGCCCGATGCACTGGCTGCCGCAGACATCCTGGACACCATCTTGCACGACGAAGTGGGCCACGTCGCCATTGGCAACCACTGGTACCGCTGGCTGTGCGCGCGCCAGGGGCTGGACCCCGAAACCCTGTACGGGCAGCTGGTGCGCCAGTACGAGGCACCGCGGCTCAAGCCCCCATTCAACGAAGCCGCCCGCCGCAGCGCGGGCTTTACCGAAGCTGAATTGCGGTGGCTGCAGCAGGGATGATCCTGACACCCGCACTGCCGAAATTTTCTACAATGCACCCATGCCGTGCATGGCTTTCTTGGCACGCCGAAAACAGACCCTTTCTCCATGTCCACACACCCTGACAGCGGCACCTCCTCGCCCCCTCCGCCCCAAAGCCAATCGTCCGTTGCCATGATTGCCCGCCAGGCGATCGTGAATGCGCAGAAAGTGGTGGTGGGCTATGAGCTGTTCAACCGGTCACGCAGTGGCGCAGACCACACGGCCGCCACCGACGTGATTCTGGTTTTTACCGCGCTCTCCCATGCGGGCACCGAGGAGCTGGTGGGCAAGAAGCTCATCTTCGTCAATTGCACCCACGAAAGCCTGACGGGCGGCCACCTCGAGCTGCTGGACCCCGACAAGGTTGTGCTCGAAATTCCGCCCCTGGGCCACGCCGCCAGCGCCGAGGTGGTTGCCCGCCTGCCCATTTTGGCGGCGCTGCGCGAGCGCGGCTTTCACCTGGCGTTCAACCACACCGTGCTGGAATCGGCCTACGCCCCCTGGCTGCCACTGGCCGACTACATCAAGCTGGACTTGTCGGTGCTCGCCCCCGACCAGCTGGCCGTGCTGATCAGCTATGCCGGCCGCCACTCGCAGGCTGATCTGATTGCCGAAAAAGTCGAAACCGCGCAGCAATACGACATGGCTTCCAGCCAGGGCGTTGATCTGTTCCAGGGTTACTGGTTCGCCCGCCCCGCGCTCGTCGAGGCCAAGCTGCTCCCGGCCTCCCAGGCCAGCATCATCCAGCTCATCAATCTGGTGCGCAAGCAGGCCAGCACGGACGACATCGAGGAAGTGCTCAAGAAAGACGCGGGGCTGGCCTTCAACCTCATGCGGCTGATCAACTCGTCGGGCTTTGGCCTGAACCGCGAGATCACATCCTTCCGCCAGGCCGTGATGCTCATGGGCCTGAAGAAGCTTTTCCGCTGGGCAGCCCTGCTGCTGACCGCCTCGCGCTCCAGCGGCACGCCGTCCTCGGTGGGCCACACCGCCGTGGTGCGCGGGCGGCTGATGGAGCTGCTGGCCTTGGAAACCCAGCCCCCAGAAGAGGCCGACCTGGCGTTCGTGGTGGGCATTTTCTCGCTGCTGGACGTGATGCTGCACATGCCCATGGAATCGGCACTCGGCCTGCTGAACTTGCCCGATGAAGTCTCGGACGCCCTGCTGCTGCGCAAAGGCTTTCTGGGTGACCTGCTCACACTCGCCGAGGCCTGCGAGTCCAGCGACGATTCCGTGTTTGACCGCGCAGCGGGCACCCTGCACCTTTCCAGCCAGCAAATCAACTTTGCCCATCTGCAGGCACTGGCCTGGGCCGACCAGCTCACGGACTGACCTCCCGGGCAAAGGCCACGACCTAAAATGGCCCGGATTCTCTCCCGCAACCCCTTACCAGCGCACCCATGTCGAGCACACCAGAACAAGACACCCCGGCAGCCGCCGTCGTGGCCTCCGAGGGCATGGAGACCGACAATCTGGCCATCATCGCGCGCCAGGCCATCGTGGACGCCAACCGCGCAGTGTTTGGCTATGAGCTATTCGACCGCACCACTGCATCGGCATCCCACACCGCTGCCAGCGATGCCGCGCTGCTGTTCAATGCCTTGTCGTATGCCGGCACCGAAGCCCTGGTAGGCAAGAAGACGGTGTTCATCAACTGCACGCATGAAAGCCTGGCGGGCGGTCACCTGGAACTCATCCACCCTGACAAGGTGGTGCTGGAAGTACCCCCGCTCGCCGACAGCCCCACGGTCGAAGACATCGAGGCCCGGGTTGCGACACTGGACGCATTGCGCACGCGCGGTTTCCGGCTGGCATTCGACCAGAATGTACTCAAGCGCAGCTATGTGTCATGGTTGCCGCTGGCCGCATTCATCAAGCTCGACATGCAGGCCTTCAAGCCGGAACTGGCGGGTCCGCTGGTCAAATTTGCCGGCACCCACAGCCAGGCCACGCTGGTGGCGGAAAAGGTGGAAACCCCCGAGCAGTACCAGATGATGGCTGGCCTGGGGGTCAAGCTCTTTCAAGGCTACTGGTTCGCCAAGCCCGCGCTGGTGAAAGCCACCACCATCCGGCCTTCGCAGGCCACCATCATCCAGTTGATTAACCTGGTGCGCAGGCAGGCCAGCACCGCCGAGATTGAAGACCTGCTCAAGAAAGACCCCACCCTGTCTTTCAACCTGCTGCGCTTCATCAACTCTTCGGGCTTTGGCCTGTCGTGCGAGATCACGTCGTTCCGCCATGCCGTGATGATCCTGGGCCTCAAAAAGCTGTTCCGCTGGGCCGCCCTGCTCATGACCACGTCACGGGCCGGTGGAGCACCGCCTGCCGTGGGTTCCACGGCGGTGGTGCGGGGCCGCCTGATGGAGCTGCTGGCGGCCGAGCTGCTTGCCCCCGAGGAATGCGACAACGCCTTTGTGGTGGGCGTTTTCTCGCTGCTGGATGTGATGCTGGGGGTGCCGCTGGAAAAAGCCCTGGAATCGGTGGCACTGCCCCAGCCCGTGACGGACGCGCTGCTGCATGGCACCGGTGTGTTTGCCCCCTTTCTCGATCTCACACGCGCCTGCGAAAGCGGCGACGAAGCCACATTTACCGAGGCCGCCGAGACCCTGCACCTGTCCAACCGCCAGGTCAACTGGGCGCACCTACAGGCCCTGACCTGGGCCGAATCGCTCGGAGAGGATTAACCCGGCCGACAACCGGCGCACCCCACAGAGGGCAATGGCAGGCGCAGCCCGAAATGCCCGCTTCCAGGGCAGCCTCCCGGGCAGCAACACGACCTGCCCGCACCCTTCATCCCCGCGGATGGTGGTGTGCATGCAGCGCCTTCAGGCGCTCGCGCGCCACATGGGTGTAGATGGTGGTGGTGGAAATATCCACATGGCCCAGCAACATCTGCACCACCCGCAGATCGGCCCCATGGTTGAGCAGGTGGGTGGCAAACGCATGGCGCAGCGTGTGCGGCGACAGGGGCACGGTGATGCCCGCCACTGCAGCCCACTTTTTAACGATCATCCAGAACATCACGCGCGTCATGCCAGAGCCGCGCTGGGTGACAAACAGATCCTCGGTCTGCTGGCCGCCCAGGATCACGCCGCGTGATTCGTGCAGGTAGCGATCGATCCACAGCCGTGCTTCCTCGCCAAACGGCACCAGACGCTCCTTGCTGCCCTTGCCCATCACCCGCAAAACGCCTTCATTCAGACCGAGCTGGAAGGTCTTGAGCGTGACCAGCTCGGTCACCCGCAGCCCGCTGGCATACATCAGCTCCAGCATGGTGCGGTCGCGCAGGCCCAGCGGCGTGCCCACATCGGGGGCGTTCAGCAGCGCCTCCACCTGCGCCTGCGACAGGGTTTTGGGCACGCGCAGTGGCTGGCGTGCCGCCTGCAGCCGCACCGTGGGGTCGGCCTGAATGCGCCGCTCGCGCAGGGCCCAGTGAAAGTAGCGCCGCAGCACCGTCAGGCGCCGGTTGGCCGACGTGGCCCGGGTTTGCGCATGGCGCTCGGAAAAATAGGCCTGCAGGTGGCACTCGGCCGTGTCATCGAGCGCCAGCACAGGCTGCTGGCCGGCGAGCCAGGTGGCATACAGCGTGAGATCGCGCCGGTAGGCGGCCAGCGTGTTGCGGGCCAGGCCGTCTTGCAGCCACAGGGCGTCCACAAAGGTGTCGATGGCGGTCAGGCTGGCAGCAAGCATGTCAAAACCATAGCACGTAAAAAAGTCGCCCGGGGCGCGGGCGGCTGGCATGGCAGGGCGCGCGGTGAATCCAGCGTCAGCTTCTGCCGGGCCACCACCTCCTTGTAGACCGTGTACTCGGCCTTGATCTGCGCGGCGAACTGGTCGGGCGTGTTGGCCACGATGCGCGCGCCCGTGTCTTCCATGCGCTTTTTCACGGCCGGAGAAGGGCAGCGCCGAAGGCAGGTTGTCAAAAATCATCCCAACAGCCTGTCGGACTTTCAGCTTTCCAGAGATGATTGCTTGATTCATAAGCAAATTTGAAGCGCTACAAGGCAAAAGTCTGTTGGCAAATGGTGCGAAACACTTGCCTTCGTCTTGTGGCAGGTTCCTGTGATTCAAGTCCGACAGGCTCCTGGGATCATGGGCACCTGGCCGGCCACGGTGTCATTCAGGGCGGGGCCCGCACCGCGATAAAGGATGTGGGCCACGAAAACGCCGCAGAGGTTCTTGTACAGCTCCATCTGCAGGTGGCCAATGCCGCCTGTGCCCGACGATGCATACGAATATTTGCCGGGCGACTTCTTGACTTCGGCCACGAAGGCCGTGTAGTCCTTGGCCGGGAAACTGGGGTGCACCGCAATGATGTTGGGCGCGGCTGCGATGTTGGTGATGGGTGTGCAATCGGTCAACGGGTTGTACGGCGTCTTGGGGGTGATGGCTGGGCTGGCCGCCATGCCGGGCGTGTAGCCATCAGGTGCCGCCTTGGCCGTTTCGTTGGCGCCCACGATGCCGCCGCCACCCGACTTGTTTTCCACGGTCACGCTCTGGCCGAGCGCAAGGCCCAGCGGGTCTGCAATGACGCGGGCGATGATGTCGGTGGGATAGCCCTGGGCCGCGGCAGTGCCAGCGGCGACCGCAAGGGTGAGAGCAAGCCATTGGCGAGAAGGCAGCGCTGTCAGGTATTTTCGACGCCGTGAATTAAGCCCAGCGCCTCCTCCCCGATTTCACCC
>DCVY01000217.1:1806-2256 GCA_002327945.1 Acidovorax delafieldii | reverse complement strand
ACCGTACGTTTTGACACCCTTGCCTGCTCTTGCATAGGCGCCTTTCGGGGAGAAGCATGGAAGACACTCAGCCCGCCTCGCTGCGGCTGCAGCAGCTCAGGCTGTATGTGGACAGCAATCTGCACGACCGCTATCTGGCCCCGATCCTGGTGCTGTTGGTCGCGGCGTTGCTGACCTCGTGGGTGCCGGTCTGGCAGGTGGTGCTGTGGGCTGGCCTGGAGCTGGTGGTGATTGCGGTGTACATCAGCGTTTATCTCCGGTTTCTCCGAGCAGCACCGGGCCCGCACGATGAGGCGCGCTGGACACGGCGGATTGCGCTGGCACACGGGGCACACATGGCGATGTGGTCGTCCATCGTGGTGTGGGCCTATGCGCCGGGCAATCTCAATAGCCTCATGTTCGTCATGCTGGTGCATGTGGGGCTTATTTCACTGACGGTGGCGACGAGCA
>DCVY01000217.1:0-1717 GCA_002327945.1 Acidovorax delafieldii | reverse complement strand
GCAACCGCAATCATTTTGTTGCCACCGGGTGCATGGAGCTGGAGCGTGCCGCACGGTACCAACACTCCCTTGCGCTGCTGATGGTGGATATTGACCACTTCAAGAAAATCAACGACACCTGCGGGCACCTTGCTGGTGATGAGGCGCTCAAGGCAGTGTCCCGCGTGTGCGAGGAAATGGTGCGCACCACCGATTGCCTGGCCCGCCTGGGTGGCGAAGAGTTCGCCGTGCTCATGCCGCAGACGGCACTTGACCAGGCCAGCGCAGTAGCCGAGCGCCTGCGTGCAGCCGTGGCCGGGCTGCGCTGCGATCTGCAGGGTAGCGTGGTGACCCTGACGGTGAGCATCGGGGTGGCGATTGCAGAGAAGAGCGGCGAAGACCTGTCGTCCCTGATGCAGCGTGCCGACCTGGCGATGTACGAGGCCAAGTCGAAAGGGCGAAACTGCGTGGTGGTGGCGCCTGGTCGAGCGGCCAAACTGGTGGCTTGATCCCTCTGCGCTTTGTGCGTTCTGCAGTGCACCCCGTCTTACAACCAGGCGACACCCCGGCGCCCTGATGGTGCACTGCACAACACCGGTGCATGGGCGCCCCGGATGTTCTTGCACCCCATAGCCTGATGGGCGGCATACCCCGGATACACCTTGCCCCATCCGATCGGGCTGAGCCCGTCGAAACCAAGACACTGCTTTGGCACGGCCCTTCGAAAGGCCTTTCCTGAGCCCTGCGACAAGCCCAGGACAGGCTTGTCAAAAGGCTCAGGGCGACATCACTTCGACAAGCTGGCACAGGGCTTGCATTGACAGGTTCAGACCCTCACAGGTCTTCCATGGCTGCACCACCCAAAGGCGGGCGGATGCGGCCAAAAACCGGACAAAGGCGTCCCCACCCGCGCACCGCTGTGGATACAGCCAGGCGCGGTGTGAGGATGCCTTTTTTTGTTTGCCACACCGAAGGGAAGCCCCATGACCGATCTGTTGAAAACCAGCCTCAACCGCCGCACCGTGCTGCAGGCCGCCACCGTGGGTGCCGTGGGCATAAGCCCCGCACTGCGCGCCCTCGTCCATGCCCAGGGCTCGGACGCCCCGGAGAAAAAGGAGGTGAAGATCGGCTTCATCCCGCTGACCGACTGCGCCAGCGTGGTGATGGCCTCGGTGCTGGGCTTTGACAAGAAGTACGGCGTGACCATCATCCCCACCAAGGAGGCCAGCTGGGCCGGCGTGCGCGACAAGCTGGTGAACGGCGAGCTGGACTTTGCCCATGTACTCTATGGCCTGGTGTACGGCGTGCACCTGGGTACGGCCGGCCCCAAGAAAGACATGGCGGTGCTGATGAACCTGAACCACAACGGGCAGGCCATCACGCTGTCCAAAGCCCTGGCCGACAAGGGCGCGGTGGACGGCCCCTCGCTTGCCGCGCTGATGGCCAGGGAAAAGCGCGAATACACCTTTGCCGGCACCTTCCCCACGGGCACACATGCGATGTGGATGCACTACTGGCTGGCAGCTGCGGGCATCAATCCGCTGTCGGGCGCCAAGCTGATTACCGTGCCGCCGCCGCAGATGGTGGCCAACATGCGCGTGGGCAACATGGACGGCTTTTGCGTGGGCGAGCCCTGGCACCACCGCGCCATCATGGACGGCATCGGCGTCACCGCCAACACCACGCAGGACATCTGGAAGGACCACCCCGAGAAGGTGCTGGGCACCACGGCCGACTT
>DCVY01000201.1:8452-17263 GCA_002327945.1 Acidovorax delafieldii | reverse complement strand
TGTACTGGTCCATCGGCATCCAGTAATCGGCGCCCTCGGCCACCATGGCTTCGCTGTTCTTCGGGTCGCAATACCGCATGAAATACCACGAACTGTCCACAAAGGTGTCCATGGTGTCGGTTTCGCGGCGCGCGGCCTTGCCGCACACGGGGCAGACGACACCGGCATGGAAGCCTTCGTGCTTGTGCAGCGGGTTGCCCGAACCATCGGGCACGCAGTCGGTGGGCAACACCACTGGCAGGTCTTTTTCGGGCACGGGCACGGCGCCGTGCTCGTCGCAGTGGATGATGGGAATCGGTGTGCCCCAGTAGCGCTGGCGGCTCACGCCCCAGTCGCGCAGGCGCCAGGTGGTCTTGAATTCGCCCAGGCCTTTTTGCGCCAGTGCGTGGGCCACGGCGGCCGCGGCGGCCTTGTAGGAGAGGCCACTGAAGCTGTCGGAGTTGATGGTCACGCCGCGCTGTTTGTCGCCGTACCAGTCGTGCCACTGGTGGTAGTCAAAGTGTTCACCATCGACCAGCACCACCTGCTTGATCTCGATGCCGTATTTGAGCGCAAACGCAAAGTCGCGCTCGTCGTGCGCGGGCACCCCCATCACGGCACCGTCGCCGTAGCCGATGAGCACGTAATTGCCCACCCACACTTGCACGGGCAAGTCCGTGAGCGGGTGCGTGACGAACAGCCCCGTGGGCACGCCCTTTTTCTCTTGCGTGGCCAGCTCGGCCTCGGTGGTGCCGCCGCTCTTGCATTCTTCGATGAACGCCGCCAGCACGGGATTGGTTTTGGCGGCATGGGCGGCCAGCGGGTGCTCGGGCGCCACGGCACAAAACGTCACGCCCATGATGGTGTCGGCGCGNNAAGGTCACGCCCATGATGGTGTCGGCGCGCGTGGTGAAGACATACATCCTGCCATCGCCAATCAGGGCACCGTCGTCACCCCGAATGTCATGGGGGAAAGCAAAACGCACACCCTCGCTCTTGCCGATCCAGTTTTCCTGCATCAGCTTCACACGCTCGGGCCAGCCGGGCAGCTTGTCGCCGGTGACAAAGTCGAGCAGCTCTTCAGCGTAGTCGGTGATCTTGAGGTAGTAGCCAGGGATCTCGCGCTTTTCGATCGGTGCGCCGGTGCGCCAGCCCTTGCCGTCTATCACCTGCTCGTTGGCCAGCACGGTCTGATCCACCGGGTCCCAGTTCACCACCTGGGTCTTGCGGTAGGCAATGCCCTTTTCCAGCATCTTCAAAAACAGCCACTGGTTCCATTGGTAGTAGGTGGGGTCGCAGGTGGCGACTTCACGGCTCCAGTCGATGGCCAGGCCCATGGCCTGCATCTGCTTTTTCATGTATGCGATGTTTGCGTACGTCCATTGGGCCGGTGGCACGCCGTTTTTCAACGCAGCGTTCTCGGCGGGCAGGCCAAAAGCGTCCCAGCCCATGGGCATCAGCACGTTGTGGCCGTTCATGCGCAGGTAGCGCGTGAGCATGTCGTTGATGGTGTAGTTGCGCACATGGCCCATGTGCAGCTTGCCGCTGGGGTACGGCAGCATCGAGCAGGCGTAGAACTTCTTCTTGTTCGCGTCTTCCGTCACGCGGTAGGCATCGCGGGCGGTCCAGTGGTCGTGCGCTGCGCGCTCGACGTCTTGGGGAGAGTATTTTTCTTGCATGGGGGCTCTGGCGGGTGAGAGGGGTGCAGCCGCTGGGCTGCTGCGCTGGCAGATTTTAGGCGGTCGCGGGGGTGGCGCCTGACGGTGCGCCGCACCCGGTGCGGGGTCTGGCCTTGTGCCCAGGACTCACGGCGTCGCAGCCGGCTGTTCGGCAACAAAACCGATGCGCTGCAGCCCGGCGCTGTGGGCCGCGCCCATGACTTCGACGACGCGGCCATATGGCACGGCCGCATCGGCCCGCAGCTGCACCTCGGTGTCGGGCCGGGCCGCACCGATGCGCTGCAGCCGCTCGGCCAAAGCCGCCTGCGCCAGGGGCTGGTCATCCAGATAGGCCTGGCCGGAACGGTCCACCACCAGGGTCACGAACCGGGGCGGGGCGCCGGGCGTGGCGCCTTCTGTGCGTGGCAAATCGAGCCGGATGGAACTGGCCAGCAAGGGCGCCGTGAGAATGAAGATGACCACCAGGACCAGCATCACGTCCACCAGCGGTGTCATGTTGATGTCACTCATGGGCTGGGGGCCCGAGGTGCGTTCAAGCCGGCCAAATGCCATGTCAGGACTCCGGGTGCTGCGCCAGCAACTCGCGCAGGTCACGCGCAAAACCTTCCAGATCGGCTTCGATGCGGCCAATGAAACGGCCGAACACGTTGTAAGCCAGCACTGCCGGAATGGCCACCGCCAGACCTGCCGCCGTCATCACCAGGGCCTCGCCCACGGGGCCGGCCACGCGGTCGATGGTGATCTGCCCAGCGCCCGCCATGGCGCTGAGGGCGTGGTAGATACCCCAGACCGTGCCCAGCAAGCCAACGAAAGGGGCCGTGGAGCCCACCGTAGCCAGCAATACCTGCCCCCACTGCAGCCGCCCGAGGGCACCATGCAGCGCATCGCGCAGCACACGGGTGATCTGTTGCGACAGGCTGCCGGAGGTGGCCAAAGTGGCCTTCACGCCTGCGTCCACAGGATTTGCTATGGAACTTGCAGCAACCACCAATGGCAGCACCAACGCTTCGCGATCGAAAGACTGCAAACGCTGCGCCGCAATGTCGAGCGATGGCGCCTGCCAGAAAGCCGCCGTGCACCGTGCCACATCGGCCGTGGCCCGGTGCATGAGGCGCGCCTTCCAGAAGATCACCACCCAGCTGGCCACCGACATGGCCAGCAGCAGCAGGGCCGTGCCCTGCGTCACCGCATCTCCTTGGCGCCACCAGTGCAGTGCGTCCATGCCGGCTCGCTGCGGGGCTAGTTCAGGCCCAGCACGTCGAACATGTCGAACATGCCGGTCTTGCGGTCTGCAAGAAAGCGCACAGCGCGCAGGCTGCCTTGGGCATAGGTGACGCGGCTGGACGATTTGTGGGTGATTTCGATGCGCTCGCCAATGCCTGCGAACAGCACGGTGTGGTCGCCCACGATGTCGCCGCCACGAATGGTGGCAAAGCCGATGCTCGACGGATCGCGCTCGCCGGTCACGCCTTCTCGGGCATAGACAGCGCATTCCTTGAGGTCGCGCCCCAGGGCATCCGCAATCACTTCGCCCATCTTGAGGGCCGTGCCCGAGGGCGCATCGACCTTGTGGCGGTGGTGGGCCTCGATGATCTCGATGTCATAGCCGGTCGCCATGGCCTGGGCCGCCATCTGCAGCAGCTTGAGCGTGACGTTGACGCCCACGCTCATGTTGGGCGCCATCACGATGGCCGTGCGCTGGGCACAGGCCGCGATCTCGGCCTTCTGCGCATCCGTGAACCCCGTGGTGCCGATGACGGCTTTCACACCCAGCTCGGCGCAAACGGCCAGATGGGCCAGCGTGCCTTCGGGGCGGGTGAAATCGATCAGCACATCGGCATTCTTCAGGCCCGTACGCAGGTCTGCCGTGATGGCCACGCCACTCGCGCAGCCCAGAAAAGCCGTGGCATCCGAGCCGATGGCGGGGCTGGCCGCCACATCCAGGGCACCGGCCAGCACCATGTCGCCGCTGGCGCGCAGGGCCTCGATCAGCATGCGACCCATGCGGCCGGACGATCCAGCCACCGCGACACGCAGGACGCTGGAGGCGGGGGAGGTGGGCAAAGAGTTGCCTGTCATGTCATTCCTGTATCGGTGAATACGGTGGGCCATGCCGGTTGCCGGCGCCCAAAGCCGCGGCTCTCAGCGCGCGGGCGCTTCGAGCGGAGGGTAAGAGGTGGAAACCGGCTCGGCAGGTGCCACCGCTGGTGCGCTGGCCGTGCGCTCGGGTGCCGGGAAACGCGCCAGCTGGGTGTCGGTGGCCTCCAGCACGGGCACCTTGCCCCGGGTGGAGCGCGATCCCAGGGAGGCCACAAACTCGGCTTCAGAGGGCATGGTGTCACCGTCGAAACGCTGCAGCAGATCACCCTGGAAAAACAGGGTGAGCTTGCGCGTCTGGATATCTTCACCGGGTCGCTTGATCGTGAACACGTATTCCCAGCGCTCGGCATGGAACAGGCTGGTCACCAGGGGCGTGCCGAGAATGTCGCGCGCCTGCTGCCGGCTCATGCCGGCCTGCAGCGCCTCGACCTGCTCGCGCGAGACGAAATTGCCCTGCACCACATCCACCTTGTAAGGCGTCATGACGCTGGCCAGGCGTTTGCTGGCATGGTCCAGGCTGCTGCAGCCGGCCACGGCAGCCAGGCAGGCGCCGATGAACAAGGTCACGCCCAGACGGGCGCTGCTATGGGCTTTGACGGGCATGGAAAAGGGTCGTAAGGCTATGATCAATCCATTGTAGCGGCTGGTCCTGCGGGCCTGGTCAAGCCCGCCGGCGCACGAAAGACAGGGTCATGACGAATATCGACGAACTCAAAAGCACAGGCCTGAAGGCAACCCTGCCGCGCCTGAAGATTCTGGAGATTTTTCAGAAGGGCGCACAACGCCACATGACGGCCGAAGATGTCTTTCGGGTCTTGCTGCAAGAGCGCTCGGACATCGGGCTGGCCACGGTCTATCGCGTGCTCACGCAATTCGAGCAGGCGGGCATCCTGATCCGCAGCAACTTCGAGAGCGGCAAAGCGGTTTACGAACTCGATGAAGGCCAGCACCACGACCATTTCGTGTGCACGTCCTGCGGCAAGGTGGAAGAGTTCTACGATCCCGAGATAGAAAAACGCCAGCAGATCATTGCCAAGGCGAAGGGCTGGGTGGTGCATGACCACACGATGGCCCTGTATGGCCAATGCGCCCAGTGCGCACAGAAATAACCCGCGCAGCCAGGCAGCCAGGGCTGCCGCCTCAAAAGCCGGTGTCTCGCTCCATGGCGCGGCGGTGCCGCTCCACGAATTCTTGGTAGGTGTCGATGCCGCGCAACTGCAAGATGGTGTTGCGCACGGCCGCTTCCACCAGCACGGCGATGTTGCGCCCCGCCACCACCTGGATCACCACCTTGAGCACCGGCACGCCCAGCACGTCCTGGGTCAGGGGCTCGTAGGGCAGGCGCTCGTATTCGCGCTCCAGCGTCTCCTTGCGCACCAAGTGCACGATGAGCCTGAGGCGCATCTTGCGGCGCACCGCAGTCTCGCCAAAGATGGCGCGGATGTCCAAGAGACCAATGCCGCGCACCTCCAGCAGGTTCTGCAGCAGCTCAGGGCATTTGCCCTCGATGGTGGTCTGGTTGATGCGAAACAGGTCCACCGCGTCGTCGGCCACCAGGCCGTTACCGCGCGAGATCAGCTCCAGCCCCAGCTCACTCTTGCCCAGGCCGGATTCGCCCGTGATCAAGACCCCCAGGCCCAGAATGTCCATGAACACACCATGCATCGTGGTGCGGTCGGCAAAGTACTTGGACAGGTAGGCCCGCAGCACGTCGATGACGAACGCCGATGACTCGTGCGTCGCGAACATGGGAATCTGCGCACGCTCGCACATGGACAGCAGCGCATCCGGCGCAGCCTGCCCATCGGCGAGCACCAGCACCGGCGGCTCCAGTGTGACAATGCGCCCGATGCGACGCTGGCAGTCTTCGGGCGTGCGGTTGATGAGATAGGCGATTTCGCGCTCGCCCAGAATCTGCACGCGGTAGGGGTGGATGTAGTTGAGGTAGCCCACAAGGTCAGCACCCGAGCGTGCCGCGCGCACAGCCACTTCGTCAAAGCGCCGCTCGGAGGCACCCAGGCCCGCCAGCCATTCCCATTTCAGGGTGCCGCGAAATTCCTCGAACAGGACATCGGCGCTGACGACGTTGGGTTTCAAGACAGTCCCGCCAATAGAGGGGAAAGGATCAGGCGACCTGGGTGGGCTGCCATCCGGCAATCATGCCGTGCAGCACCGTGGCGTCGTCACAGGCCTTGAGTTTCTCGCGCAGCACCGAGTCGCTAAGCAACTCGGCAATTTCCGAGAGGATTTCCAGGTGCTTCTGGGTCGCGGCTTCGGGCACCAGCAGAAAAATCAGCAAACCGACCGGCATTTCATCGGGCGCATCAAAACCTATCGGCTGCGCCAGCTGAAAAACCGCGGCCATCGGTGCCTTGAGCCCCTTGATACGGCCATGCGGAATGGCCACGCCATGCCCCAGACCGGTGGAGCCCAGGCGCTCGCGGGCAAACAGGCTATCGGTGATCAGCGCCCGCGAAAGACCGTGCTGGCTCTCAAACAGGAGACCCGCTTCCTCAAAAGCACGCTTCTTGCTGGTGGCGTCAACGCTCACGAGCACTTGAGCGGCAGGCAGGATGGATGCGAGTCGGTTCATGGTCTGGGTAACAATTATGCACACATTGGCGAAAACCCTGATCAGCCAACGCCGTGCAGAAAAAAAAACCGCCCCGAGGAGCGGCTGCGACCGGCAGGCAACTGACCTGCATGGCTCAGGAGAGGATTTCGCGTTTGGATGCGTCGTGGTGGTCCTGGATGCGGTCCTTGTGGCGCACAACCTGGCGATCCATTTTGTCCACCAGTTCATCCACGGCAGCATACAGGTCGAAGTGGGAGCTTTCTGCAAACAGGTCGCTTCCCTTGACGTGGATATTGCATTCCGCTCGCTGACGCTTCTCTTTTTCCTTCTGCTTCTCCACTGTCAGCAACACCTTGACGTCGACAACCTGGTCGAAATGGCGCGTGATCCGGTCCAGCTTGGTGGTGACGTAGTTGCGCAAGGCGGGGGTAACTTCGAGGTGGTGACCGCTGATTGTCAAGTTCATACAAAAGTCTCCTGTGACTCTCTGTGAAAAAATGCCGCCCTGGCTCGAAAGAGCGGCCCATCGAACTCCAATACGCCTGTCGACGTGAATTCACTATGCGCCCGCCCAAGGCCAAAAGCAACCCCATACTGCCCCTGACGGCTGGGTTATGCAGCCGAGCGTGCCGCGGTTGCGAAATGCGCGCACAATGACCGGGTTAGGGGCAAAGTTATCGCGCGCTTCATGATGCTGCGGCCCACTAACCAACCAAACGGGCGCCCGCTCGGCAGTACTGCGCGCCTTGCCGGGGTTGGGCGCAGCGGTCGCCTGTCGCCGGTGCCCCGACCAATGCTCCGACCAGTACCCCGCCGCGTAAAATCCGCCGGTTCGAAGCAGCCCGATTGCTCGCAATTTTTAACATTCTCCTGGCGCAGACCCGTCTCCACGCTCCGCAAGCCCGCACCATCACCATGACCCAGCCCAGCACCTCTGCCCTGCACACCTCCACCCTGACCTCGCTGCCGCTGCTGGCACGCGGCAAGGTGCGTGACAACTATGCCGTGGGCACCGATCGCATCCTGATGGTGGCCAGCGACCGCCTGTCGGCGTTTGACGTGATCATGGGCGAGCCCATTCCCGGCAAGGGAGAGTTGCTCACGCAGATGGCGCTGTTCTGGTTCGACAAGCTCGGCCACATCTGCCCCAACCACCTGACGGGCGACGACCCGCAAAGCGTGGTGAGCCCCGCCGAAGTGGCGCAGGTCCGTGGCCGCTCGATGCTGGTGCAGCGCCTGCAGCCCATCCCGGTGGAAGCCGTGGTGCGCGGTTACCTGGCCGGCAGCGGCTGGAAGGAATACCAGCAGTCGCAATCGGTGTGCGGCGTGCCGTTGCCCGCCGGCCTGACCAACGCCGCCAAGCTGCCCGAGCCCATCTACACGCCCGCAGCCAAGGCCGCTGCCGGCGAGCACGACGAAAACATCACGTTCGAGCGCACGGTGGAAATGATCGGTCTGGACCTGGCCACGAAAATCCGCGACCTGAGCATCGCCATCTACAAGACGGCTGCCGAGATTGCGCTTGCCAAAGGCATGATCATTGCCGACACCAAATTCGAATTCGGCCTGGCGCCCGATGGCACGCTGGTGCTGATGGACGAAGTGCTCACGCCCGACAGCTCGCGCTACTGGCCCGTGGAAGGCTATGCCGAGGCCCTGGCCAAGGGCGAAAACCCGCCCAGCTACGACAAGCAGTTTGTGCGCGACTGGCTGGAGCAGGCCCAGGTCAATGGCAAGCCCTGGGACAAGACGCCGCCTTCCCCTCGCCTGCCGCAGGCCGTGATCGAAAAGACCGCCGCCAAATACCGCGAGGCGCTGGAGCGGCTGATTGGCTGAACACCAGCCCCACCAACACCAAAGACTCCCTGCGGAGCCTTTTTTATTCAGGGGAAGGCGCGAAGCGACTCAGGGAGGTGGTGGCCTCTTCAGCTCAGCACCACCGAACTCAGGCGCCGGCGGTAGGTGGCCACCACAGGGTCTTCGGGTGGAATCTGGCCTTCGGCCACCTTCACCTTGGGCGGCTCGATGATTTCAAGGATCGCCACATAGGTCTTGCGGGCGGCTTCTTCGCTCCAGGCCTTGTCGCGCATCAGAATTTCGAGCAGCTCGTCCATGGCATCCTGCCAGCGCTGCTGCGCCATGAGCCAGCGGGCACGGGCAAAGCGCGTGTCAAAGTCGCGCTTGTTGGCGGCAATCTTGGTGTCAAATTCGTCCCCGGCGTTTGCCCCATATGCACCGGCAGCGACGAAATCCAGCGCATCCATCCAGCGCTTCAATGCCCCGAGCTTGCGCGAGGTGGCCACCTTGGCGATCACGGGGGCAAAGGCCACCTTGGCATCGTCCTCGCGGCCCAGCTGCAGCAGCAACTTGACGTAATCAAAGCGTGCATCGTCGTTGGACGGGTCGGTGACCACGGCGTGCTGCAGTTTTTCGAGCGCGGTGTCGGTGTCGCCTTCGGCCAGCGCATCCAGCGCTTGT
>DCVY01000201.1:0-8414 GCA_002327945.1 Acidovorax delafieldii | reverse complement strand
CAGCAGCACGCAGGTGGGAATGCTGCGAATGCCGAACATGCCGGCGATTTGCTGCTCCTGGTCCGAATCGATCTTGACCAGCTTGAAGCGGCCCGCGTATTCGGTTTCGAGCTTTTCCAGGATGGGCCCCAGCGACTTGCAGGGGCCGCACCAGGGCGCCCAGAAGTCCACCAGCACGGGCATATTCATCGAGGCGGCAACCACCTCGGCTTCAAAGTTCTCTACGGTGACATCAATCATGGTGTTCGGGCCGGGGGGCCGGTGAAGCGGGTTCACGCTATTTTGGCCCATCAAAACGGCCCCGCGCCATGAAGGGGGCGCAAAAAGTAAAATCGTGGGTTCCACCTACAGCGGCCAAGCAGGCACAGCCTGCCAGCCAGCACCCTCCACACCATGAAACCCATCCAGATCGGCGTGGTCATGGGTTCCAGCAGCGACTGGGACACCATGCAGCATGCAGTGCAGATTCTTGAACAATTCGGCATCCCGCATGAGGCCCGCGTGGTCTCGGCCCACCGCATGCCCGATGACATGTTTGCCTACGCCGAGGCCGCCGCTGGCCGGGGCCTGAAAGCCATCATTGCCGGGGCCGGGGGCGCCGCCCACCTGCCCGGCATGATCGCCGCCAAGACCACCGTGCCCGTGCTGGGCGTACCCGTGGCCAGCAAGCATCTTTCGGGTGTGGACTCGCTGCACAGCATTGTTCAAATGCCCAAGGGCATCCCCGTGGCCACGTTTGCCATTGGCACGGCCGGCGCAGCCAACGCCGCGCTGTTTGCCGTGGCCCTGCTCTCCAACGAGAGCCCCGCACTGCGCCAACGGCTTGAAGCCTTTCGCGCCGAGCAGACCGCGGTGGCGCGCAACATGACTTTGCCGCCCGCCGCATGAGCCGCAACGCCTCCCTCCAACCGATCCTGCCGGGATCGACCCTGGGCGTGCTCGGCGGCGGTCAGCTGGGCCGCATGTTCGTGCACCAGGCGCAGGCCATGGGCTACTTCACCGCCGTGCTCGACGCCGACCCCACCAGCCCCGCCGGGCTGGTGAGCCACCACCATGTCCAGACGGGTTATGAAGACCCCGGGGGCCTGGCTGAGCTGGCCCGCCTGTCGGATGCGGTGACCACCGAGTTCGAGAACGTGCCCGCCGCAGCGCTGGCCACCCTGGCAGCACTGCGCCCCGTGTCGCCCGCCGCCAGCGCCGTGGCCGTGGCGCAAGACCGTGCGCAGGAAAAGGCCCATTTCGTGGCTTGCGGCGTGCCCTGCGCGCCCTATGCCGTGATCGAAACGGCCGATCAGTTGGCTGCTGTGTCGGCGGACCCGAGCGCAGCGCCGGGCCGCCCCAAGCAAGCGAGCGACCCCTTGGGGGGGAGCGTGGGGGCTCATCTCTTGCCTGGCATTTTGAAAACGGCCCGCATGGGCTACGACGGCAAGGGCCAAGTGCGCGTGAAGACCGCCGCCGAACTGGCCACCGCCTGGGAATCGGTCGGCAAGGTGCCCTGTGTATTGGAGAAGATGTTGCCGCTCGCGCTGGAATGCTCCGTGCTCGTGGCGCGCGGCGTGGACGGCACCATGGTGCACCTGCCCGCGCAGCACAACCTGCACCGTGACGGCATTCTGGCCGTGACCGAGGTTTATGACGGCAATCTGCCTCCAGGGATCGCTGGGCAAGCGGTAGAAGCTGCGAAATCTGTAGCAGAAGGCCTGCAGTACGTAGGCGTGCTGTGTGTGGAATTTTTTGTGCTGCAGGACGGCAGCCTGGTGGTCAACGAGATCGCCCCGCGCCCCCACAACAGCGGCCACTACAGCCAGAACGCCTGCGACGTGTCGCAGTTCGAACTGCAAGTGCGCACCATGGCGCGCCTGCCGCTGACGCAGCCGCGCCAGCACAGCCCCGCCGTCATGCTCAACCTGCTGGGCGACCTGTGGTTTGCCCAGGGCGACGCCGAGCAGACGCCCCCCTGGGCCGCAGTGCTGGCCTTGCCAGGCACCCACCTGCACCTGTACGGCAAGCGCGAGGCCAAGCGCGGCCGCAAGATGGGGCACCTCAATGTCACCGGCCCCACGCCGGAAGTCGCCCGCGCCACGGCACTGAATGCCGCAGCGCTGCTGGGTATTGCTCCGTTTTGATGGCGGCCTTCTGATCATGATCCTGGACGGCACCCGGCCTGAATCCATCGCCGCCGCCGCGCGTGCCGTGCGCAGCGGCGCGCTGCTGGGCCTGCCCACCGAAACCGTGTACGGCCTGGCGGCCGATGCCAGCAGCGATGCGGCCGTGGCGCAGATTTTTGCCGCCAAGGGCCGCCCCAGCGACCATCCGCTCATCGTGCATGTGGCCGACGCCTCGGGCATCGCGCACTTCGCCAGCGGGGTGCCAGGCTTTGCGCAAAAGTTGGTCGATGCCTTCTGGCCCGGCCCGCTCACCCTCATTCTGCCGCGCCTGCCCGGCGTGGCCACGGCTGCCACGGGGGGCCAGGACAGCGTGGGCCTGCGCTGCCCCGCGCACCCGGTCGCCCATGCCCTGCTGCTGGCCTGCGCCGCGCCGGGCGATGCAGCCACCCACGGCGGCCCGCCCGTGTGGGGCGTGGCCGCCCCCAGCGCCAACCGCTTTGGCCGCGTAAGCCCCACCACTGCCCGGCATGTGCAGGACGAGCTGGGTGCCGACCTGCTGGTGCTTGATGGCGGCCCTTGCGACGTGGGCATTGAAAGCACCATCGTGGACTGCACGCGCGGCGTGCCCGTGCTGCTGCGCCCGGGGGCCATCACGCGGGCGCAGATTGCCGCTGCCTGCGGCATCGCGCCGCTGTCCAGGCAAGAACTGCCCACGCTCACGCCCCGCGCCTCGGGCACACTGGAGGCCCACTATGCCCCCGCCGCCAAGGTGCGCCTGATGGACGCCAAGGCGCTGCAGGCCGCGCTGGATCTGCTGGGCACCGATGCGGCCCACATCGCCGTCTATGCCCGCAACGCACTGCGCACCCGCTCGTCCAACCTGATCATGCGCCGCATGCCCGATGACGCCACCGCCACCGCCCAGCAGCTTTTTGCCGTGCTGCGCAGCTTTGACGACCAGGCCGTGAAGCTGATCTGGATCGAAACCCCGCCCGCCACCCCCGAATGGGAGGGCGTGCGCGACCGGCTGCAGCGCGCGGCGGCCGCTTGAGCCCCGTCGGCCGCTTTACATCCGTTGACTTTGCGTCGTTAAACTAGCCTTCACTTTTCTGGAGAAATACATGGCAACAAATTGGATGCGCCGCACTGTTGTGGTCGCCGCATGTGCGTCGGCAGCGTTGCTTGCGGCCTGTGGTTCGAGCACCATCGAATCGGGCCTCACGCCCGACCGCTTTATTGCCTTTGGCGATGCCCTCAGCGACGTGGGGCAAAAGGGCTCACGCTACACCGTCAACGACGGCTCCATCAGCAACTGGACACAGCAAATCGCCTCGCATTACAGCAAGACGATCGCGCCCGCGGCATCGGGCGGCCTGAGCTATGCCGCGGGCAATGCCCGCGTTTCCGCCAAGCCCGATGTGGCCGCAGATGCCACCACCCTCACCATCACCGAGCAGATCGACCGCTTTCTGGCCGGTGGCAGCTTCCGCACCAACGACGTGGTGCTTATCAACGCCGGGCCCAGCGAGGTGATCGCGGGCATGGCAGCCGTGCGCGCCGGCACCCTCGCCCCCGCCGACATGGTGGCCGCGGCACGCATGGCCGGCCAAGAGCTGGCAACGCAGGTGCGCCGCCTCGTCACGGCAGGGGCCAAGCAGGTGGTGGTGACAGGCACCTACGACCTGGGCAAGACGCCCTGGGCCACGGCCATCAACCAGGTAGCCCTGCTCAACGATGCCAGCAGCCGGTTCAACGAAGCCCTGCTGGTGAACATCGTCGATCTGGGTGCAAATGTGCTGTACATCGATTCAGCCTACTACGTCAACCTGTACACCAACTCCCCCGGCTCCTACGGGTTTGACAACGCCACCGCGGCGGTGTGCACCTCGGTGGATACGGGCAACGGCATTGGCATTGGCACCGGCCAGGTCAACTCGGCGCTGTGCAACACCACCACCTTGCTCCCCGGCGCCAACCACAACCAGTATGTTTTTGCCGACGCGGTCTACATGACGCCCTCGGCCCACCGCCAACTGGGCGACTACGCTTACGACCGCTTGCGAGCCCGCTGGTAAGCCCTGGCCCACGCGGGCTGCGGGGAGTGGCCGTACAGGACGCCCCCAGTCCGCGCAGTTCTCAGCCCCGGTCGGCAGCCCCGCACCGGTGGCCATAGCGCAGTTTCATGGCCAAAATGCCACCGGACAGCGCCAGCGTGACGGCATTGGCCGCAACGATGGGCCAGGCGGCCAGCACCACGCCGTAAGCCAGCCACAGCGCCACACCCAGCGTGAAGGTGCTGTACATGCCCAGCGAGATGCCGCTGACGTCCCGGGTGCGGAACGTGTGCAGCGCCTGGGGTAAAAAACTGAAGGTGGTCAAGGCCGCAGCCAGGTAGCCAATGAGGTCGTGGAGAGCCATAGTGCGCTTTGCATCCGGTGCTATTGATGATCGCGGGCGGTCCAGTCCACCAGTGCATCGAGCACCGGCCGCGCGGCGCCCGCCTGCGGGTGGTTGACGATGGCCACCAGCACATAGCGGCGGCCGCTGGCGGCATGCACATAGCCCGCGACAGCCAGCACATCGCGCAGGCTGCCGGTCTTGAGGTGGGCGACACCTGGGCGGCTCTGGCTGCGGCGCAGCGTGCCGTCCACGCCGGCAATTGGCAAAGACGACACCAGTTCGGGCATGACCGGCGACTGCCAGGCCAGCTGCAGCATACGCGCCAGGGCCTGGGCGCTGATGCGTGCCTCGCGGCTCAGGCCGGCGCCGTTGTCGGGCGCGGGCGGCTCGGCATCACCCAGGCGGGCCTGCCACCACTGGCGCAATGCGTCGCGCGCACCGCCGAACGTGGCTACGCCGTTTTTGCGCAGCGCCAGCGTGAGAAACAGCTGCTGCGCCATCACATTGTTGCTGTATTTGTTCACATCGCGCACCACTTCGGCCAGCGCGGGCGATGTGACGCTGAAGGCCGGTTGGAGCCGCGCAGGCACCGCGCCATCGCGCACAGTACCCGTGAGCTTGCCGCCCAGTTCGCGCCACAGGCCCTCCACGGCGCGTGCCGCAAAGCTCTTGGCATCGGGGAACGCCGTCGCCCACCGGCGCTCGCCACAGCTGGCCGGATAGACGCCCTGGAAAGCGACGCGCACCGGATCGGACAACTCGGCACGCAAGGCAGCGCGCCAGTCGCCGCACTCGGCGCCGGGCGCCGCCAGTGGCACCGTGGCCTGGCGCTGCACACCGGCGAGCGGCGGGTCATACTGGATGCGCGCCAGCCCGGCGGCGGCATCGGGCACAAAGGCCATGGCCACCGCGTTGTAGTTCAGCAGCAAGGCGTCGGGCGCCGCGTTGTAGGGGCGCAACGGCTCACCGTCGAAGCGGGCCGCGTCGTGCACGGGCACGTCAAACGCGCTGCGGTCCAGCACGATGTCGCCCACGATGGCGTGGATACCCTGGCCCTGCAGGCGGCGCAGCAGCAGCCACAAGCGCTCCATCACCAGCGTGGGATCGCCCTGCCCCTGGATATAAACGTTGCCCCTGAGGCTGCCGCCCTGCACCGTGCCATCCACATACACGGGCGTACTCCAGGTGTAGGCAGGGCCCAGCAGGTCGAGCGCCGCATAGGTAGTCACCAGCTTCATGACCGAGGCGGGGTTCATGGCCACCTGCGCGCGGTGCGCCAGCCGCGCCGCCTGGCGGCCGCCCTGTGCATCCACCACCAGCACGGACAGGGCGTCCCGGGGCAGGCGGGCACGCACCAATGCCGCATCCACTTCGGCGGGCAGCGGCGCCACCGCCTGCGCCTGGGCAGCAACACCCACGGTCAGCAAGCACACCAACCACCACCAGTGCAGAACGGCTGCACGGCAGCCGACAGGAACAGACATCATCGGCCAAGTCTATCGCCGTGCGAATCCAGCAGCGCATTGGCATGCCCCTGATAATTGCACCCCGCGCACCCAGACCCTCCCGACCCCATGAACCTGCTTGCCTTCGACACCAGCACCGACACCCTCTCCATCGCCGTGCAGGCCGGAGAGACCGTGTGGCAACACACCGGGGCGGGTGGCGCGCAGGCCTCGGCCACGCTGATTCCGGCCATCAGTGCGCTGTTGGCGCAGGCGGGGCTGTCGTTTGCCACACTGGACGCCATCGCGTTCGGCCGCGGGCCGGGTTCATTCACGGGCCTGCGCACGGCCTGCGCGGTGGCCCAGGGGCTGGCCTTTGGCGCGCGCGGCGGCGCGGGCGTGCCGGTGCTGCCGGTGGACACCCTGCTTGCAGTGGCCGAGGAAGCCCGCCACCAGCATGGCTGCACCCAGGTGGTGGCGGTGCTGGATGCGCGCATGGACGAGGTGTACGTGGCGCATTGCGAATGGCTGCCAGCCCAGGACGGCGCCACCGGCCGCTGGCGTACCGACGATGACTTTGGCCTGTGCGCCCCCGAGGCCGTGCAGGTGCCCGCAGGCTGGACACTGGCGGGCAACGCCCGGGCCGCCTACGCCGAACGCCTGGCCCCCGACACCCCGCACGCCAGCGCGCTGCCCACCGCCACGGCCCTGCTGCGCCTGGCGCCCGCCCTGCTCGCAGCCGGCGCCGCCGTGCCGGCCAGCGAAGCCCTGCCCCGCTACATCCGCGACAAAGTGGCATACACCGCTGCCGAACGGGCTGCCCTGCGTGCCCCACAAGCCCCACAAGCCCTGCAAACACCCACCACACCATGAGCGCCGCTCTCACCCCCCCCGCCAACGCCCCCGGGGCACGCTTTGAGCCGCTCACGCTGTCCCGGCTGGACGATGTGCTGGATGTGGAATACAGCGCCTATTCCCACCCCTGGACGCGCGGCAATTTCACCGACGCCATGGCCTCGGGCTACCAGGCCCAGTTGCTGGTGGCTGGCGACCAGTTGCTGGGTTACTTCGTGGCCATGATGGGGGTGGACGAAGTGCACCTGCTCAACATCACCGTGGCCCCTGCCTACCAAAAGCAGGGCTGGGCCCGCGTGCTGCTGGACGCCCTGGCGCTGTGGGCGAGCGGGCGAGGCGCCCAATGGCTGTGGCTGGAAGTGCGCGTGAGCAACGAGCGCGCCCTGCATGTCTACCAGGCCCATGGTTTTCGCCGCGTGGGCGAACGCAGGCGCTACTACCCGGCCCCCGCAGGTCAGCGCGAGGACGCCGTGGTCATGAGTCTGCCCCTGTGAACCCCTTGCCCGCCATGTGCCTTGATGTGCCTGCCGTTTTGAGTACGTCGTTATGAGCCCGCCGCCATGAGCCTTCACCTCGATGCGCGCCAGCGCGCCATGCTGCAAGAAATGGGCGTCACCGTCTGGGCGCCCGCCGAAGCGCCGGTGCCCGCAGCGGAACCCCTGGCCAATCCCGCACACAGCCAGCGGACGGCAACCGGCCCCGCCGTACCCCCCGCGCCAGTGGCTGCGGCAGACACCCGCACCGCGCCGGCACCTCGCACCGTGCGGGAACGTGCAGCCCCCCCTGCCGCCGCCGCTGCCGCCGTGCCACCGACACCGCAGGGCGCCAGCGCGGCCCCTGCGTTGATCCTGCATGCGGCACAGGCGCTGTACCCCACGGCCGACCCTGCGCAAACGCCTGCCGAACTGGGCGCCGGCTGGCTGGTGGTTGCCGAAAGCCTCTCACCCACCGACCCGCTGGCGGGCGAAGCCGGCCGGCTGCTGGACAACATGCTGCGGGCCATGCGATTGCACCGCCACCCCCGCGTTTATCTGGCGGCGCTAGGAGGCTGTCGGACTGGGAGCGTCGATAGCGAAAACCCAAGGTTGCACCCCAATCGACCCCAGCGAGGACCGTTGTTGCCGGATTTGCAGCCCCATAGCCCAGCCATGGGGCAAAAAGACAGCAAAAAATGGACCGCTGCGGCCGATTTGCAGCCGACGATTTCCAAGTCCGACAGCCTCCTGGAACGCCCCCAGGCCGGCACCGCCGCCGATGCCATCGAGATCGCCCCCGCTTTGACCGACATGGTGACCACGCTGCGCCCCGCCATGGTGCTGGTGCTGGGCCATGGGGCGGCCCGGGCAGCGCTGGCGCGCACCGAACCCCTGGGCCGCCTGCGCGCCGAGCTGCACCAGCTGGCGGGCTGCCCGGCCATCGTCACCTACGACCCCGCATTTCTGCTGCGCTCGCAAGGCTACAAGGCCGCCGCCTGGGCCGATCTGTGCCGTGCACTGGCGCTGGTACACGCGGCCCCCGGCAGGTCATAAAAGCAGCCTTCTCCAAAGGCCCGCGTGGCACAGACGCCATTGGCGCAGTGCCATAATCCTAAAACCGGCAGTTGACC
>DCVY01000209.1 GCA_002327945.1 Acidovorax delafieldii | reverse complement strand
AACCGAGATTGTCCATTAGGAATTTGAAGGCACTGGCGTGAGTCTCACCGGCTCCCCGGCATTGGTCCATAGCCCCTCAAACCACGGCCTTCGTTTTCGGGCCACTGCCAATCGAAACGTGTGCTTGGTATTTTTCGAGTTGTCATCCCACAGCGCCCCTACGGCCAGAACCTGATGGTGCAGCGTGGACAGCGTGTGATGCACCTTCTGGCGCATCACTGCATGGCGAAACACACTCATCAGGTTGTAGCTGAGCATGGATACCCCCAGCGCTGCCTCCGTAGCCCAGAAGTCTCTGAGCACAAAGCTATCCAGGCCAAAGTCCGCCTTGAGCTCCTTGATCCGGTTCTCGCAATCAGCGCGCCCACGGTATAGACGCCACACCTCCAGGGCAGGAATTCTCAAATCGGTCAGCATCGCCCCATAGCGCCAGCCCTGCAGATCCGGGTCATCGGCAAACAGCGACAGGGTCTTACCCGCCACGGCCCCATTCTTGCGTTTGATGTGCTGGCGCACCACCACCATGCGTTGCGGTGCGGCCCAGCCGTGCGGTTGGTAGCTCAGCTCGGAGACTTCCAAGCCGACCTCGACTTGCTGCCATTTGCACTGCTCCACTATGGATTGCTGCAACGCCTGGGTCAGTCGGGCGCTGATGATGTGGCTGATCTTCTTGGCTTTGAGCCAGGCCACGATTACCTGGTCGTAAAAGCCACTGTCCGCTCGAAACAGTCCCACCTTGGTATCCCCCAGATTCTCCAAGGTGGATTCAAGAAAGCTCTCAATGTTGTTACTTGATGCAGTGTTGTCCGGGCGCAGCCAGAAGTTGGCCACCAACCTCCAGTCGGCCACGAACGCCATCAGCGGGTGGTGACTCTGTCTGCCTTTGTTCTTGGGGTTGTAGCCCTTGGCCCCACCCTGAATTTGGCTGCCCCAGCGGGTGAGTACCGTGGAGTCCACGTCCAGGGTGATGGGGTTGAGTTGGAGTTTGTCAAAGAGCCAACGGTAGCTGCTGCTTTGCACCCGGCTGGCGCTCACTTGGTCAAAGCGTTGGAACAAGCGAACGATGGCTTTGTGGCCCGCAGCTTTGCCCCAGTCAAACAGGCGCACCAGGGTGCTGTCCAGGCGGGTGATATCGGCGTGAGCGAAACGGGCTGCTCCGCACCAGATACTGACGATCATTTGCTCAATGAGTTGCTCTGGGCGATATCCCCGGTTGGAGCCGGGCTGGGGTAAATCCCAGTTTCGCACCGCTTCTTTAAATCCCATACCGTCGAGCATGCGTTTCAAAAGGGCTAGGCCACCCCAGGCGGTGACTTCACGGGAGGTAAATTTCAGGTCGAACGGTGTTTCTGGGGGCATGGCGACTCCAAATCGAAATCAGATCGTTGATTTCATTGAAGGTTTCTAATGGTGTCCATTAGAAATCCCTCAATCCGGGGCTCACCGGACGAGCTGACGATAGCAGTCTTGGGGGCTAATGGACAATCTCGGTTCAATGCTCAACTGCCGGTGACGCGGCGCGCCAGGGCGCTGGCTGTCATCGCGCGCCCGGCAGGCCAGCAGTCGGCGGCAAGGCCGTGGATGTACACAGCTTCTAATGCAGCGCGCCGGGCTTCGGCACCGGCTGCCAGGTGCGCACCCACCATGCCCGCCAGCACGTCACCGGTGCCTGCCGTGGCGAGCCGTGCATTGCCGGTGGGGTTGATGGTTGGAATACGCCCCGGTGCAGCGGTCACGGTGCCCGACCCTTTGAGTACGGCCACGCAGTGAAATTGCTCTGCCAACTGCTGCGCTGCATTGAGCCGGTGGGTCTGCACGTCGGCGGTGGACAGGTCCAGCAGTCGCGCCGCTTCGAGCGGGTGCGGTGTCAGCACCGTGGCCTGCCCTCGCCCGGCGCGAGACGCCACCCCGGCGCGCAACGCGGCATCGGAGGCCACGGCGTTGAGTGCATCGGCGTCCAGCACCAGCCGGGCGGCTCTTGCCAGCACGGCGGGCAGAACCGCGCGCACGGCATCGCCACCGCCGCAGCCGCACACCACCGTGAGTTGTTCCAGCGCCAGCGCGTCAAAGCGGCGAAACATCAACTCGGGCTGTGCCATATCGATGGTCATCTGGCCGTCGTCGAGCAAGGCCACCAGCACCCGGCCTGCGCCGGCGTGCAATGCGGCAGATGCGGCCAGCAGGGCAGCGCCCGTCATGCCCAGGCCGCGCGCTGCCAGGCCTTCGCCGCCCACGATGGCCACGTCGCCATAGCTGCCCTTGTGGCTGGCGTGGCGGCGCCGTGCGGGCAGGGCGGGGCCGGTCAGCCATGCGGTGGGGGGCTCTGGCTGCGGGGATACGCCCAGATCATCCAGCCACACGCTGCCGGCCGCGTCGCGCCCCGCAGCAGTGAAGAGGCCGGGCTTGAGCGTGAGCAGGCTGAGCGTGTGGCGGGGTGCGGGCGGGTGGCGGGGCGCGGGCGGGGCCGGTAAAGCAAAGCCCGCTGCGAACTGGCCCGTGTCCGCATCCAGGCCCGATGGCAGGTCGACGGCCAGCACGGGGGCCGGGCTGTGCTGCAGGGCCGCCAGCAAGGCCAGCAGCCGGTGGTCGGGTGCCCGGGCAGGGGCGGTGGATGAAATGCCAATCCCCAGCAGGGCATCGATGCACAGATCGGTGGCGGCCATGTCCGGGGGCGCTTCATCGGCCCAGGTCACGCCGGCAGCCAGCGCGCGCTGCCACGACTGGCGGGCGTCGGCGGGCGCGCGGTCGGTGGCGCCGAGCCAGCTCACCACCACCCGCCGTCCATCGTGTTGCAGGTGCATGGCGGCCTCCAGCCCGTCGCCACCGTTGTTGCCGGGGCCGCAGGCAATCCACACGGTGCGGGCATGGGGGGCCAGCGCCCGCGCCAGCCGGGCCACTGCCAGGCCGGCGCGCTGCATGAGGGTGTGCGGCGGCAGGGCTGCTGCGACCTGCTGCTCCATGCGCCGGGTGGCTGCCGTGTTGAACAGGGGGTGGGGCTGCTGGGGGGTGATGGGGTGCATGGCAGCGTTTCTGTAGGAAGCAGTCAATCAAAAGCAGTGGCGAGCCATTATTGCGTCAGGCCTTGAAGCCGGATGCAAAGGCTTCGCGCAGCCATTCCACAAAAACCGCCACCGCGCGCGGCACCTGGGCCGAATAGGGGCCAATCGCATGGATGGTTTTGCTGAAGGTGCCGCCAGTGCCGCCAGTGCCGCATCGTGCAGGGCCTCGCTGCTGTTGGCGATCAGCGGGCCGGTGACGGGCACGGTCAGGCGAGGGAGGTTGACCGCCCTGCGGGGCAGCGGCTTGCGATACCCTGGCCCGACCCCAAATCCTTACAATTCATCGCAATCGTTTCCCGAGGGTATCTATGGTTCCGCATCTCATCACGGCCCTCACGGGGCCGATCAACGAACTTGAACAGCGTATTCTCGACTCGATGCCCGCCATCGAACGCTGGTTCCGGCTGGAGTGGATGGAGCACACGCCGCCGTTCTATACCTCGGTCGATATCCGCAATGCCGGCTTCAAGCTGGCGCCGGTGGATACCAACCTGTTTCCCGGTGGCTGGAACAATCTCACCAAGGAAATGCTGCCACTGGCCGTGCAGGCCGCCATGGCCGCCATCGAGAAAATCTGTCCCGAGGCGCGCAATCTGCTGATCATTCCCGAGAACCACACGCGCAACACGTTTTACCTGGCCAACGTGGTGCAGCTGCAGCGCATCTTCAACATGGCGGGCCTGAATGTGCGGGTGGGCTCCATCAGTCCTCAGATCAAGAAATCCACCCTGATCGAGCTGCCCAATGGCGATTCGGTGATGCTCGAACCCGTGATCCGCACCAAGGGGCGGCTGGGCCTCAAGGATTTCGACCCCTGCACCATCCTGCTCAACAACGATCTTTCAGCCGGCGCACCCGGCATTCTGGAAGACATCCACGAGCAATACCTGCTGCCGCCGCTGCACGCGGGCTGGAGCGTGCGCAAGAAGAGCACGCATTTCAAAAACTATGAAGAGGTTGCCAAGCGTTTCGGCAAGATGCTGGGCATCGACCCGTGGCTGATCAATCCGATGTTCAGCCAGTGCGGCAATGTGGATTTCGCCGAAGGCGCGGGCTTGGACGAACTGCAAAGCGGTGTGGATGCCCTGCTGGCCAAGGTGCGGCGCAAGTACAAGGAATATGGCATCCATGAAAAGCCGTTCGTTATCGTCAAGGCCAACCATGGCACCTACGGCATGGGAATCATGACCGTGCGCGATGCCAAGGCGTTGGACGACCTGAACCGCAAGACCAAGAACAAAATGGCCGTCATCAAGGACGGCCAGCCGGTCAGCGATGTGATTATCCAGGAAGGAGTGCCCACGCAGGAGCGGGTGCACGAGGCCGTGGCCGAGCCGGTGGTCTACATGATGGACCGCTATGTGGTGGGCGGCTTTTACCGCATGCATGCCGAGCGCGGCGTGGACGAGAATCTCAACGCACCGGGCGCCAGCTTTGTGCCGCTGGCCTTCGAGCACAGCACCCACATGCCCCAGCCGGGTGTGCGCCCTGGCGTGAGTGCGCCGAACCGCTTTTACATGTATGGCGTGGTGGCCCGCCTGGCCATGCTGGCCGCCAGCTACGAGCTGGAAGCCACCAACCCGGACGCCGAGATTTACGACTGACCCGGTTTTCGCTTTGCCATGCCTTGGGCAACGACGCCAGTGGGTAGTTGCTGCGTTGCAACAAGATTGGCGGTGCCTCTACGCGAATCCCGGGGCGGGGGCACAATAGCGTTCCCAAAAGTTACGGAACCCTGTCTTGCCCAGTGCAGCGGGGGGTGTCAGTGCAAAGCTCCAAATCATCGCTCGCAGCGCTCACGCTGGGCGCCATCGGTGTTGTTTATGGCGATATCGGCACCAGCGTGCTGTACGCGGTCAAGGAGGTCTTTGGCTCGGGCCATGTGCCGTTCACGCCGGACAACATCTACGGCATTCTGTCCATCTTCTTCTGGACCCTGACGGTCATCGTCTCACTCAAATATGTGGTGCTGGTGCTGCGCGCCGACAACAACGGCGAGGGCGGGCTCATTGCCATGTTGGCGCTGGCCTCGCAGGCGGTGAAAGACAAGCCTCGGTTGCGCCGGGTGCTGCTGGCGGTGGGGATCTTCGGTACCTCGCTGTTTTATGGCGACGGCGTCATCACCCCGGCCATCTCGGTGCTTTCTGCGGTGGAGGGGCTGGAGGTGGTCTCGCCCCACTTCAAGCAGTACGTGATTCCGCTCACGCTGGCGGTGCTGTTTTGCCTGTTTGTAGTGCAAAAGCGGGGCACCAGCGGCATCGGCAAGTTCTTTGGTCCCGTCACGCTGCTGTGGTTTTTGACGATTGCCGTGCTGGGCGTTTCGCACATCGCCACCCACCCTGAAATCCTCTGGGCCATGAGCCCGCACCACGCGGTGGGGTTCATGTGGGCCCACCCGGGTATCAGCTTCATCATTTTGGGCGCCGTGGTGTTGTGCGTGACCGGGGCCGAAGCGCTGTATGCCGATCTGGGGCATTTTGGCAAACGTCCCATCCGGCTGGCCTGGTTTGGCGTCGCCATGCCGGCGCTGACACTCAATTATTTCGGGCAAGGTGCATTGCTGCTGTCCGAACCCGAGGCGGTGAAAAATCCGTTTTTCATGATGGCGCCCGATTGGGCGCTGGTTCCCCTGGTCATTTTGGCCACCCTGGCCACCGTGATTGCTTCCCAGGCGCTGATCACCGGTGCCTTCAGCGTCACCAAGCAGGTCATCCAGCTGGGCTATCTGCCGCGCCTGAACATTCTGCACACCAGTGTGCGCGATACCGGACAAATCTACATACCTCTGGTCAACTGGGGGCTGTTCGTGGCCATTGTGCTGGCGGTGGTGATGTTCCGCTCGTCCAGCAATCTGGCAGCCGCCTATGGCATCGCTGTCACGTTGGACATGCTAATTACCACCACCTTGACGTTCTTTGTCATCCGCTATGGCTGGGGCTATCCGCTGGCGCTGTGCATTGCGGCCACCGGCTGCTTCTTTGCGGTGGACCTGGCTTTCTTCACCTCCAATTTGCTCAAGCTGTTCCAGGGCGGATGGTTCCCGCTCATGATCGGCGGGGGGCTGTTCGTGCTGATGATGACCTGGAAGGAAGGGCGCCGCCTGCTTAATGACAAATTGCGAGCCGATGCCATCGACCTCAAGGAGTTCCTCGAGTCGGTGTTCCTGAACCCGCCCACGCGTGTGGATGGCACGGCGGTGTTCCTGACAGCCGAGCCGGGGGCAGTGCCCAACGCCATGCTGCACAACCTCAAGCACAACAAAGTGCTGCACCGTCAGAACCTGTTTGTCACCGTCCACAACCACGAAGTGCCGTGGATCGGGCTGGACAAGCGCCTGCAGGTGGACCCGCTGGGGCACGATTGCTGGCAGGTGGTGGTGCACTATGGGTTCAAGAACGATCCCGACATTCCCAGCGCCTTGCACCAGTTGCGGGTGCGGGGTTGCAATGTGGAGCCCATGACCACCAGCTACTTTCTCTCGCGGGACACCATCATTCCCACCATCGGTAGCGGCATGGCGCCCTGGCGAGAGAAGCTGTTTGCCCAGATGCACCACAACGCCAGTGGCGCCGCCGATTTCCTGCACCTGCCCAGCAATGCAGTGGTGGAGCTGGGTTCCAAGATCGAAATCTAGCCGGTTATCAGTGTTTTTTGCCTGTGGCGCTTATGGATACAGCGCGAGTAGCTACTAAATATATAGCTATTTAAGGCGTGCGCCGTGGACTGCAATCGGCTGGGCCTGGCCGGGTGCAGTGCCAGAATGCGGCCATGCAATTTTTCAAAGACCTGAGCCTGTCGGCCTTTACCGCTGGCTTTGTCGCGGTGCTGGTGGGCTTCACGAGTTCCGTGGCCATCGTGTTCCAGGCGGCACAAGCCTTCCAGGCCACACCGGCGCAAATCACGTCATGGATGTGGGCGCTGGGGCTGGGCATGGGCCTGTGCTCGGCCGTTCCCTCGCTGCTGTTGCGCCAGCCGGTGATGGTGGCCTGGAGCACGCCGGGCGCGGCGGTGCTGGCCACCGCTGGCCTGGTGGGGGGCTTCACCATGCCGCAGGCGGTGGGCGCCTTCATGGCCTGCGCGGGGCTGATCGTGCTGGCCGGCGCCACGGGCTGGTTCGAGCGGGTGATGAACCGCATTCCCATGGCCATTGCCTCGGCGTTGCTGGCCGGTGTGCTGGCGCGCTTTGGCCTGCAGGCCTTTGCTGCGGCGCAGACGGCGTTGCCGCTTGTTTTGCTGATGCTGGGCGCGTATCTGGTGGCGCGCCGGTGCTTGCCACGCTATGCCGTGGTCGTGACGCTGGCGCTGGCCATCGGCTTTGTCGCGCTGCGAGGCGAGATGTCCTGGTCGGCCATTCGCTTCGAGCTGGCCATGCCGGTTTTCACGGCGCCGAAGTTCACCCTGTCGGCTGCCATCAGCCTGGCATTGCCCCTCTTTGTCGTCACCATGGCTTCGCAAAACCT
>DCVY01000179.1 GCA_002327945.1 Acidovorax delafieldii | reverse complement strand
GAAGCCATCAACGATAGATTGCATGCGGCTTGCGAAGGGATACAAAGCGGTCAACTGCCGGTTTTAGGTTCCATTGCGCATTCAGTGGTTGGCACCCCGTTGGGAGGCATCAGGCGTGCTCAAAATGGAATACGGCCGTGCCCGCCAGCGCGTTCGGGCACCAGCGGACGGCGCGCCCGTCCTGCAGGCCGAACGAGTCGATCACGCGCAGATTGTTTTTGAGCGCCAGCACCTCGAAATCCTTGTAGGTGCCCACGCGAATGTTGGGCGTGTCGTACCACTGGTAGGGCAGGCGGCGCGTGACGGGCATGCGCCCGCGCAACACCGACAGGCGGTTGGGCCAGTGCGCAAAATTGGGGAAGGCCACCACGCCCGTGCGCCCCACGCGGGCGGTTTCGCGCAGCATCACTTCGGCGTTGCGCAGATGTTGCAAGGTGTCGATCTGCAACACCACGTCAAACGAGTTGTCGCCAAACATCGCCAGGCCTTCGTCAAGGTTGATCTGGATCACGTCCACCCCGCGCTGCACGCAGGCCAGCACGTTGGCGTCGTCGATCTCGATGCCGTAGCCGCTGCAACCGCGCTCGCGCTGCAGGTAGGACAGCATGGCACCGTCGCCGCAGCCCAGGTCCAGCACGCGCGAACCCGTCGGAACCATGCGGGCAATGGCCTGCATCGTGGTTTTCTCGGTCATGCGAGCTCCTTTGCAACGCTATCGAAGTAAGAGCGCATGACGTTCATGTAGCGGGCATCATCCAGCAAAAAGGCATCGTGCCCGTGGGGCGCGTCAATTTCGGCGTAGCTCACGCGTCGGCGGTTGTCGAGCAGGGCCTTGACGATCTCGCGGCTGCGCCGGGGGGAAAAACGCCAGTCGGTGGTGAAGCTGATGAGCAGAAATTTCGCCGTGGCGCACGCCAGGGCGCGGGTGAGATCGCCGCCATGGCCACGCGCAGGGTCGAAGTAGTCGAGGGCGCGCGTGATCAGCAAATAGGTGTTGGCATCGAAATACTCGCTGAACTTGTCGCCCTGGTAACGCAGGTAGCTCTCGATCTGGAACTCGATGTCCTGGGTGCTGTACAAGTAGTCGCGCAGGTCCGGCGCTGGGCTGCCCCGAGCCAGACCAGCCCCTGCGGGGGGCAGCGAACCACGCGAAGCGGGGAGCGTGGGGGCACGCAGACTGCGACCAAACTTTTCGTTCATCACGTCGTCGCTCAGATACGTGATGTGGCCGATCATGCGGGCGATGCGCAGGCCCCGCTTGGGGATCACGCCATACCGGTAGAAGTGGCCGCCGTGGAAATCGGGGTCTGTCACGATGGCGCGGCGTGCCACCTCGTTGAAGGCAATGTTCTCGGCCGTAAGGTTGGGTGCACTGGCCACCACCACGGCGTGGCGCACGCGCTCGGGGTACTGCAGCGTCCAGCTGAGCGCTTGCATGCCGCCCAGGCTGCCACCCAGCACGGCCGCCAGTTGGCGGATGCCCAGGCGATCAAGCAGCCGGGCCTGTGCGTTGACCCAATCTTCCACCGTGACCACGGGAAAATCGGCACCGTACACCTCGCCGGTGTCCGGGTGCTGGTGCATGGGGCCGGTGGAGCCGAAGCACGAGCCCAGGTTGTTCACGCCGATCACAAAGAACTTGTCGGTGTCCACCGGCTTGCCCGGGCCGATCATGTTGTCCCACCAGCCCTCGCTCTTGTCCTGCCCTTCGTACACACCCGCCACATGGTGCGAGGCGTTGAGGGCATGGCACACCAGCACGGCGTTGGAGGCATCCGCGTTGAGGGTGCCGTAGGCCTCAAAGGCCAGGTGGTAATCGCGGAGTGACGCACCGCTTTGCAGCGGCAGCACTTCCGGAAAATGCATGGTCTGGGGTGTGGCAATGAACGACATAAAAAAACCCGACGTTGCTAAAAACGAGGCCGGGGATATGTCGGACGGGTCTTTAGCAGAATTTATTAAGCGCCCGCAAGCTATAGCAAATCGGCGCGTAGGGCAAATATACCAAAAGGGTCGCCCGGCGACGACCCTTGCCCATCACGCAGGCGCAAAAAACGCCACCAGCCCAAGGGCCACGAAAATCACTGCCGACACAATGTGCACGATGCGGATGGGCACCAGGCGCGTGATGCGCTCGCCCAACCAGACCACGGGAGCGTTGGCCAGCATCATGCCCAGCGTGGTTCCGGCAACCACCCACAGGTAGGCGTTGTATTGCGCCGCCAGCACGACGGTGGCGATCTGCGTCTTGTCACCCATCTCGGCCAGAAAGAAAGCCACCAGGGTGGTGCCAAAAACGCCCCAGCGCGGACTGCCGTCGGCATCCCCCTCATCGAGCTTGTCCGGAATCAGCATCCAGACTGCCATGGCAATGAACGAAGCGCCCAGTATCGAGCGCAACACCTGCGGCCCCACCACCGTGGTCACCCAGGCGCCGACGGCCCCCGCAAGCCCGTGGTTGGCCAGCGTGGCGACCAGGATGCCCAGAACGATGGGCCAGGGCTTGCGAAACCGCGCGGCCAGCACGAGGGCCAGCAACTGGGTCTTGTCGCCCATCTCGGCCAGGGCGACGACGGCGGTAGAAACAAAAAAGGCTTCCATGGGGAGGGAGATCCAATCCGGCCAGATGGGTGGTGAACGCATTGACCGCACCCCAACTCCAGCCAATGGATCGGCATGCAGTCAATGGTCTCGCCCAGCGCATTGCAAGCCGCATGCGCCATAGGTTGTAAGAACCCAAGTGTGTTGACGCATGCCCCCGGCGCAGTCTGCTGCCAGGCGGGCTACTCCCCAAAGACGGGGTGATTCTAGTTCAGAGCGTTCCCGGGCCGCCCGCGACCCCTCCAGCAACGTTGCCTGCCTGAAAAATTCCCCCTTAGAAATAAATATCCACGCGGCGCATAAAAGTGATTAATAATGGCTTCGCTTTTCTGCACTGCAGGAAAGCAGTTAAGTTAGCGGTGATTGGTCAGTTTCGCGTCTTTGAAGTCGTCACAGGTTTGTTGATTGCGTAGGACTCCCATCGCGTTTTCATGTTTTTTCAGGAGTCCTTCATGGGCAACAAACTTTACGTGGGCAACCTGCCCTATTCTTTCCGCGACGAAGACCTGCAGCAGACCTTCAGCCAGTACGGCACGGTCGGCAGCGCCAAGGTCATGATGGAGCGCGACACCGGCCGTTCCAAGGGTTTCGGCTTTGTCGAAATGGGCAGCGATGCCGAAGCCCAGGCCGCCATCCAAGGCGTGCATGGCACCAACTTCGGCGGCCGTGACCTCGTGGTCAACGAAGCTCGCCCCATGGAGCCACGCGCTCCCCGTAGCGGTGGCTTCGGCGGCGGCAGCGGTGGTGGCGGTNNGGCGGCGGCGGTGGTGGTTACGGCGGTGGCCGCAGCAGCTACTAAGACCGTTTCAGCAGGTGTTTGCACCTGCTCCCGGAAAAATAAGGAGCCTCAGGGCTCCTTTTTTCATGCCTGCGGCATTGCTGCCACAGCCACGCAAAGCACTTGCCTTTTTCCAGGAACTGTGAGACATATCATTCCTGCGGGGGTTTTCTCGCCTAAAGTTTGCGGTGATCCGTCGGTTTCGCGCATAGAGCGTCATTGAGATTAGCTGGCTGCGTTTTCTGGACTCCATCGCTTTATTCATGTGTTTTTGAGGAGTCCCGTGATGGGCAACAAACTGTATGTCGGCAACCTGCCTTACTCGGTGCGTGACGGCGATCTGGAACAGGCCTTTGGCCAATTTGGTGCCGTAACAAGCGCCAAGGTCATGATGGAGCGCGACACCGGTCGTTCCAAGGGCTTCGGCTTCGTCGAAATGGGCAGTGATGCCGAGGCGCAGGCCGCCATTCAGGGCATGAACGGCCAGCCATTGGGTGGACGCGGCATCGTCGTCAATGAAGCCCGCCCCATGGAACCCCGTCCGCCCCGCAGTGGTGGTGGTTTTGGTGGTGGCGGCTACGGAGGCGGTGGCCGCAGCGGCGGTGGTGGCGGCGGATATGGTGGCGGTGGGCGCAATGAAGGTGGCTTTCGCAGCCCCTATGGCTCAGGCCCGCGCAATGGTGGCGGCAGCGGTGGCCGCGGTGGCGGTGATGGATACGGTGGCAACAACTACTGAGCCTAAAACCGGCAGCTGACCGCTTTGTATCCCTTCGCAAGCCGCATGAAATCTATCGTTGATGGCTTCGATGGCGTTCACCCTTAGCGTGAAAGAAGCGCCCACCAGGACACGCCTGTCCCTGGCCCAGGAGGCCATCAGAGGAT
>DCVY01000142.1 GCA_002327945.1 Acidovorax delafieldii | reverse complement strand
AATGATTCAATGGACTAGTGCCCCGCCGTCTTCTGCGTTACGCACCAGGCGCCAGCGATCGACGGGATGTAGTGGCCCATGCGGTACTGCGGAATGTCCGCGGCGGAATCGACCCCGTGGTCCCACAGCGCCTCGTAGTAGCCGCCGATCACGTACGTACTGGTGAAGTATGCGGTCTTCATATTCTCATCGACCACGATGCCGCGCTGAAAGAGCTGGCCATTGCCGGGCCCCCGCTGGAAGCCCTGCGCCACCAGCCAGTCGAAGATGCCACGCCCGCCGTCGGCGTTGCCGCTGTCGTTCGGGCTGCCCTTGACGAACTTGTGGAACTCCGACTCGGTCGGCAGGCGCCAGCCGCTGTAGCCGGCGAAGTGCTCGTCCTTCAGGATCGCGCACAGGCGCTTCGCCTCAACCGGCCATACGTCATGCCATTCTCCGTCGAAATGAGGCCTCTTGAGGTTGGAAATCGGCGCCCGCATCCAGACCAGGTTGGTTCGCAGCTGCTCGACAACCTCCTCGTTCTGGAAGCGCAGCTCGTTGACGCGCGCGTCCTGCTGCGCGACCCGGGCGTTGAAGATGTCAATCGCATCCTGCGACTCCTTCTTCATCCGCTCGCGAAAGACCTGCTGCTCTGCAGCCGACTTGCCCTCCGTCGGCTGCCGGGCCATGAGGGCCTCGACGACGAGATGCATGCCCATGGCCTGTACGGTCTGGTAGTACTCCTTGGTCGCCACCAGTCGCGGATCGGCGACGGCGGAATCGAAGTACCGGCTCATCTTCAGGAACTCGGAGGCGCGGCCGAGCAGCCCCGGCTCGGTGATCGTCACGACGCCGAGCTGGCCCGCGATGATGTCGAGCTTCATTGCGACGGGGGTGGACCCGTTCACGCCCTCCAGGATCTCCTTCATGTAGCCGAGGACCACGTCCTGCCGGTCCTTCAGCCGCGCCTGCCGCAGTTCCTCGCAGGCGGTGTCCCCGCCGCCGCAGTCTGCCAGCGAGGTTTGCGCGACCGTGGTCAGGTTCTTGTACAGGTTCTGGATGATGGTGACGTCATTGGCCAGCGCGAGGGTGAGGGCCTGCAGCTCGATGTCTTTCGTCTCGACCAACACTTCGGTCGTGAGCACCTGCAACTCGTCGAGCTTGTGGTTGATCTCATGGAGCTCGTGCAGGATTTCCGCGGTGCCGTCCAGACCCAGCTTGGTCATCACGGTCTCGAATGCCAGCCCGAAGCCTTCGTCGGCCAGCGCGTGGCCGAGGAAGGCCGCGAGCTTGGAGAAGATGTCACCAATGCCGCCGCGCAGCATCGGCGCACGCGCGAAGGTATGGCTGGCGACACCTGCATTCATCTCCGCCACCAGCCCGTCCAGGAAGGGCACCAGACCGGCCGCACCACTCGCCTGCATCGAGGCCAGCAGCCGCTCGTGGCGAAAATAGTTCTGGTGCGGGTTGTCGACGCTGAAGCCGGGGCTCGAGTGCGCGGGAATCTTCAGGAACGCCTTCACCCGGTCCGCTGCCTGCGCGACGCCCATGCCCGGATGCCGGTCGATGTAGCGGCTGATGAGTGTAGTGGCAGCGTTGGCGTACAGCGGCTCGCGCGAGGCGTCGAAGCCCTCGGCATCCAGAAGCAGCCGGTCCGTGAAGGGCTGGCCATCGTGCGTGCCGCCGGTCACGACCAGGCGGAACCGCGAGGCCTTACCGGCCGGCAGCTCGACGTCGAAGATGCCGCCGGCATCCGTGGTGTGTTCGAGCGTGCCGACGTGCTGGCCGCCCGCGTCGAGCACCTCAACGCTGGCGCCAACCAGCGGCGCGCTCAGGTGCGCCTTGCCAAAGCCCTTGACCAGCGGGACAGGCGCGTCGTCCCCGGAGCCGCCGCAGGCGAGCAGAGCGAACGGCAGGGCGGCACAGAGAAGGAGGTTTTTCAGTTTCATGGCTACAGCTTTCTGGTGGATAGCCACCACAGCACATTGGTGTTGTTTGACGGGGTGGAAATATCCTTCAGGATGTCGACCGCGATGCCGTCAGGGCCGAACTTGTCGGTCACCACGGGCGGCTCGCCCTTCGCTGGGTCACCGGGCCGCTGGAACGGCGTGCCGGCCGACAGACGGGCGAAGGCGGCCGTCTGCGCATCGACCTGGTTGACGTACCCCAGGTAGCGGGTGAAGGTGCCTTGGGGGTCGTTCACGCCGTTGGCCGAGGCGATGATCTGGCGCCAGCTATAAAGCGTGCGGGCATGCCCGGCGCAGACGCCGCCCGGGTTCTGCAAGTTCACCACCAGCGCCGCGTCCCGGGAGCACAGCGCGTCCTGCGGCGCGATCTTGAAGATGTCCTCATACAGCGCGGTCTGGTCCTGCTCCAGCGCCAGCAGCGCCGCCCTGTTGGCCGCTGCCCAGGCAGGCGAGATGACGTACTCGGAGATCGGCGTGATAGGAAGCAGCTGGATGCCCACGCGGAACTGCCGCTGCGCGCCGAAGAACACCTGGTGCTGGCTGACGCTTTGGTACTTGATGCCGAGGGCGACCATGCCGGCCGGGTCCAGGGTCAGCGAGGACGAGCGCCCGCCATCGCCGCCGATGACCGGGACAGTGACCGGCGCGACGTCCGCGAAGACGTTATTCGCGGGCGTGACCTGGTAGAAGGCCTGTGCCGTGCGGATCTCGCCCGCCGCCATGATGGCGGCCAGCGCCTGCAGCTCGCCATTGCCGGTGGCCGCGCCCCACAGGACCAGCGCGTAGCCGGAGTTGATCGCCTCGCTCGACGACTCGGTGTTGCCGCCCTTGTCGGTCGGCCCCGCGTCTGCCACGTTCTGCATCCGGAACCAGTCGTAGGTCCGCGTGATCGGGAAGCTCTTGTCCAGCGTGCTGGCGTTGGCGATGTCGCGCACCAGCGTGTTGACAGGCTCCTTGTACGTCGCAAGCCAGGCCGGGTCGTAGCGCCCCATGACCGCGGCGGCGTAAATGTAGTAGCCGTAGTGGAACATGTGGTCCACGTAGAGCGCGTTGTAGAAATCCTCCGTGAAGTCGTTGCGCGCGAACGGGCGCTGCGTCACCACCCCGCCATTGGCGGTGTCGTACTGGAAGAAATCGCGATGCCCGATGCGGATCTTGTCTTGGTACGCCGGGTCGCTGGGGTCGTTACCGTCGAACCAGGGATTGAGGGTCTGCCTGAGGAAGTCGAGCATCTGGTCGCGGGCACCAATCTCCCCGAGTTGGTCGGCGATCAGCGCCAGCCGGGCAATGTTGCCAACGTATTTGCCACACAGGTAGGACTCGTAGTTGCAGTGCGGGATGTACTGCTTGGCCAGCGCTGCGTCCTTGGCGAGCGACGCCAGCAGCGCCGGCTTGTCCGCCGCCTGGATGCGTCCGCTGCCCATCCAGAGCTCCTTTTGCTTGGGGTCGCTCGAATGGCGAAGAATGTCCGGGATGCCGAGCGTTTGGGTCCAGCTCGACCCCACCACCCCCGTCATGCCACCAAAGTTGGTGCGGTACGTCAGCGCCGCCGTCGTGGCGCCGCTCATGGCCTTCAGGTGCGTCGCGTCGAATGCCATCATGAGCAGCTGGCTGCCCGTGGTTGCGGTGCCGTCCAGCGCCTCGGTGCGCCAGCTGTACCGCACAGTGGCGTTTGCGGCGCCATCGTACTGCAGGTTCACCCCCCCGGCGACCGGGTATTGGTTTGCATGCCGATCCAGCACGCTCTCCCGAGTGGCGTAGGACACCGCGGTGGCTGCGGGCGCGCCGGCCTCGGGCTGTTCATCGACGAAAGCCACGCGCAGCACGCCGGTGAAGGGGGCGGTCGCCGTGTAGGCACGGCGCGCTGCGTCCCAGGCCAGCGTCAGCTTATCCGATGCGTACACCACCATGACGCGCTGGGTGAGCGGCTCGGTCTTGCCCAGGCTGCGGTCAGGTGTCGCATAGACGAAGCGGAACTTGCGGCCGGTCAACTCGGGCGTCTTCCGGTCGTTGCCGGTCTCCTGGAACGCCATCGGAGCCGCGTTATCCACCGCAACCGCCTTGATGTCGGCAGCCACCTCCCACTTGCTCGGGTCGCCGCTGCCGGGAATGATCTGGTTCAGTGCGTCCTTCTGCTTTTGCGCGTCGATCGACTGACCGATGCCCACGATGGGCCGCAGGTGCTTGAATTTGACCGTCACGTAGGGCGCGCCATTCGCAGCGATCAGCTGCATGCTCTGGCTGCTGGCCTCGGGCGTGGCTGCGTCGTTCCAGGATGTAGAGACCGACAGCTCGTCCTGGTGATCGATGCGGCGGCTCAGGCGGCCCGATGCCGGCGCGACATGGGTGACGAACACATCCGGGCGAGTGTCCGCCTGGATGCTGTAGAGATAGTCGTCCTGGACGTAGCGGTTCCTGAAGTCGCCGAGCTTGGCAGGGTCATCGCCGGGGTTGAGGTAAAACCTGTGCGGAAACCCGATCGTGACCATGCCGATGCGGTCATCGAGGTAGAGCCGGTTGGGAAACGCGTAGACGCTGTGCAGTTCAATGCCGCGTCCGGCCGAGAAATCGCCTGCCAAGTCCAGCGGGGTCTGGTAGAAGAAGCCCTTGTACCACTTGCCGGTGGGCAAGGCCATGCCTTCGAGTCCGGCCACCAGCTTGAGTGCGCTCTGGTTGCCTGGCTTGAACGGATTGGTTACCGAACGCCCACCCAGGGCAGACACCGGGTCAGCCGTGGAGATCGGGTCCAGTCCATTCTTGGCGGCCGCAGCTTTCAGGGTGACCTTGTTCAGCGAAGCCAGCGGTGCCAGCGGGATGTCAGCTTCCTGGATCACCGGCGCCACGCGCGGCGGCGGATCCGAAACGTACCTGGACACGGCCACGGGCGCCGGGTCATCAGAGCCGCCGCAAGAGGCCAGGCTGAATGCGATTGCCACTGCGACGCCAGCGCGCAGCAGCCGGGAATAGTTGGGATAAATAAGCATGATCGGTCTTTCAGAATGCCAGCATGGGCGACATGCGGAATCAGCGAACGAAGGTGCCCAGCCCGTCCGAGTCGTAGAACTCAAGGGTGACACGATCACCCGCGAAACTGGCCATGGAGACGGTCCCGGGCGGCGCACTCTCGTTCACCAGCTTGAATGTGAAGACATCGCCGTCCCAGTGCTCCAGCGGCAGCTGCAGTGGCGCGGGGCCGAGCACCAGCTGCAGCGCGTCGCCCGACATCACAACCCGCAGCGGCCCGTGGTAGTCATTGCGGTAGGTGCCGGCATAGGCGGACAGCGGCTGGGGTGGCTTCGGCGCAGCTGGCCGGGCAGCGCCCACCAGCTTGCCCTCGGGCGCGTCCAGCGCCGTGAGCACCGGCCCGATAACGCCAAGCCAGTCGCGCTGGATGGCGCCGTGCTCGACGAGGTCGAAAAACTGTTCGCCAAGAGACTCGGGGACACCAATCGGGTACCCGTTGGTCAGCACCACGATGGCCAGCCCGGTGGACGGCACCGCCTTGAACGCGGTGGCGGCGCCCATGCCGAATGCACCGGAATGACTGAATGACTTGCGGCCAGAGCGCGTGACGCCCACGTTGAAGCCATAGCCGTAGTGCGCGCTGGCGGTCTGCACCTGCGGCGTGGTGACTGCCTCCAGCGCGCTCGCCTCGACGACGCGCCGGCCTCCAGCCACGCCTTGCCCCAGCAGCATCGACAGCCACTTGGCGAGGTCGTTGACCGAGGACGTCACACTCGCTGCGGGGGCCTGCGCGTCTGGCATGCGGATCGTGTTGCGCACCCACTTGCCATCGACCCTGCGGTGCCCGCTGGCGCGGTTGTCGCGGGCCATGAAGTCGGCGAAGCGGGAGCTCGTGCGCGCCATCCCGAGCGGCTGGTAGATGGCCTGCTCGTTCAGCGTTGCCCAGTCCATGCCGGCGCGCTCCGCGACGGCGATGCCGGCCGCGGTTAGCCCAAAGTTCGTATAGAAGTACTTCTGGCGGAACCCGTCGAGCTGCAAGTAGCGCAGGCGCTCCAGGACTTCGCGCTGGCCAAAGCCCATGTCCTCCAGCCGGTCACCGGCATGTTCGGGCAGGCCGGTGCGGTGCGAATAGAGGTCACCCACGGTGACGAGCTGGCTCGCCTGCGGATCCGACAGCGCAAACCAGGGCAGCAGCTCGCGCATCGGCTGGTCCCACCGGACGTGGCCCCTCCCGACTTCGCGCGCGACGGCCGTGGCGCCGATCGACTTGGACAGCGACGCGAGCTGGAACACCGTGTCGGCATCTACCGGCAGCTGGCTTTCGACATCGCGCACGCCGAAGCCCTTGGCATACACCGTGCGGTCGCCCTGCACAACCGCCACAGCCATGCCGGGCACGCCGGTGCGGGCCATGAGGTCGGCCGCCAACGGATCGAGCCGCGCCAGCGCGAGGTCCACATTGGCCGCGGTCACCGGGTCCGGACCGCTCACGGCGGCGTCAGCCCCGCCACCGCAGCCCGTTGCAAACAGTGCGCACGCCGAGGCGCCCAGAAAGTGCCGCCTATTGATTGATTGGTTCATGACCTACGTTCTCGCTCCCACTTTTTGTTGCGCCGATCTTGTGGCAGTCGTGTCGGCTTGCCAATAGTCAATATTGACTAACGAATGTGACGCATGCGCGATGGTTTAATTTCGGCATGTCCATACGGCTGCTCCTGATTGACGACCACACCCTGTTCCGGTCCGGACTGCGACTGATCCTGAAAGAAGGGCTGCCGCAGGTGGAGGTGCTGGAAGCCGCCTCACTGGAGCAAGCCGTGCAACTCACCACCGATCCGCCGAACCTGGTACTGCTCGATATCCAGTTGCAGGGCGTCAACGGCCTTGAGGGGATCGGCCTGCTGCACCGCCGTTGGCCGGACACGGCCGTGGTGATACTGTCGTCGATTGCCACACCCGACAAGGTGCAGCTGGCGGCCAGCCGCGGTGCCGCGGGCTTCGTTTCCAAGGGTGACAGCAGCGATCGGATCATCGCGGTGGTGCGCGAGGTGCTCAACGGTTCGACGCCGCGGGCCGACGTCACGCCGGCATTCACGACGACCGTGCCGGCACCGCCGCGGCTGACGCCGCGCCAATGTGAGGTGCTCGGCCTGCTGTGCGAAGGCCTCTCCAACAAGGTTATCGCGAAACGGCTGCAACTGTCCGAGTTCACAGTACGCGCCCATGTCCATTCGGTGCTGGGACTGCTGGAGGTGACCAGTCGATCGCAAGCCGTCTTCGTGGCGCGGCAGAAAGGTCTGATCGGCTGATGCTGAAGGAACTCGTCTGGCCGCACGCAGATCGCCTGCTGGTGGAGCAATTGCGCCTGGTCTACACCAACATTGGCATTTCGGTAATTCCTGCCTTCCTGCTCGCGCTGCTGCTGGTGTTGACGCTGCAGAACGACTCCAACCTGTCAGCCCTGCTGCTATGGTGCGGTGCCGTGATTGCCACCAAGCTGTACTCGGCGATTGACGCCCGCCGTCGCCTGGCGCAGCACATCGAGCCACGACAGGCGCATCGGCTGGTGACACAGCAACTGCTCATTCACGCACTCGACGGCGCCGCTTGGGGCGCGCTCACATGGGTCGCGCTGGACGGTGCCACAACGACTGGTACGGTGCTGATCTTTGCCGTGCTAACCGGCATACTTGGCAGCTCGATGTCCTTGCTGGCGCCGGTTTGGATTGTCTTCATGTCGTTCACGCTGGCGCTGATCGTGGGTGCTACATCGTGGCTCTGGCTTTCGGGTGACCGGTTCTACCTGGCGCTGGGCGTTGCAGGCTGGCTGTACATCGCCAGCCTGGTCGGCCAGGCGCGCAACAGCGCAATGGCCGCGCTGGCCGCTATCAAACTGCGCTTCGAGAACGCCGACCTGGTCCAGCAGGCCGAAGCGGCGCGCGGTATCGCCGAACAGGCCAACCTCGCCAAATCCAAGTTCCTGGCCGCGGCCAGCCATGATCTGCGCCAGCCGATCCATGCACAAGGCCTGTTCCTGGACGTGCTCTCGCGCACCCGCCTGACAAGCTATCAGCACGAGGTGCTGGACAGCGCGCGTTCCGCCTGGCTTGCGTCCAGCGACATGCTCAACACCTTGCTGGACTTTTCCCGCATTGAGGCCGGCGTGGTGCAGCCAAACCCGCAGCCGTTCCGGCTGCAACCGATGCTCTACAAGGTCGAGAACGACCTTGCGCCGCTGGCGGACGCCAAGGGGCTGGTGTACCGCACACGCGACACCACGTTGACGCTGCAGTCCGACCCTGTACTGCTGGAACTTGTGCTGCGCAATCTGGTGTCCAACGCGATCCGCTACACCAAAGTCGGCGGCGTGCTGGTGGCCTGTCGACTGCGTGGCGACGCGGCGCTGCTGGAAGTGTGGGACACCGGCATCGGCATTGCCCCCGCCGACCGGCAGGACATCTTTCGCGAGTTCCACCAGCTGGGCAATGCCGAGCGCGATCGCAACAAGGGCCTGGGCTTGGGGCTGGCCATCGCCGAAGGCTTGGCCCGGGCTCTGGGCCACCCCCTGTCGCTCGCCTCGACACCAGGGCGCGGCAGCGTGTTTCGCATCGCCGTGCCGATAACGCGCGCGGCGGTGGCCACATCGGCGCCTGCACCGCTTGAGCCCGGGCTGGGCAACCGGCGCGTGCTGATCATCGACGACGACGAGGCCGTGCGCTCAGGAATGGTTCACTTGCTGCGCAGCTGGAACTGCCAGTGCCAGGCCGCCGAGTCGATCGCCCAAGCGCTCGCGCTGGCCGCCCGCAAGGTGCCCGACCTTGTGATCGCCGACTATCGCCTGCGCGGGTCGCACACCGGCGCTCACGCCATCGCGGAGTTGCGGGCACTGCTGGGTTCGGCGGTGCCGGCGCTGATCGTCACCGGCGATACCGCGCCCGAACGCCTGCGCGAGGCTGCAGCGAGCGGGATCGCGCTACTGCACAAACCAGTCACGCCGGACCAGCTGTACGCGGCGCTGGCCGGGATCCTCGGCGATTCGGATGCCGCAACGGCCGTCCCCGGGAAGGGCCTCGCGCCTGCCAACGGTTCATCAAGGGTGTTCTCATGAATCCAGCCGGCAACGTCCGTCGACGCACCGACCTATCTTTCGCTGCAGGCTCCGCCGCAGGTGCCCTGCTCCCGGGTTGCTCCGGTTCAGGCGTGACGGCGCGTTGCCGCCCGAGCTGCAGAACGTGCCAGGCCAGCCAACAACAACACAGCGACGCTGAGGACGCTCTCAAACATGAAGAGCGACATCGCCGCCGTCAACTTCGCCGGCAAAACCGTCACCCCCCCGCCCACCATCTCCAATGAACTCATCGGCGCGCTCGCTCCATAAGACCCAGCCGTCCTGTCGTCTCTTTCAACCTGGCTTCCACCAAATGAAAACCCCCATCACAACTCGCGCCCTTCGCGGCGTCGCCGCCACCATCGCGGCCAGCGCGCTCCTTCTTGCCGGCTGCGGCTCCACCAACCCGATGGCCGCCACGGGCAACGCAGGCGCCGAGACGCGCGCGAAGATCGAGGCCGCGCTGCGCGACGCGATGGCGACGGACCATCTGCGGGCCGTCATCGTGCGCATCACGGCCAACGGGGAAGACGTCTACACCGCTGCCCTGGGCGAATCGGGCGACGGCGTCCCGGCGACGCCGGACATGCGCTTTCGTAACGGGGCGTTCGCCTTCACCTACATCGGCCATGCCTTCGCGCGGCTCGCCGACGCCGGCAAGGTGTCGCTCGACGACAAGCTCGCCCGGTGGTTTCCGGAAATGCCACGTGCGGACCTGATCAGCCTGCGGAATCTGCTGAACATGACCTCCGGCTACGCAGACTATGTCTACCAGCCCGTCATCAGCGACACGCTCATGGCCAATCCGTGGAAACAGTGGACCGACGATGAGTTGCTGGCGATCGGCTTCGCGGCGCCGCCCATGTTCGCGCCCGGCACGAACTGGGCCTACTCGCACACCAACTACATCATCCTCGGCAAGGTACTCGAGAAGATCGGCGAACGGCCGCTAGAGCAGGTGCTGCAGGAACACGTCATCGGGCCCATGGGCCTGACCGCCACCAGCAACAATGGCCGGACACCTACCATTCCCGAGCCCATCCTGCGCAGCTATTCGGCCGAGCGCGGCACCTACGAGGAATCGACCTTCTGGAGCCCGTCGTGGACGACCGCGCAGGGCGCGGTGCAGACGACCAGCATCCACGACGTCACCCGGTCGATGGAGATCGTAGGCTCCGGCACGCAAGTCTCGCCGGACATGTATGCGCAGCAGGTCAAGCCCAACCTCCTCGGGTTCGGCAGCAAAGACCTGACAGGCCAGTGCCTGCCCTGCCGGAAGATGACCACCGAACTGTCGTACGGCCTCGGTGTAGTCCTGACTGGTCAGTGGATCACGCAGACGAAGAACTTCGCCGGCGCCGGCGCGAGCAGCGGTTACCTGCCGTCGAAGAAGCTCGCAATCTCGGTTGCCACAACCTACAGGCCAGCCGCCTTCAAGTCTGACGGCAGCTACGTCAACAGCAGTTCATCCGTGTTCAACCGACTGGCCACCATCATGGCGCCCGCAGATGCGCCGTCGGCGCGGCCGCCGGGATAGGTCATTGCGGCATAGGCCGATTTGCAGCCGACGATTTCCAAGTCCGACAGCCTGCTATTCTTACTGCGTCATTAGAATCAAGGTCTTATGTGAGCATCTTCAAGCAGGAGGTGAGCCTTGATGGACGANNTGGCGCAGTGGGTGGTGCCCAAGATGGATTTGAGCGACGGCGGCTGGTGGATCGTCGACGACACGGGCTTTCCCAAGCAGGGCCGCCATTCGGTGGGCGTTGCTCGCCAGTACTGCGGCATGCTGGGCAAGCAGGACAACTGCCCGGTGGCTGTCAGCGTCAGTCTGGCCTGCCAGGCGGGCAGCCTGCCGGTGGCTTGGCAGCTTTACCTGCCCCAGGAATGGATGGATGCCAGGGAGCGGTGCGACAAGGCAGGCATGCCGCAAGCCGTGCAGTTTGCCACCAAGCCGCACCGGGTCACGGTAAGTTCGGGGTCCATGCCACCAAAAAACATCGCGACCGGGGCCTGCTGCCTGCCTCTCCATAGCCTCTTGCATCATGTGGGTGTGGGGGGGGCGCACCATGAACGTTGGGATCAAAGACGAAGGAGGTCGTCAGGTGAGTGGACACGGCGCGCGCACCGATGACAGGGTCGGGTGAGGCGCCTGCGTGCAGCGCCAGCGTGTCAAAGCCGGGGTCGGAGTAACCGGGCGTCTGTGTGTCTCCCATGTTTGTCAATGCGGCCGGGCATTGTGGGCTATATTTACTGCGAACTAGCTTGTTGCGCCCTGCGCGCCCTCGGAGACAGCCCATGAAAGTCAGCGACATCCTTCGCATCAAAGGAAACACCCTCTACACCGTGACACCGGACGAACCTATCGCCGTTGCCTTGAGCGTGATGGCTGAAAAAGACATCGGTTCGCTGGTAGTGATGGAACTGGGCGACCTGGTGGGCATGCTCACCTTTCGCGAAGTGATTCAGGCCACCGTGCGCAACAGTGGCGGCGTGGGCACCATGCTGGTCCGCTCGGCCATGGACGACCATCCCCTGACCTGCACGCTCGAAACCGATATGGACGAGGTGCGCCGCATGATGCTGGACCGCCACGCGCGCTACATGCCCGTGATGGATCGCAAGATGCTGATGGGTGTGATCAGCTTCTATGACGTGGCCAAGGCCGTGGTGGATGCCCAGAATTTCGAGAACAAGATGCTCAAGGCCTACATCCGCGACTGGCCCGAAGAAAAGACATCCCCCTGAGCGGCGTCGCCAAGGATGTCGCTGGTGCGTCTGGAGCGCGCCAGCCGGGTCAGCTCGCTTTCCTGTTCATTCGTCAACACCATTGCCGGGACAACTCGCAAGACAAGCGCCCGGCCAGGGCGTGCATGACCGGATCAAACGCGCATGGCGGCACCTGGACTTCTTTCAGTACGAGGCCTGGCTGCACGCCCAGGTGCCGCGCATTGC
>DCVY01000190.1 GCA_002327945.1 Acidovorax delafieldii | reverse complement strand
GGCATTTTGGCTTGGCCCGCAGTGCCTCGTCGCACCGCGTTGCAGCGGCCAGGCAATGCGCCAGGAAGGACAAGCCCAGGTGCTGCGCCAGCCCTTTGCGCCAGCACATGGAAGGGCCGGGCTTAGAAGGTGTGCCGCAGGCCGACCATGACGCCGGTCTGGCTGTCGCCTGCAGCAGGCGCCAGTGCGGTATTGCTCACGCCGATAGACGGCGAGAAGCGGGCGTTGCCATCGTTGCTCAGGGCGCCGACAGTGGCGTATGCAGCGGTGCGCTTGGAGAACGCATAGGTACCGCGCACCACGAACATCTTGCCGCCGTCGTTGCTGTCCTTGTAGCCGAAGTGGTAGTACTGCGCTTCCAGCGTGATGGCCGGCGTGACCGGGTGTCCCACGGCCACGGACCACAGCGTGCTCTTGCGCAGTGCGGCTGTCGCCGTGTCGTTCTTGCGTTGCATGTAGTTGCCGGCCAGCTTGGTCTGGCCCAGCATGTAGTAGCCGTTGATGGCGGCGCGCTGGTCCTTCTTGCCGCTCAGGTCGGCGGTGGGGGGCGTGTTACTGCTGCCGTCCAGTCCGCGCTGCTCGTCAATCCAGGAGCCCACGCCCCAGGTCGGCGCGTCGTATTTCAGCACGGCGCTCCAGGCGCGGCACTCGCTGCCGTTGCCACGCTCGCCTGCGCAGGTCTGCGTATCGCGGCCCAGGCTGTACAGCCCGCCCACGGTGATGCCGCTGAACTTGCCCTGGTAGGCGATGGCGTTATCGAGGCGCGGCGCGGCTATGTAGGTGTCGAAGGCGCCGATGCCATAGATCTGGGCCAGCAATATATCGGTGCTGATGGAGCCAGGCAGCAGCATGGAGTATTGGCGGCCCAGCGTCACGGCGCCCCAGTCTCCGGCGAGCCCGACGAATGCCTGGCGGCCGAATGCGCGGCCACCTTGCTGCAGGATGCCGTTGTCGGGCCCGAACCCGGATTCGAGTGTGAACACGGTCTTCAGACCGCCTCCCAGGTCTTCGCTGCCGCGCATGCCCCAGCGCGAGGCGAAAGAGCCGCCAAGGCTGGGCATGCGCGTCACGCTGCCGCCAGTGCTCACGTTGTTCAGCTGTTCGACCCCGGCGTCGATCAAGCCGTAGAGGGTGACGTTGCTCTGTGCCTGGGCCGTGCCGGTGATGCCTGCACAAAGGGCCAGCGCGCTGGCGAGGGACAAGGAGGTGCGTTTCATGAAGTTTTCTTTCTAGGGAGTGGAACAGTTCAAGCGGAAAGTGGCATGGGGGCATCAACAGTTCGGTTTTCCAAGCGTTGCATCGTGTCCCACCAGGTTGTTTGTTGTTCTGTCAGGTGACGTGTTTTTGGTATTAATGGGTCAATGTATTGTCATGATTGCAGAAGGGGTGCACAAGTTGTTGCAAGCGCGTTTTTGCACAAACCCATGGTTTTCCCTATCAGGACATAACCTAATGGATTCGGTTGTGCGCTTTATTCATTCCGCAGCGAGAGCAAATAAGTAAACATATTTACTTAAACGGGTATCGCAAAATGCATGCGTCGAATCGGGGGGCGGTTGCGGGCCTGCGCAGGCCTGCGCATCAGGCGCCATCACGGGTGCCCAGCGTTTTGGCGTACCCGATGAAGAAGTTCAGGCTGGCGGGGTTTTGCATGGCATCGGGGCTGGCCACCTGGGCGGCTTCTGCGCCCGGCAGCAGTTTGCGCACCGGAACCTTCATCTTCTTGCCGCTCAGGCTGCGCGGAAGGTCGCTCACCTGGACCACCGCGCAGGGCACATGGCGCCCCGAGGTTTTGCTGCGGATCTGCTGCTGGATGCGCTCCACCAGGGCCTGGCCCCATGCCTGCCCCGGCTGCAGCACCATGAAAAGGAGCAAGGTCAGCCCAAGAGACTGTGCCCGCCCCTGCACCGGGGCGCCACCGTCCAGGGCATATGACCGATGCGTTCTGCGGCCCGTGGGGTCAGCGCTGCGGTGCTGCAGGTGCTGCAGCAGCGCTTTGGGCCATCTCCAGTTGCATCATCACCATGTTGACCAGCGTGCTCACCGAGGGGCGACCGGTCTCGATCACGAAGTGCGCGGTTTCGCGGTACAGGGGATCGCGCAGGGCATACAGCTCGCGCAGCTTTTCCATGGGATTGCCGCCCTGCAGCAGGGGCCGCGTCTTGTCGTGTTTGACGCGCTTGTAGATTTCTTCGGGCGATACACGCAGATACAGCACGTTGCCAAACTGGCGCAGCACTGCGCGGTTTTCGGGACGTAGCACGGCACCACCGCCAGTGGATAGCACCATGCCGCCGGGCTGCTGGGTTACTTCGGCCAGCACCTGCGCTTCGAGGTCGCGAAAGCGTGCTTCGCCTTGCGTCTCAAAGAAGCTGCGGATGGTGGTGCCGATCAACTTTTCCAGCCGGTGATCCAGGTCGATGAAGGGCACCCCCGCCCGGTGGGCCAGTTGCCGGCCGACGGTGGATTTGCCCGAGCCGGGCATGCCGACCAGTGCGCAGCGAATCTGCATAAATGATGTCCTGTTTTCTTGCCTGTCCAACGGCAACCCGAGTTTAAGGCGGCGGCCCCGGGGTGATCTT
>DCVY01000223.1:4150-4584 GCA_002327945.1 Acidovorax delafieldii | reverse complement strand
GCACCTGCGTGCTGTTGGACAGCGCGAAGAAGGCCTGTCTCCGCCAGGCCTGCACCCTGCAAGGGCGACGACGCGGCGGGCTTACTGCCCGTACTGCCCGCAAGGAGGAGCAACGCCGCATGGTGCCCCGAGCGCGGTGCAGGCGGGTGCATAGCGCTCTCACCGAAAAGCTGAACGCCATCGAAGGCATCAACGATTGATTTCATGCGGCTTGGCAAGTGGTACTAAGCGGTCAACTGCGGTTTCGAGGTTCAAACGAGGCTCTGCTCCAGCCCCTGCAGGAAGATGTCCTTGGGCAGGTCAATGCCAATGAACACCATCTTGCTGGTGCGCGCCTCGCCTTCGGCCCATTGCGGCCCCAGATCGCTGCCCATGAGCTGGTGCACGCCCTGGAAAATCACCTTGCGGTCGGTGCCTTTCATGTTCAGCACGCC
>DCVY01000223.1:227-4114 GCA_002327945.1 Acidovorax delafieldii | reverse complement strand
CCGTGCTGGTGCGAGGGATGGTTGCAGTGCTCGCCATGCGCATGGTCGTGGTGGTCATGCCCGTGATCGTGGTGATCGTGCGCCGCTTCTTCCTCCTTGAGGAAATCCGGGTCGATGTCGAGCTTGGCATTGAGGTTGAATCCCCGCAAATCCAGCACCTCCTTGAGCGGCACCTCGCCAAAGTGCACGGCCTTGATAGGCGCGCGCGGGTTCATGCGCTTAAGGCGATGGATCAGCGCCTCGGTCTCCTCGGCGCTCACCAGGTCGGTCTTGGACAGGAATATCTGGTCAGCAAAGCCCACCTGGCGGCGTGCCTCCTGGCGATCGTTGAGTTGCTGCGCGGCGTGCTTGGCGTCCACCAGAGTGATGATGGAGTCGATCAGGTAAGTCTCGGCAATTTCTTCGTCCATGAAGAAGGTCTGCGCCACCGGGCCGGGGTCGGCCACGCCGGTGGTCTCGATCACGATGCGGTCGAATTCCAGCAGGCCCTTGCGTTTTTTGGCGGCCAGCAGCTGCAGGGTTTCACGCAGGTCTTCGCGGATGGTGCAGCAGATGCAGCCATTGCTCATCTGCACGATCTGCTCCTTGGAGTCGGTCACGAGGATGTCGTTGTCGATGTTCTCTTCGCCGAATTCGTTCTCGATGACGGCGATTTTCTGGCCATGGGCTTCGCTCAACAGGCGCTTGAGCAGCGTGGTCTTTCCGGAACCCAGAAAGCCGGTGAGGATGGTGACGGGAATGAGAGACATGGAGCGCCTTGGAAGATGCAATGGGCCGTGCTGCCCGCTGCCGAATGAAACGCCGCAGGGGCGACAAACCGCAAAAGAGGGGAGTTTAATGTGCAAGAACACCCAGCGCAGATGTCGCAACGCCTGACCCGGAGCTGGCCTGCAAGCAGGAAGCAGTGAAGATGTTGGAAACTATTGATCCGGCACGGTTTATTCCTGAGATTCGATATCGTTCATCCTGAGTTTGTCGAAGAGCTTCCACCAACTCAGTCCGAGCGGGGTTCACGAATAATTCGCGCCAGATCAATAGGACAATAGGAGGCTGCCGGACTTGGAAATCGTCGGCTGCAGCCCGATCCATGACTGGGTGACCCCGGTAGTTTGCCGACCAGCCCAGCCGCAGCACGCCCATGAGCGCCAGCATCAGCCCCGATAGCAAAGCCAGCACAAGTGCCGCCGCCCAATAGTCGGTGGAGCCCACCGAAGCGACCTGCCCGACGGCTGCAGCCGTCATCAACGAGGACACCGCTGCTGGCCCGACTGCCAGTGTGCGACTGCGGCCAAACATGGCATAGGCCAACAAGGCAAGCATGCCCGCATAAAGGCCTGCCTGTGGCGGCAGACCGGCCAGCATGGCGTAAGCCAGGCTCTGCGGAATCAGCATGAGCGTGGCGATGCTGGCAGCAAGCATGCCTGCAGACCACTGCCCTCGATCGTAGGTGCTCCCCCAGGACAAAACTGGCAGCCAGCGCGCAATTGCGGTCAGGCGCCGGGATGTGGTGGCCGCTTTCATCGGCAGGCCCTGAACGCCGGCAGGAGCGGCACGCCCACGGGCTAGGCGCAAACCATCGACTTCATGGGGATACCTCTATAGAATGATTTATCCGTTTATATATTATGGTTTTCTCATGTTTCTGACGGAGAGCGTCACGACGCCATCGTTCAACAAGCACGATTTGAAGGTGCCCGAGCCGTTGCGCGAGCACACTGGCGAAGCATGTGCATTGCTCAAGGTTCTTGCCAACAAACACCGCTTGATGCTTCTGCGCCAAATCGCGTCCGCTCGCCACAACGTGGGCGCACTGGAAGCGATCACCGACATCCGCCAACCCACCTTGTCGCAGCAGCTGGCTGTGCTGCGAACGGAGGGACTGATCGAAACCGAGAAGGAGGGAGAGTTCGCCTACTACCGGCTGGCCAACAACAACGTTGTGCGCGTCGTGCGCATGCTCTGGGAAATCTACTGCGCCCCAAAATGAACGGGTACGAGACCATGGAACACCCCAAGAACCATATCGAAGGAAACAATGCAATGAACCAACTGCTCAACCGACGCCGCGCTCTGCTGACGCTCGGCGCAGCCGGTGCCGCAGGCATCGCGCTCACGCCAGGCATTGCCAGCGCTGCGAACAAGGTCAAGACCACGGCCCGCATCGTCATTGCCGGCGCTGGCGCCGCGGGACTGGCGTCGGCATCGCGCCTCTCCGAAGCGCTGGACGGTGCCACGATCACGCTGATCGATGCACGCAAAGAGCACTTCTACCAACCAGGCTTCACGCTGGTGGGCTCGGGCATCAAGCCAGCGGGCTACACGGTCTCCTCCACCGCTGACTACGTGCCCGCAGGCGTTAAGCTGGTGCAGGAACGTGTCGCCGAATTCGACCCCGAAGGCAAGAAAGTCGTCACGGAAAGCGGCAAGGTCCATGCTTATGACTTTCTCGTGGTCGCCACTGGCATGAAGCTGGAGTACGACCTGATCGAAGGCATGAGCGAGGAGCTGATCGGCCAGCACGGCATCGGCAGCATCTACCACAGTCCGGAAAAAGCCGAGGCCACATGGCACGCCATGTCGGCCTTCGCGGACAAGGGAGGCCGCGGCGTCTTCCTGCGCCCCAACACCGAAATGAAGTGTGCGGGCGCGCCGCTGAAGTACACCTTCATCACGGACGACTACCTGAACCGGCGCGGCCAGCGCAACAAGGCAGAGGTCGTCTACAACTCGAACAACAATGCACTGTTCAGCGTCCCCATCGTCTCGGAGAAGGTACGCATGCTGTTCCAGGAGCGCGGCATCCAGGTGAACTACGAGCGCGTGCTCAAGTCCATCGATCCGGGCAAGCGCATCGCCACGTTCAGCACGCCTGCGGGAACCGAGGAACAGGGCTACGACTTCATCCACGTCATTCCTGCCATGCGCGCGCCTGAGCCCATCCGCAACAGCCCGCTGCCCTGGCAGTCCGGCCCCTGGGCTGCTGAAGGCTGGATGGAGGTTGACAAGGGCACGCTTCGTCACGTGCGTTACCGCAACGTCTTCGGGGTGGGCGACATCGCTGGCGTGCCCAAGGGCAAGACCGCAGCGAGCGTGAAGTGGCAGGCACCCGTCGCGATCGACCACATCGTCGCCGAGATCGCGGGCAAGACCTCCGATGCGCTCTACACCGGCTACACATCCTGCCCGCTGATCACGCGGCTGGGCCGCGCCATGCTGGTCGAGTTCGACTACCAGAACAACCTGGTGCCGTCCTTCCCCGGCGTGATCGCGCCGCTGGAGGAGCTGTGGGTCAGCTGGGTCGTGAAGACCATGGCGCTCAAGCCCACCTATATCAGCATGTTGCGCGGCCGCGCCTAAGGAGAAACTGCCATGAAAGAACTCGACCCCTTCATCATCCTGGCTGTCTTCCAGGAGATGCTCGGCCCCATGCTCTGGATTTTGCTGGCCGTCGTCATCTTGGGTCTGCTCGCCTTCGCCGTGCTGGTGGTGCGCGAAAAGGGCCTCGTCTCGCGCCGCTTGGTGCGTTCGGAGGCGCTGGGCGTCATTGGTGGAGCACTCGCCCTGGTTCTGATGGCGAAGGTGTCGTCCTCGGGCTTTACCGATGCAGCCGGGCCAGCCGACTGGTTCCTGATCGCTTTGGTGTTCGGTGCTGGCCTGGTGGGTTCGACCATATTGGTCTACACCGTTGCTGGCTGGTGGTCTACCCGCAGGCGGCCAGCCAAAACCGCGAGGCTTTGAGCGCATGCTGCGCATCCATTTCCTTCATCCGGTATTGTCCATTAGGCCTTTGCAGGATTTGGTGTGAGGTTTAGCGCCCCCCCGGCATAAACCCACAAGCCCTCGAACCAAGGTCTTCGTTTGCGCGCCACCGCCAGGCGAAACGTCTG
>DCVY01000223.1:0-130 GCA_002327945.1 Acidovorax delafieldii | reverse complement strand
AAGGCCAGCCTGGCGTGCAATGGACGATGTTCTTGCATGACCCGAGTGGCAACCCGATAGAGATCAAGGGCTCTCGCTCGCCGGGCACTGTGTACGCGGCGTGAGTTAACCTAAAAACGGCCGTTGGATG
>DCVY01000056.1:345-19136 GCA_002327945.1 Acidovorax delafieldii | reverse complement strand
GGGTGTGCCGTCGATCCCAGCCAGTCCCTTACCAGGGCTTGCACAGCTTGCTGTGACTGGGGCGCAGAGCAGGTGTGGTCGGCCCGGGGGAGCGTGTGCCGGGTGAGGGTGGCTTTTTGGGCCCAGCCCGCCCAGCCCGCCTGGCTGTTCGCGTGTTCTGCGAATTCTTGCGCCGTCAGGTCGCGCTCGCTCAGCAGCAGCAGGACAGGGCCTGGAAACGCTTGCCAACCCTTTGCCATGCGCTCTTGAAATGTGAGTGGCTGCGCTGTGGTCTGGCGCATGGTGCGCAGGTTTTTCCACAGCCCGTGCAGCGCCCTCCAGCCCACACCGCCGTGCAGCAGCTTGCGCCAGAAGCCAGGTTCCAGCAGGCGCTGGCGGTAGTAGTGCTTCACCTGCGCCCGTGCCAGGCCCGCTGCGGAACGCACCCAGGGATTGAGCAGCGCCAGCCCCGTCACGCGCGGGTCTTGTGTGGCCTGCACATACAGCAGGCTGGCCGAGGCGCCGTCGCACAGGCCCCAGAGCACGGTACGGTCCACGCTGGCAGCCTGCTGCATGGCTCCAATGGCGGCAGCGATGTGGGGGGTGGTGTCTTCAAACGGCACGGAGTCCCCCGGGCTGTCGCCCATGCCGGGCAGGTCAAAGCGCAGCACGGGGTGGCCGGCATGGGCCAGATGGCGCGCCAGCCGCACGAACTGCCGGTGACTGCCCACGCGGTACTGTGCGCCGCCCACCACAATCACCACGCCTGTGCGCTGGACGGTTGTGCCGGGCGCGGGCAGGCTGAGAATGCCCAGCATGTCGAAGCCGTGGCCCGCTATCTGAAGGGGCTGCTCCTGGGCGTTCATGGCGGCGGCGTGCCGGAAAGCGTGGCAACTGCTGCCAGCGTGGCGCGAATCAAGGCCGGGGCTTCGTCGGGGCCCACGGTTTGCCAGAAGGCCGGGCCGCTTACCGCCTGTGCCTGCACCTGCCAACCCGCTGCGCGCCAGGTGGCGAGTGGCTTGTCGGCAGCGGGGCTCAGCGTGGGAGTTTCTTGTTGTGACACCTCAAGCCACACCAGCCGTGCCGCTTGCGGCAATGCGGGGGGCTGCAGGCGGGCGTCGCCCAGGCCTTGGGCCAGGGCCGGGCTCAGGGTGTAGCCCGCAATGTCGACCGGCTGGCCTTGTGCCAGCGCCTGAGCTGGCGGTGGCTCGCGGGTGTTGTTGGCGCCCAGCCACTGGCTGGCGGTGCGCAGGCGCAAAAACTGCTGCAGCATTTGCTGGCCGCTGGCCACGGGCTGCCAGAACAACAGGTGGGCAGGTTCGCTTTCGTTTTGCAGCAGGCTGGCCAGTTGCGCTGCGAGCAAGGTCCCCGCGCGCATGCCCCAAAGCCACAGCGGGCCGCTGCCATGTTCGGCCAGCCAGCGGTGGGCCAGTTGCGCGTCGCTCAGCCAGGCGGGCCAGGTGGCATCGGCAAAGTCGCCTGCGCTGTCGCCGCAGCCCAGCAGGTCGATCTGCAGCACGCCATATCCAGCTCGGGCGAGAGCACGCGCCTGCTGTGCCACCATGCGGCGTGTGCTGTTGAGTTCTTCGGCAAAGGGGTGCAGATACAGAACGCGCCCCTGCGGCGCGGCGCCTTGCGCGGGGTGAAACAGGCAAAAGCGCTGCCCGGAGCCGGTCGGCAGGAAGAATGCCTGTGGCAGAGCAGCACGCTCGGAAAGATTCATGTGTTTTGCCGGGCCAGTGCCTTGGCTGCCACGGCAACCAACTGCCGGGTCATGCCTGACGCACCCCTTGTTGCCGGTATTGCCGCACGCAGTGCGTTCGCACTGGCGCGTCTGTCATTTCCAGATTCCTTGATTGCACTTTGAACAAGGCTTCAGAACTCCCGCGATCAACTGCTGCGCACGCGAAAAACAAGTTGTTGTTCAAGAAGGCCACAGGTTGGTGACAGCTTGGACGCTTGGGATGTGCTGTGTTAGCGGACTTTTTTCAGCTTCATCAGGTTGGCCGAGTCGTTGATCCAGACCGCCACAGCCGCACCCGTCGCGCTTTTGGGCAGGTCGGCATCCGTTTCAGGGGCAGTCGGCGGCATCTTGCTGGAATCTTCCCAAATCCAGACGTTGCAGGCTTTGCCAGGTTCGCAGGCCGCCTTGGCCGCCGCAGCCCATACTTTGTCTTCCAGATTGGCCTTGCAGTGCATGAGCACCACCGCACTGCTGCGAGATTTCACGGTGCAATCGTTCTGCGCAGCATGGGACGCCGCCGGGTGTCCCAAAGCAAGTGCAGAGGTGGCCAGGGCCAGTGATTTCAATGATGGAGTCATGGTGCACTTTCTAAATAGGTGAGGAGCAGCTCGTACATCCCTTGGCTATGCTGCCCACCCATTGTCCACGCGTTGACGTCAAAAGCCAAAACAAAAACGAGGAGTGCCACGGTGTGTGTGGTGCTCCTCGTCTTGGCCACCCCATGGGGTGGAGGTGGGCCTGCCGGAGTTCTACAAGGCAGACCGGTTTCGACGGGCGAAGCCCAGACCCACCAGACCCAGCGCCATAAGCGTCAGGATGCCTGGCTCGGGCACTTGCCCTACAGATGCCTGGACTTTGGCGTTGATGGCCGTAGGGAAGTCGTCGAAGCTGTTCACTGGCAGCACCCAAGGGTTAGAGGTCATGGGGTTCGGTGGCGTTGAGTTAACAGCCAAGAGGGTGCCGCAGTTGGCGCAGGGCCCGTTGAGGGGGGAGAACACCAGACTCTTCAAGAAGCTTGAATCAAAGGAGCCAATGGCTTCGGCGGTCAGTGCGTCAATGCCGGCATTTTCGGCATTCACAGCCGCAGTGATGGCTGTAGCTGTGTTGTTCGGGACTCCATCGGTGGCGATGTTGATCATGGAGTTCAGATTGCGATTGAAATTTGCAGATCCGGTCATCAAGCCACTGATGGCATTGATGCCTGCATCAGTTGCCGTGCTGCCACCCGTATAGCCCATGTTGTTGATGGATGTGAGGATGCCAGGCAGCGTGGCCGCGGTCACGATGGTGGGCGCGACCACGGTGACGGTACCGGAGGCGAAGGTGACGACCGTCAGCTCAATCGAGCCGTCTGTCGGCAGTGCGGCCAGTGCCGCCGAATACCCACTTTTCATGGTGTTGAAATTGGTCGATCCGATGCTGCCAGAGGCGTCAATCAGGAAGCCGAGCTGGGTGGTGAGGGGGGCGGCATACGTCGCCAGCGACGCAGCAGCAAGTGCCAAAGCACTGCATGTATTGCGCAGGATTTTGGAAAGAGTGAACATTTTGGGTAACTCCTTGGGGTGTGGGTGGTTTTTGGGGGGGGTTGACCAGTTGGGGTGGTCGGTTGCTTTCAAAGCAAGGGATGTGCCAAAAGTTTTATTCTTTAAAAATCAATGGCTTATGGGGGTTGTGCCCCTTCTTCTATAGCGACGTGTAATATATTTCGACACCATGAGCAGTGCATTTCGTCATGCGGATCTTGACGATGGCGGTGGCCGTTTTTCAGCCTGGAAACGGTTGGATGCGCCTGCCGGTGCAGCAATCGGGGTGCCAGGCAAGGCTGAGCGCTGCGGCTCCAACAGCACCTGCGTGCTGTTGGACAACGCGAAGAAGTCCTGTCTCCGACAGGCTGGTGCCCTGCTGCTGCCCGTATTGCCCGCAAGAAGGAGCAACCCTGCATGGCGCACCGAGCGCGGTGCTGGCGGGTGCATAGCGCTCACGCCCATGAGGCGAACGCCATCGAAGCCATCTACCGTTGATTTCATGCGGCTTGCAAGGGATGCAAAGCGGTCAGCCGTTTCAGCGAGGCTGTCGGACTTGGAGCGTCGATAGCGAAAACCGAAGGTTTCACCACAATCGGCCTCGGCGAGGGCAGTTTTTGCCGTCTTTTTGCTCCATCGCCCGGCTATGGGGCAAAAAGACGGAAAAAAATGGACCACTGCGGCCGATTTGCAGCCGACGATTTCCAAGTCCGACAGTCTCCTGGGTTTAACCGCCCGTTGCACTGCAGGCGATGTGCCGGTGTGTTCGACTTGAACAAACGCGAGCAATGGCATCGATGTTGCCCCAACATGACCAGGCGCTTCCCCGGTGCGCGCAGCACCTGACCGTTCGCGTAGTGTGTGCGAACGGGCGACTTATGTGTCTTGCCGGGCCAGTGCCTGCTCCACCAGATCGCTCAGGCTGCCCACGGTGGCGAAGACCGAACCATGGATTTCATCGTCGCTGAAGGTGACGCCAAAGTGGTTCTCCAGCCCGGTGAGGAGGGCCAGCACCGCCATGGAATCGAGCTCGGGCAGGGCGCCGAGCAGGGGGGTTTCACGCGTGAAACTGGCGGCGCGTCCCTGTAGGTGAAGCGCGCCGTCGAGCACGTGCAGGACTTGTTCGGTCAGGTTCATGGCGGGTACTGTCTGGTGGCGGAGTTGTGGGTGGATTCTATGGACTGCCGCAGATGGTGTGTGACAGACCACCGGGATGCGTGGCAATGGCTTACCATCCGCCCCATGCCCCAAGCGCCGGATTTCAACAGGGAAGTGCCCCCCGTTTTGCTGCACGAGTTGCCAGCCCGGGCAGCCGTCTGCTGGCCTGCTCACCAGGCCTTGACGGTGGAGGGGCGGCATTGGTCGTATGCCGACCTGCAGTCGCAGGTGGAGCGCTGTGCAGCGGGCCTGCAGGCCCTGGGGCTGGAGCGCGGCGCGCGCGTGGCGGTGTACCTGGAAAAGCGGGTGGAAACCGTGGTGGCCAGCTTTGCAGCGCCTGCTGCGGGTGGCGTGCTGGTGCCCGTGAATCCCTTGCTGAAGGCGGCGCAGGTGGCGCATATTCTGCAAGATGCACAAGCGCAGGTGCTGGTGACATCCGCTGCGCGGCTGGCGGGTTTGGCCCCGGTGCTGGCCCACTGCCCCGGATTGCGGCATGTGGTGTTGTGCGACGGGTTCGCGCAGGCCGTTCCTGACGCCTGGCCTGCCCGTCTGGCCTTGCACGCCTGGCCTGATGTGTTGGCGACTGCGCCGGTTGAACTGCCCGCCTTGCTGGACATCGATGTGGCGGTGATTTTTTACACATCAGGCAGCACGGGCCAGCCCAAGGGGGTGGTGCTGTCGCACCGCAATCTGGTGGCCGGGGCCACCAGCGTGGCGAGCTACCTGCACAACAGCGCCGACGACACCTTGCTGGCCGTGCTGCCGCTGTCGTTCGATGCCGGATTCAGCCAGCTCACCACGGCCTTTCTGGTGGGCGCGCGCGTGGTGCTGCTCAACTACCTGCTGCCGCGCGATGTGCTGCAGGCCATGGTGCGCGAGCGGGTCACCGGCCTGACCGCCGTGCCCCCGCTGTACATGCAGCTGGCGGCGCTGGACTGGCCTGCCGGTGCCACGCAACATCTGCGCTATTGGGCCAACACCGGCGGGCGCATGCCCCGGGCCACGCTGCAGCGCCTGCGTGATCTGGCGCCGGCAGCATCGCCCTATCTCATGTACGGGTTGACCGAGGCGTTTCGTTCCACCTATCTGCCGCCCGAGGAAGTGGACCGGCGGCCCGATTCGATCGGGCGGGCGATACCGAACGCCGAGGTGCGCGTGCTGCGCGAAGACGGCAGTGAATGCGCGGTCGACGAGCCCGGCGAGCTGGTGCATCGCGGCCCGCTGGTGGCCTTGGGGTATTGGCGGCGGCCCGAAGAAACCGCGCGCCGCTTCAAGCCCTGGCCGCAGGCCTTGCTGCCGGCGGGTGGCGACGGGCGGGCGCCCGAGCTGGCGGTGTATTCGGGCGACACCGTGCGCCGCGACGCCGACGGGTTTCTGTATTTTGTGGGCCGGCGCGACGAAATGATCAAGACTTCAGGCTACCGCGTCAGCCCCACCGAGGTGGAAGAGGTGCTGTACGCCAGCGGCCTGGTCGCCGAAGCGCTGGTGCATGCAGTGCCCCATGATGCGCTGGGCAGCGCCATCTGCGCGGTGCTGCTGGCTTCGCCCACGGCCAGCGGCATGGCCGATCAGGACAATGCGGCCCTTCTGGCGCACTGCCGCGAGCACCTGCCGGCGTTCATGCTGCCCAGGGTGTTGAACTGGGTGAGCCAGCCGCTGCCGCGCAGCCCCAATGGCAAGCTGGACCGCCAACGCTGGATACTGGAATATGGATCGATTCGACACCTCCCGCAATGAACTGCAGGTCGGCGGTCTTCCGCTGTCCTTGCTGGCCGAGCGGGTCGGCCAAACGCCGTTTTACGCTTACGACCGCGCCCTGATTGCCGCGCGCATCCATGCGGTGCGCCAGGTGCTGCCGCCAGGCGTGCGACTGCACTACGCCGTCAAGGCCAATCCCATGCCGGCGCTGGTGGGCTGGGTGCGCCCGCTGGTCGATGGCATGGACGTGGCCTCGGCGGGCGAACTCAAGCTGGCGCTGGACGCCGGCGCTGATGCCCAGGCTATTGGTTTTGCCGGGCCGGGCAAGCGCGCTGCCGAGCTGCGCCAGGCGGTGGCCGCGGGTGTGTTGCTGCATGTGGAGTCGGCGCGCGAGTTGCGGGTGCTGGCCGATGCCGCACAGGCACTGGGGCGGCCGGCGCGCGTGGCATTGCGCATCAACCCGGATTTCGAGTTGCGCGGCGCCGGCATGCACATGGGCGGCGGGCCCAAGCCCTTCGGGATCGACGCCGAGCAGGTGCCGGCCCTGCTGCGCGGCCTGGCCCACGATGGCCTGGCGTTTGAAGGCTTTCATGTGTACCCCGGCTCGCAGAATCTGCGGTGCGAAGTCATTGCACAGAGCCTGCGCCGATCACTCGATCTGGTGCTGCGTCTGGCGCACGATGCCCCCGCACCCGTGCGCCATGTCAACCTGGGGGGCGGCTGGGGCATACCGTATTTTCCGGGTGAACGGGCGCTGGACCTGGCCCCCGTGGCCGATGCCCTGGCGCAGGTGCAGACGGATCTGGCGCGTGCGCAACCTGCGGCGCGACTGGTGCTGGAACTGGGGCGCTATCTGGTGGGCGAGGCGGGCATTTATGTGGCGCGGGTGATCGACCGCAAGGTGTCGCGTGGGCAGGTGTTTCTGGTGACTGACGGCGGCATGCACCAGCATCTGGCCGCCTCGGGCAATTTTGGCCAGGTGATCCGGCGCAACTACCCGGTGGTGATTGGCAACCGGTTGCAGTCGCCCGAGCGCGAAGCCGCCTGTGTCGTGGGGCCGCTGTGCACCCCGCTGGATGTGCTGGCCGACCGGATGGAGCTGGCCGTGGCGCAGCCCGGCGACCTGGTGGTGGTGTTCCAGTCCGGGGCCTATGGCGCCACGGCCAGTCCGCAGGCCTTTCTGGGGCACCCGCCGTGTCCCGAAGTGCTGGTGTAAACGCAGGCAGTCGCTCGTGCGCCGCAGTCCGGGCGGGCGTGCCGGGCTTGTGCGGCTTGTTGTTCACGGCAGCCGCCTTGGCTGGCGCCCTGCAGCACCCGGTGGCCCCGGCGCTCGCCGTGCTGGTGCTGGTGAGCGTGGTGGCCTGGGCCACAGGGCGGCCTGCCGATCTGTGGTTCATGCTTCCGGCCTTGCTGCCCGTGGCCAGTTTCACACCCTGGACGGGCTGGTGGCTGGTGGACGAATCCGACCTTCTGATACTGGCTGCCATGGGCGGCGCCTGCCTGCGCTGGAGCCTGGATGCAGGGGGCAGGCCGGCGGCGGTGTTCAGCCGGACGCCGCGCAGCATGGTGTGGGTGTATATGGTCATGCCGGTGCTGCTGCTGATGGGCGTGTGGCGCGGGTTGGACGATGCGCGGGGTGCCGCGCCATGGGCCGCGTTGCTGGCCGACCTGTGGGCCCAAGGCGTCTATGGGGACTACGATTTGCCGGGCAATACGCTGCGAGTGGCCAAGAGCATGGTGTGGGGGCTGCTGCTGATGCCTGTGCTGTACCGGTATGGTCAAGGCGCGCCCCTGCGGCTGGCGCGCGGCATGGTCTTTGGGCTTTTGGGGGTCTGCGCTGCGGTGTCGTGGGAGCGCATCATGTATGTGGGCGCTCTGGATTTCAGTGACCACGCTCGCATCACCGCCTGGTTCTGGGAGATGCATGTCGGTGGCGGCGCCATCGACGTTTACCTGGCGTTGGCGGTGCCATTTGCATGGTGGGCGGCATGGACTGCTCCGCACGGCTGGCGTTGGTGTGCGGCGGGGGCGCTGGTGTTGCTGGCCATCTATGCGGTGCTCATGACGTATTCGCGCGGCGTCTATCTGACCGTGGCGCTCGCCTTGATTGCGCTGGCTGCGGTGGCACACAAATACCGCCTCGTTGCGCCCGATGGTTCTGCATGGCACCGGCGGGCGATGGCGGTACTGGTGCTTGCGTTGGTGGCTGAGACGCTGGGCGTTTTGATGGGCGGCAGCTTTATGCCCGATCGCCTGGGCCGATCGAATGCCGACCTCTACCACCGTTACGCCCATTGGCAGCGCGGTGTTGACTTGCTGAAGACGCCAAGCGAGTGGGCCCTTGGGCTGGGCGTGGGAAGGCTGCCCGCGCACTACAGCACGCAAACCCCTGAGGGCGGACTGCCGGGCCAGGTGCGCTGGGTGCGCAGCGCCGAGGGCCGCACCCAGGTGTGGCTTTCGGGGGGCGCGCAACCGGGTGTCAAGGGCGAACTGGCGCTCACACAACGTGTGGCTTTGGCGCCTGGGGGAGCGTACCGGGTTCGCCTGCGTGGGCAGGTGCAATCGCCTGCGCGGCTGTCGGTTCAGTTGTGTGAGCAGCATTTGTTGTATGCCTTCGCGTGCCAGGCGCAAACGCCCCTTGTGCCGGCGTCCAGCGCTGCCGCTGGCGGCTGGACAGAGCTGCGATTGCACGGCCCCGCTTTGGCGTCCACCGGTACCCGCTCTGCCTGGAGAGAGGGTGTGCTGTCGATCACGGTGCTGCACGCGAAGACGCCTGTGCGCCTGGATGCGGTGGAACTGATCGATCCACAGGGCCGGCAGGTGCTCAAAAATCCGGCTTTTGCGCAAGGGCCGCGCTACTGGAGCAGCATCGCCCACGCGAACTTCCTGCCCTGGCACATGGACAACCTGTATCTGGAGTTGTTGATCGAACGCGGACTGCTGGGCCTGGCGGCGCTTGCCGCCTTGGCCATATGCGCGCTGGTGATGACCGCCCAGGGCGTTGCACACCAAAAACCCCTGGCCCTGGTCGTGGGAATCGCTATATCGTCCGCCCTTTTGATCGGCGTGGTAATAAGTGTGATTGAAATTCCACGTGTATCCACTATGCTTTGGCTGTTGCTTGTCGTATCGCCGTTGGTCCGTGAGGATTGTCGGGGGGCGAATGCAGATTGGCATTGATCTGCGGGGGCTTGCCTCTTGAGGGGTGCGCTGTCAAGCAAATTTTCGCCATGTCAGGGGTGGGTGATGGCGTGAACATTTTGTTTCATAAATTGCCCAATGTGGGTGATTTTTGATCCGTACTTTTGCGCCCGAGCATCGGGCGCGGCAGGAGAAAACAATGATCAAGGTTTCCATTCATTATTTTCACCGGCGGACCATTTTGCAAATCATGGTTTATGCGGTTCTGATTGTTGGCACGCTGATTGTTTCATTGACAATGCAGGCGGGAGCGGGCATGTTCAATGCCTCCGCCATTTTGTCGGGTGTCATCCGGGGGGGCTTGATGGCCATCGGAATTCTCACGGTGAATTTCGCACTGGGCCTGTACGAGTATCCCGCCCAACTGACGGTTGGCCAGGTGCGGGCGCGAGCGGTGTTGTCTTTGCTGCTGTCCATGGCCATTGCCGGTGGCATCTTGTTCCTGTTGCCCCTGCAGTCCCCATCCCAGAATGAGCAGGCGCTGATTGCGCTGCTGATTGTTGTCAGCGGCATGCTGATTATTCGATTGTTTGGCGGTGAAGTATTTCCTGCTGCCTATACACGCCAGCGCGTTCTGGTTTTTGGCACCGGCTCGCGTGCAGGTGTCGTGGGCCAATCGTTGCAGGAAAATGATCCACACATCGATTTGGTGGGTTATTTTTCCGGCTCCAATGAAAAGGAACCCGCTGTTTCCGCGCTGAAAGTCATTGCCCCTGGGCAAACGCTGACCGATGCAGTGAAAAAGCACCGTATCGATAAAATCGTGGTGGCCCTCAATGAACGCCGAAAGGGGAGCATGCCAATGCGTGAATTGCTTGATTGCAAGGTCAATGGCATTCAGGTTGTTGATATTGCCACCCATTTTGAGCAGTTTCTGGGGCAGATTCACCTGGATGCCGTTTCAGCCGGGTGGTTGATTTTTGGAGATGGTTTCAAGCAGGGGTTGGTGCGTTCCGTTGTCAAATGGATGTTTGACATCATTGGATCCATTGTTTTGTTGGTGATCGCATCGCCTGTGATGCTGGTCACTGCACTCATGATTTTTCTTGAAAGTGGCGGGCCCGTTTTCTACCGTCAAGAGCGCGTCGGGCGCAATGGCCGGATTTTCAATGTGATCAAGTTCCGCAGCATGCGAACCGACGCCGAAAAAGATGGTACGCCCCGCTGGGCCAGTGCCGACGATGCGCGGGTCACGCGCGTTGGAAAAATCATTCGCAAATTGCGCATCGACGAACTCCCCCAATTGTTTTGTGTGCTCAAGGGAGACATGAGCCTGGTGGGTCCTCGGCCGGAGCGGCCCTATTTCGTGGACCGCCTTACGCGCGAGATTCCCTACTATGCCTTGCGGCACTGCATCAAACCCGGCTTGACCGGATGGGCCCAGGTGCGTTACCAGTATGGCGCGTCCATCAAAGATACACAGCACAAATTGCAATACGACCTTTACTACGTCAAAAACCATTCCTGGTTTCTTGACCTGGTGATCCTGTTCGAAACGGTGGGCGTGGTCCTGACGGGCAAAGGCGCGCAGTAAAACGGGTCCACCCGCCCATCACCATGAACAACAGTGACAACCTGCTGGTTTACTGGGGCTGGGCCATGGCTGCGGGCGCCTACGCTTTGTTGTCGCTGCGCCTGTTCCGCCAGGAATATCTGCGTGCGCCAGTCAATCGCATTGGCGTGGCAACGCTTGCCGCGGCGCTGCTGACCGTGGTCTGGAGTGGTTTCAGCCTGCTGGCGCTGACAGTGAACGGCGCGTGGTGGCTGGGTGCGCAATCGGCCGACATGCTGCGCTACCTCAGCTGGGGTGCGTTTGTCGCCCTGTTCTTCAAGCCCAACGCCGGTGTGGTGCAAGGCCCGTGGTATCGCTGGTTGCCCGGGTTGGCAGCTGCGGGGTTACTGGGCGTACCCGCGCTGGTTGTGATCATTCACATGCTGGCGGGGGCGAAGGGCCACATTTTCACCATGGTGTTGTTGGCACTCGGCGGGTTGGTGCTGGTGGAGCAGTTGTTCCGCAATCTTCCCGAGGATTCGCTGTGGAGCGCCAAGCCGGTGTGCCTTGGGCTGGCGGGCACCTTCGTGTTCGATCTGTACCTGTTTTCCCAGGGCGTGCTGTTTGGGGGGCTGGACCCTGACGCCCTGACTGCGAGGCCCTTTGTGCATGCGCTGATGGTGCCACTGCTGCTGCTGGCCACCACGCGGCATCGCAACTGGATTGCCAAGATACGCGTTTCGCGCAAGGTCGTGTTTCACTCTGCGACGCTGTTGCTGGTGGGGCTTTATCTGCTCTTCATCGCGGGTGTGGGCTATTACGTGCGCTATTTTGGCGGCGATTGGGGCGGCGCCCTGCAATTGGGGCTGGTTTTCGTGGGGTTGGTGCTGGCGCTGGCGCTGGCGCTTTCAGGCGCGTTGCGTGCCAGGTTGCGGGTGTTTCTGGGCAAGCATTTCTTTCGCTACCGCTTTGATTACCGCGAAGAATGGTTGAAGTTCACCGCCACGCTGTCAAGCCAGGCACACCCCCAGGAAGCCGGGCAGAACGTGGTGCGGGGCCTTGCCGACATGCTGGAGAGCTCCGCAGGTGCCTTGTGGCTGCTGCGCCCGGACGACGACCAGTACCGGCAGGTGGCCCGGTGGAACTTGGCCGCGATGGCACAGACAGTTGACAAGGATGCCGAGCTGCCCGCGTTCATGCGATCCACCGGCTGGGTGGTCAATCTGGAGGAGTTCCGCGCTTCGCCCGGCCGCTACCGCGGTTTGCGCTTGCCCGATTGGCTGGCAGAGTATCCGCAGGCCTGGCTGCTGGTGCCGCTGTGGCAAGGCAAGGATTTGCTGGGGTTTGTGCTGCTGGCCAGTCCGCGCACGGTGGTGGAGGTCAATTGGGAGGTCACCGATCTGCTCAAGACGGCCGGGCGCCAGGCTGCGAGCTTTCTGGCGCAGATTCAGGCCACCGAAGCCTTGCTGGAGTCGCGCAAGTTCGAAGCCTTCAATCGCATGTCGGCCTTCGTCGTGCACGATCTGAAAAATATCGTCGCCCAGCTGTCGCTCATGGTCAAAAACGCAAAGCGATTGCGGGACAACCCGGAGTTTCAGGCCGACATGCTGATGACAGTCGAAAATTCGCTCGACCGCATGCGCCAGTTGATGCTGCAATTGCGCGGAGGCGCTGCGTCCGGCGATACGACCGTGGGCGTGGATCTGTGCAAGATTGCCGAACGGCTGGCAGCCCATGCCATGGGCCGCGGGCGCACCGTGCAGCTGGAGGTCTCGCCACAGGTTTTTACCCGTGGACAGGCCGACCGCTTGGAGCGCATCATCGGGCACTTGGTACACAACGCTTTCGACGCAACCGACACCGATGGCCGGGTCTGGATGAAAGTGGATCGTTTTGGTAGCCATGCCCGCATCGAAGTGGGTGACGAAGGCCAGGGCATGACCGAAGAGTTTGTCCAGACGCGCTTGTTCAAGCCGTTTCAGACCACCAAGGAGTCTGGCATGGGAATTGGCACTTACGAGAGTTTTCAGTATGTGCAGGAACTCGGCGGCAAGGTTTCCGTGGACAGCCAGGTTGGCAAGGGAACCGTGGTACGTCTCCTGCTTCCCTTGTTTGAAATCGGTCGTGATTTCGGTTTGCATTTACAGGAGAAGGCATGAGCCCGGACAAGTTGCAGCCCCTGCTGGTGGTCGAGGATGACCTGGCGCTGCAAAAACAGATCAAGTGGTCGCTGGATCGTTTTGAGTCCGTCACCGCGGATGATCGCGAAAGTGCCATGACGCAGCTGCGCAGGTACGCACCCGCCGTCGTGACCATGGACCTGGGCCTGCCCCCGGATGCCGACTCGGTTTCCGAGGGCTTCAAGCTGCTTGAGCAGATTCTGGGTGCGGAGCCTGACACCAAGGTCATCGTGCTGACCGGGCAGAACGACCAGTCCAACGCGCTCAAGGCCGTGGCCATGGGTGCCTACGATTTCCTGGCCAAGCCGTTTGAGCCCGAGGTGCTCAACCTGACCGTGGAGCGTGCCTTCAGGCTGCACCATTTGCAGGCCGAGAACAAGCGGCTGCGCGCGATGCAGACGCCCGATACGCTTGCGGGCTTGCTGACGCGCGACCCACAGATGCTGCGCATCTGCCGCACCATTGAAAAAGTCGCCAACACCAATGCCTCCGTCATGCTGCTGGGCGAAAGCGGCACGGGCAAGGAGGTGCTGGCGCGCGGCCTGCACCAGCTGTCCAATCGCAAGGACGGCAAATTTGTGGCCATCAACTGCGCCGCCATTCCTGAAAACTTGCTGGAGAGTGAGCTCTTTGGCTACGAAAAAGGGGCCTTCACAGGCGCCGCCAAGACCACGCCGGGCAAGATCGAGACAGCGCACGCAGGCACGCTCATGCTCGATGAAATCGGGGACATGCCCATGGCCTTGCAGGCCAAGCTGCTGCGATTCCTGCAAGAGCGTGTGGTCGAGCGCGTGGGCGGTCGCCAGGAAATTGCCGTCGATGTGCGCATTGTGTGCGCCACCCATCAGAACCTTGCGCAATGCGTCAAGGAAGGGCGGTTTCGCGAAGATCTCTACTACCGCCTGGCTGAAATCGTGGTGGAGATACCGCCCTTGCGTGCGCGGGTGGGAGACGCGGCACTGCTGGCCCACGCCTTCGTGCGCCGATTCGGCCAGGAGCACCGCCGCAACCTGACGCTGGCCGATGATGCGCTGCGCGCCATCGAGGCGCACCCCTGGCCGGGCAACATCCGCGAGCTTGAGAACTGCATCAAGCGCGCCACCATCATGGCCGATGGCAACCAGATCACTGCTGACGATATCGGGCTCACGGGCGCTGATCCAGGTGCCGAGGGCGACCGATCACTGGACCTGCGCGTAACGCGCGAAGCCGCCGAGCAGCGGGCGGTGCTTGCAGCGCTCGCCCGGGCCGACGGCACGATTGCCAAGGCGGCTGACCTGCTCGGTGTCAGCCGCCCCACTTTGTACGACCTGATGCATCGCCTGGGCCTCAAGCCCTGAACCATTTGTCTGGAGGAAGACCATGAAGGCTCCCATTTCCCGCTCCATCGTTCCCGCAGCCACGCTTGCCGTGGCCTTGCTGGTGTCGGCATGCAGCAGCGACAACCCGGATACGCTCATGGCGTCGGCGCAGGACTACCTGGCCCGCAAGGACGCGCCAGCGGCCATCATCCAGCTCAAAAATGTCTTGAAAGACCGCCCGGATTCTGCCAAGGCGCGCCTTTTGTTGGGCCAGGCCTTGCAGGCCACCGGCGATGTGTCGGGCGCTGAAACCGAGTTCAGAAAAGCGCAGGATCTGGGCGCGCCCCCGGACGAGGTGGTCCCGCAGCTGGCCGAAGCCCTGTTGCTGGGCCGGCAATACCGCAAGATCACCACCGACTATGCCGGCCAGCAACTGACCGGTGCCCAGGCGCAGGCCAGTCTCAAGACCACCGTGGCCATTGCCTGGCAGCGCCAGGGCCAGGAGGACAAGTCCCGCGCCAGCCTTGAAGAAGCGCTCAAGGCCAAGGCCGACCACGCACCCGCGCTCATCGAGCTGGCCCGCACCAGTGCGCAGCGCGGCGATCTGGCGGGCGCTTTCGCGGACCTGGACAAGGTTCCCCGGCAGTCTTCTGCTGCCGATGAGGCGCTCAAAATGCGCGGTGATTTGCTGCTGCATGGCAAGCGCGACATGGATGCCGCGATGGCGGCTTACCGCGAGGCGCTCCAGGTCAATCCCGCTTACAAGGAAGGGCAGGCTGCCGTCATTCAGTTGCTGCTGCTGCAAGGCAAGACCGACGCCGCCGCGCAAGATTTGCAGGCCTTGGAAAAAGCGGCGCCCGGCATGCCGCAGACCTTGTATTTGCAGGCGATGCTGGCTTACGCCAAAAATGATTTCAAAACAGCGCAAGAGCACTTGCAAAAGCTGGTGCGGCTCACGCCCGAAAACACCCGCGCACTCGAACTGGCCGGCATGACCGAGCTGCAACTGGGCGCCAACGTCCAGGCCGAGGCCTTGCTGTCCAAGGCCTTGCAATTGAATGCAGGCTTGGCCATGGCGCGGCGCGGCCTGGTGACGACCTACGTGCGCCTGGGTCGGCTCGACAAGGCCATGGCAACCCTGCCGGCCGATGTCGAACGCAACGACCGCGACCCTGGCATGGTCGCGCTGGCGGGGCAGGTTCACATGCTGCAGGGCGATGTCGATCGCGCCCAGCGCTACTTCGCCCGGGCTTCCAGCCTGGATCCGAAAGACCCGGCCAAGCGCACATCGCTGGCAGTCAGCCGCCTGGCAGCGGGGCAGGGCGATGCGGCGTTGAGCGAGCTGCAGAGCATTGCTGCCAGCGACGAGGGCGTGGTCGCAGACATGGCCCTGGTCAATGCGCTGCTGCAGGAGCGCAAGGTCGACCAGGCCTTGAAAGCCATTGATGCACTGGAGAAAAAGCGCCCCGCAGACGTTTTGCCCATCTTCTTGCGCGGCCGCGCCTTGTTGCTCAAGCGCGATACCGCCGGGGCACGCAAGGCCATGGAGCGGGTGCTGGAGATCGACCCCAACTACTTTCCCGCTGTGGGCGTGCTGGCGGTGCTGGACAATGCCGACAAGCGGCCAGACGACGCGCGTGCGCGCCTGGAGGCGGCCATCCAGCGCCAGCCGGGCAACGTTCAGGCGCACCTGGCCCTGGTGGAGTTGCGGGCGGCCCATGGGGCGGACAAGACCGAGCTGGTGAACCTCTTGCGCAAGGGGGTGGATGCAGCGCCCAGCAACCCCATCCCGCGCCAGCTTCTGGCGGAGCTTCATTTGCGCCACAGCGAGCCCAAGGACGCGTTGTCGGTGGCCCAGCAGGCAGTGGCCGCACTGCCTGACAACGTGCAACTGCTCGATGTCCTGGGGCGCGCGCAGTCGGCCAATGGCGAACACAACCAGGCGCAGGCCAGCTTCAACCGCATGGCGGCGCTGCAGCCGCAGTCTGCCTTGCCCTACCTGCGCATGGCCAGCGCCAACATCGTCGCTGGCGACCGTGCTGCTGCGGGTCAGAACCTGCGCAAGGCGCTGGAGATAGAGCCCAAATCGCTGGAGGCCCAGCAAGGCCAGGCCCGTTTGGCCATGGCGGCACAGAAGCCCGGCGATGCCCTGACCATCAGCCGCACCGTGCAAAAGCAGCGGCCCAAAGAAGCGGTGGGCTATCTGCTCGAAGGCGATATTCACGCAGCAGGCAAAGCCTGGGACAAGGCCGCAGACGCTTTCCGCGCGGGGCTCAAGCAGGTGGCCAGCCCCGAGCTGGCAGTGCGGTTGCACGCTGTGCTGCTGTCGGCCGGAAAAAAGCCCGATGCCGATCGATGGGCCGCTGAATGGCTGCGCACCCAGCCCAAGGACGCAGCCTTTGTCTTTTATCTGGGAAACCGGGCCCTTGCGCTGCAAGAGCTGCCGCAAGGCCTGCGCCAGTTCGAGCGCGTGATGGCGCTGCAGCCCAACAATGCGGTCGCCCTGAACAATGTGGCCTGGATCAAGGGCCAGCTGGGCCACGACGGTGCCCTGGCCGATGCGGAGCGGGCCAATGCGCTGGCGCCCAACCAGCCCGCGCTCATGGACACCTGGGCCATGCTGCTGTCTGGCGCCAACCAGCATGAGCGCGCTGTGGAGTTGCAAAAAAAGGTGGTGCAACTGCAACCGCAAACCCTGGAGTTCAAGTTGAACCTCGCCAAAATTCATATCAAGGCAGGGCACAAGGATGCGGCGCGGGCTCTGCTGGACGAGCTCGTGGCGGCGGGATCCCGCTTTCCTGCGCAAGCCGAGGTCGAACAGCTTCGAAAAGCCCTGTGAAACCCCGACACCCCTGTCAGGCGCTTCTGACGCCAAGCCGCGGCGGCCCGCTTGAGCCGCCGCCACCTGGAAATCCGTAACAACGCCATGAACCGCAAACGCAGGGGCGTTCAGTGGGCGCTTGTGTTGCTGCTCCATTGCGCATGGGGTAGCAGCGCGATGGCGCAACTGCCCGATACGGTGGAGCGGGTCAAACCGTCCGTGGTGCTGGTCGGCACCTACCGCGCGACCGACACCCCGCGGTTTCGCTATGTAGGGACCGGCTTCGTGGTGGGCGATGGCTTGCGCGTGGTGACCAATGCCCATGTGGCATCGGCCATCGGCGCCGCAGGTGCCGCAGGTGCCCCAGGTATCGATGGGCCCGCACTGGTCGTGCAACTGCGCGCGGGGGCGGGCCTGTGGGCCATGCGCCAGGCGCGGGTGCTGGAGACCGTCCCTGAGCACGATCTCGCCCTGCTGCAGATGGAAGGGCCCGCAGCAGCGGCGCTCAAGGTGCAGGCATCAGAGCCGGTGCGCGAGGGCGACGATCTGGCTTTCATGGGTTTCCCGATTGGTGGGCTCTTGGGTTTCTCTTCTGTCACCCACCGCGCCACCGTCTCTTCCATCACGACCATGGCCCTGCCCAGCCCGACCGGCCAGCAGCTCAGCGAACGCGCCATCCGCAGCCTGCGCGCCGGCCCTTTCCAGGTGTTCCAGCTGGACGCCACGGCCTATCCTGGCAACAGCGGCGGCCCCTTGTTCGACCCGCGCAGCGGCGCGGTGGTCGGCGTCATCAACATGGTGCTGATCAAGTCCACCCGCGAGGCGGCCATGAGCCAGCCCTCGGGCATTTCCTACGCGATTCCGAGCCGCTATGTGCTGGAGTTGATGGCGCGGCATCCTTGAATGCCTGAATGCCGGCGCAGTCCGCGCTGTACTGTTGTGCCGGCTTTGGTGGCGCCGCGCACGAAGAATCTGCTGACACGACTCCCAAGCCCTTGAGCATTCCTTTTGCGCATGCCTTCGGAGATTTTGAAGCGACGCATCCGGTCTACTGCCTGCCGCGCCGGAGCCGCCACACCGCTTGCCTGGGCGGTGGGTGAGTCGGGCTCCCCGCAGTCCCGACCCAGCGCACCACCTCTGTCGAGATGATTGACACTCCGCTGACGGCGCGACCGGATCGGTGCGGCAAGTCGTTGTCAGATAAGGAAAAAATTCTCTGGCACGCATGGTGCTTAGGTGATGCCGGCTCGACCATTCGTGCGGGCAAAAGGAGTTAAGGATCATGAAAACCAAACTTTCTGCGCTGGCGCTCGGCTTGGCAGGCCTTGCGTTTGGCGGTGGCGCTTCTGCCAACGCGCTCACGTTGGCCTCCGTTGCTGGTAATCTTTACCAACAGACTGTGCAGAGTCCTTGCATTTTCAGCAACCCATCGTGCACCAATGGAGGCTTTGCTTCGACAGCGTTGCCGACAGGTGGTAATGTCAGTGGCTACGATGCTTTTTCGCCTATTTACAGCGGGGCAACCCTGTTCAGCATCATAGGCGCCGGCAACTCTCTCTTGCTTGGTGTTGACATTAACCAGGCTTCAGGGAAGCCAGCACAAACGATGACCGCGTTTTATATGCTGATAAACAGCGTTGTCGTTGACACGCTTTCACCGGCTTCAAACGTACCAGCCACCAACAACGGGAATG
>DCVY01000056.1:0-275 GCA_002327945.1 Acidovorax delafieldii | reverse complement strand
TTGCTGGGTGCTTGCTTCGCGCGCCGTCGCCGCAGTTAAACATCGCGAAATCGGGGATTCGACAGGGCTCATCAGAGCCAAGGCCGCTCAGTTCACGCTGAGCGGCCTTTTGCCATGGCAAGCCTGCTGGATAAGCCGCCTTCGTGCCGGCAATCACAGGGGAATTCACTGGCGGTACCATTTGCCAGTTCGTTGTCAACGCCACAGGCTTATTTTGAATTCCATCGGATTGACCATCCCCACGCTTGACGCCGCCATCATCGACCTTGATGGCA
>DCVY01000191.1:4211-8376 GCA_002327945.1 Acidovorax delafieldii | reverse complement strand
CTGTGCGCCGAAGGCGTGCGCTGGTCCATCCTGCACGATTACCAGCAGCAGCGCATCTGCACCTTGCTCGATCCCTCGCGGGACCCGCTGGGCAAGGGTTTCCACATCATCCAGGGCATGATTGCGATTGGCTCGGGCGGCATCCTGGGCAAAGGATTCATGGCGGGCACGCAGACCCACCTGGAGTTCATTCCCGAGCGCACCACCGACTTCATCTTTGCGGCCTTTTCCGAAGAGTTCGGCCTTGTCGGCAATCTGTTTCTGATCGTTTGCTTTTTGCTGCTGGTGTGGCGCGGGCTGGCCATCGCCGTTGGCGCGACCACTTTGTTCGGTCGGCTCATGGCAGGGGCGGTGTCGATGATCTTCTTCACCTATGCCTTCGTGAACATGGGCATGGTCAGCGGCATCTTGCCGGTGGTGGGCGTGCCGCTGCCGTTCATCAGCTATGGCGGAACGGCCATGGTCACGCTGGGACTGGCGCTGGGCATTCTGATGTCGGTGGCGCGGGCGCAGCGCATCGATCCCAAGGACGCCCGGCCGGCGCTGTAACTGGCGCTTTTCCGTTTCACCGCCTCCTGTTGCGCGGTGGGGGCTTGCGGGCTACAACGCGCACGCCAACCGTGTTTTGGCATTCATCCGGGGATATTTCCCATGGCGTCCAGGTTTGGGCTGAAAAAATCCAAGAACGGCAAGTTCGTCTTCAATCTGCTGGCTGACAGCGGCAAGGTCATTTGGACACGCGAACTCTATGGCACCAAGGCCAGTGCGCTCAATGGCATGGAGTCCGTCAAGCAAAACGCTTCCGACGATGGCCGCTATGGGCGGCTGAGCGCCAAGGATGGATCGCCCTATTACACGCTCAGGGCGGGCAATGGCCAGATCATCGGCCAAAGCCAAATGTTTTCTGGCGAAAAGGCGCGGGGCGAAGGCATCGAATCGGTCAAGACCAACGCCCCCCGGGGCGGTGGCAGACGACCAGACTGCGTACCCAGACTGTGCAGACTGTGCAATGGCCCCGCAGGGGTGGGGCTGTGCTGCGCGTGGGTATGCGCCCCCTGCGCTGCGCAGGGCATGGCGGCGCGCCTAAAATGCCCGCATGTCCTCACGCCCCCCCTCTGCCGCGCCCCAGCGCGCGTCCACCCTGCAACGCATTGATGTTGCCCGCCAGTTGCTCCTGACGCCTTTTGGTCTCGACGAAAGCCATGTGGCGCGTGCGCTGGCGGAAATTCGCACCCACCAGGTGGACGATGCCGACCTGTATTTTCAATACACCCGCAGCGAAGGCTGGAGCCTGGAAGAGGGCATCGTCAAAACAGGTTCTTTCTCCATTGACCAGGGCGTGGGCGTGCGCGCCGTCAGCGGCGAAAAGACGGCCTTCGCCTATTCCGACGACATCTCTCAAGCCTCGCTGCTCGATGCGGTACGCACTGTGCGGTCTATTTCGGCTGTTGCGCAGGCGGGTCGTGTGCGAGTTGCTCCCAAAAAAATAGCAAGCGGCCGCAGCCTCTATCCTGGTGTGGACCCTATCTCCACGCTGGACAGCACGGCCAAGGTGGAGCTGCTGATGCAGGTGGAGCAGCGCGCCCGCGCCAAGGACCCGCGCGTGGCCCAGGTCATGGCCGGCCTGGCCAGTGAATACGACGTGGTGCTGGTGGCCCGCGCGGACGGCACGCTGGCGGCCGATGTGCGGCCGTTGGTGCGGCTGTCGGTGACGGTGATCGCTGAGCACAATGGTCGCCGTGAAATGGGATCGGCCGGTGGCGGTGGGCGTTTCGGCCTGGCATGCTTTGACGATGCGCAGATTGCCCGGTATGTGGACGAGGCGGTGAACGCGGCGCTGGTCAATCTGGAATCACGCCCCGCGCCTGCAGGCGAGATGACGGTAGTGCTGGGCCCCGGCTGGCCCGGCATCCTGTTGCACGAGGCCATTGGCCACGGGCTGGAGGGCGATTTCAACCGCAAGGGCTCGAGCGCGTTCAGCGGCCGCATCGGCCAGCGTGTGGCGGCCAAGGGCGTCACGGTGCTCGATGATGGCACCATCGCCGACCGGCGCGGCTCGCTCAATGTGGACGACGAGGGCAACACCAGCCAGCGCAATGTGCTGATCGAGGACGGCATCTTGAAGGGCTACATCCAGGATTCGCTGAACGCCCGCCTCATGGGCGTGGCGCCCACGGGCAACGGCCGGCGCGAGAGCTATGCGCACATTCCCATGCCGCGCATGACCAACACCTACATGCTGGGCGGCGACAAGGAGCCGGCAGAGATTGTCGCCAGCATCAAGAAGGGCCTGTATGCCACCAACTTTGGCGGCGGGCAGGTGGACATCACCTCCGGTAAATTCGTGTTCTCGGCCAGCGAGGCCTACTGGGTTGAGAATGGCAAGATTCTTTACCCGGTCAAGGGCGCGACCATCGTGGGCAGCGGCCCCGATTGCCTCAAGCGCGTCAGCATGATCGGCAACGACATGCGGCTGGACAGTGGTGTGGGCACTTGCGGCAAGGAAGGCCAGAGCGTTCCGGTGGGTGTGGGCCAGCCCACGATGCGGATTGACGGGCTGACGGTCGGCGGAACGGCCTGACACCGCACGCGGGCCGGCGCCTGGGGGGTCATTGAGGGGGGGCGACAGCCCGCAGGGGACGGCGCACAATCGCACCATGCCTGCGTCGCTTTCCAGTTTGCAGCAAACACTTCTGTCGTTCGGCACCATCAGCCGTTTCCTGCGCGAAGGCGTAGCGCACGAGGATTCCCGTCAGCTGCGGGACAGCCTGGGGCCGCTATCGCTGCAGATCGACGAAGTGATCCGCCTGCGTCGGAACGGAACCGATGCCCATGCCATCACCCGCCGCGTGGTGGACTTGGCACGCTGTGCAAGACAGCACCAGCTTTTCCTCACGGAGCTTGGCGCTGCCTGGCATGCGTTGTATGAGTTCGACGCCTACCAGCGGGTGTTGCGGGAGTTGCGTGACGCCATCGCTGCCTGGCAGCAGGCGCTGGAGCATCACAGCCCGCGCGAGCAGGCCTGCTTTCGCCTGTTTGAACTGCTGGCCTGGCGCACGCTGGGCGAGGCCTTGCTGCTGATCGACATCTATGAGCAGCCTGCTGATACGCACAGCGATGTGCCCTATGCCTTGCCGCAGCGGCTGTCGGGCTGGCAGCGCGTGCGGGCCTGGTTCCGGCGCTTGCGGCAATAAAATCGTGAACATGTTCTAAGGGCCTGCCTCGCTGGCTGCGTACTTATGGTGTCCAGGGCGGTAGTTGCCGCCGCGCCACAATGCCTTGCGCTTGCTGCGGTGCGACAAACACTGTGCTACATTGATCAGCATGCAAGTTCGCAGCGCGTTTTATTTTTGGTTTTGGATCTCAGTCCCCGGCGGATGAGAGGAAAACGCGCAAGCCCACAAACCTTCCCATACCAACCGCCGACGCTGCAAAGCCCGGCGGTTTTTGTTTTTTGACCTTCTCACATTTCACTCTACAAGGAAGCAACCATGACGGCCCACGCCACCCCTGCCAGCGATGCCTGGTACCGCAGCGTCGAGAAAACCAGCCAGACCGACGACGAACGTATCAAGGACATCACTGTGTTGCCACCTCCAGAGCACCTGATCCGCTTTTTCCCCATCAGCGGAACGCCGGTGGAGGCGTTGATCACCCAGACCCGCAAGAAAATCCACCGCATCATGGCGGGCAAGGACGACCGCCTGTTGGTGGTGATTGGCCCCTGCTCCATCCACGATCCCGCTGCTGCGCTGGAATATGCCCGCCGCCTGACCGCAGTGCGCGCCCAGTACGCAGATACGCTGGAGATCGTGATGCGCGTGTATTTCGAGAAGCCCCGCACCACGGTGGGCTGGAAGGGCTTGATCAACGACCCCTATCTCGATGAAAGCTACCGCATCGACGAAGGCCTGCGCATCGCGCGCCAGTTGCTGATCGAGATCAACCGCCTGGGCATTCCTGCGGGCAGCGAATTTCTCGACGTGATCTCGCCCCAGTACATCGGCGACCTCATCAGCTGGGGCGCCATCGGTGCCCGCACGACGGAGAGCCAGGTGCACCGCGAACTGGCCTCGGGCCTCTCGGCCCCCATCGGCTTCAAGAACGGCACGGATGGCAACATTCGCATCGCCACCGATGCCATCCAGTCGGCCAGCCGCGGCCA
>DCVY01000191.1:1343-4169 GCA_002327945.1 Acidovorax delafieldii | reverse complement strand
CGTTGATGGTCGATTGCAGCCATGCCAACAGCAGCAAACAGCATGAAAAACAGCTCGATGTGGCGCGCGACATTGCTGCCCAGATTGCGGGTGGTTCGCGCAGCGTGTTCGGCCTGATGATCGAAAGCCACTTGAATGCTGGCGCTCAGAAGTTCTCTCCGGGCAAGGACTTGCCCGGTGCGCTGGAGTATGGCAAGAGCATCACCGATGCCTGCCTGGGCTGGGATGATTCGCTGGCCTCGCTGGCGGTGTTGTCTGATGCCGTCAAGGCCCGGCGCGCCCTCTGAGGGGCGCAACCCCTGATGTCACACCGCAGCGCCGCGGTGTAAGCTCAAGGCACAGGGGTTGCATCCCCGCAATGCAGCCCCGGCCCTTGCATCCACACTGCGCCAGAAAGGCAACCCATCATGCACAGCGAAGTATCGGTCCAACTGACTGGAAACCAGGAATTCCGTTTTGATCTGCAGGGCCAGGAGTCCATGGCGCACGAAGCTGCGCGCCGCTGGCTGGACGATCAATTTATCGCCCTCGATTGCGAACCCCTGCGTGCCAGCGGCAAGGTGCTGCTGGCCGACAAGGTGCTGACCGTGGCGCGTGCCGCAGGAAGCTCGTTGTTCAGCGATCCCGTGTGGTCGCGCGACTTCGCCCGTGCTGCCAGTGCGGCGCTGGCCAGACCTGTGGTGCGGGTAGACGTGCCGGGCATGGCGGTTTCCTACTGAAAATCAGGCCCAAACTACTGTCAGCGCCTGTCTTTTGAGCGCAAGCAGTCTATGGTTTTGACAGCGCACGCAGGAGCCGCTCGTGCACGCCGCCAAAACCGCCATTGCTCATGCAGACGATGTGATCGCCCGGCTGCGCCGCTTGCACAACCTGGTCGACCAGGGTGTCAATGTCCTGCGCGGTCTGCGCACGCTGGCCGGAGCCCACGCCCAGTGGCGCCAGGGCCGCAGCGGCATCCCAGTCCAGTCCGGCGGTGTGGCAAAAGGCCAGATCGGCGGGCTCCAGCGCCCAGGGCAGCTGGCTTTTCATGGCGCCCAGTTTCATGGTGTTGCTGCGTGGCTCGAATACCGCCAGGATGCGCGCATCGGGCCCGAGGCTGCGGCGCAGACCTTCCAGCGTGGTGCGCAGCGCAGTGGGGTGGTGGGCAAAATCGTCGTACACGGCGATGCCGCCCACCGTGCCGCGCAACTCCATGCGGCGTTTGACATTCTGGAAATCACCCAGCGCCTGTGCCGCCTGCTGCACCGGCACGCCCACATGGTGCGCTGCTGCGATGGCCGCCAGCGCATTGAGCTGGTTGTGTACGCCCGTCAGGCCCCATTGCACGCGCGCCGCGACTTCGCCCTGGTGCAGCACATCAAAGGCCTGCGGGTCTCCCACGGCAGAAAAATCACTCACCGCGGCACCGAAGCTGCGCACCGTGCTCCAGCAACCGGTGTGCAGCACGCGGGCCAGGCTCTCTTCCAGCCCGTTGACCACCACGCGCCCCGAGGGCGGCACCGTGCGCACCAGGTGGTGAAACTGGCGCTCGATGGCGGCCAGGTCATCAAAAATGTCGGCGTGATCGAATTCCAGGTTGTTCAGCACTGCCGTGCGGGGGCGGTAGTGGACGAACTTGCTGCGTTTGTCGAAGAATGCGGTGTCGTATTCGTCGGCCTCGATCACGAACAGAGGCCGCTCTCCATGCCGCGTGGGGGCCAGACCTCCCAGGCGGGCGGACACCCCAAAGTTCAGCGGCACGCCGCCAATCAGAAAACCCGGCTGCAGCCCTGCGCTCTCCAGAATCCAGGCCAGCATCGATGTGGTGGTGGTCTTGCCGTGGGTTCCCGCCACTGCCAGCACATGCCGGTCCTGTAGCACCTGTTCGGCCAGCCACTGCGGGCCACTGGTGTAGGGCAGGCCTGCATCCATGATGGCTTCCATGAGCGGAAATTTCGGGCTACCGTCGGCCAGCCGGGCCCGACTGACCACGTTGCCCACCACAAACACATCGGGGCGCAGCGCCAGCTGGTCTGCGCCAAACCCTTCGATCAGCTCGATGCCAAGGGCCCGCAGCTGGTCGCTCATGGGCGGGTAAACGCCGGTATCACAGCCCGTTACCTTGTGCCCGGCTTCGCGGGCCAGCGCAGCCAGCCCCCCCATGAACGTGCCGCAGATCCCCAGTATGTGTATGTGCATGGGCGCAGATTCTAAGGTTCAACCAAAAAATGGCCTGCGAAGTATGAACAGTAAGCGCAAGGAGCTATGAAAAACATAGTGTCTGTCACCTCGGCGGACGTGCAATGGCCATGCCTGCACCGGGGCATGCGGGCCGGCGAACTTGCCTGTCATGGGTTGGCGCCACAATAGCGCCTTCAACGCCATCCGGTTCTGCCATGCCAACACCATTGAGCGCCGAAATCGCCAGCACCACCGCCCGACTGGTCGTCGAAGAGGGGCTGGAATGGGGCCCTGCCAAGCGCCGCGCCCTGCGTGAGCTTGGGCTGCCGGCGCGCACCCCTGTGCCCGACAATGACGCGGTGGAAGACGCGGTGCGCGAATACATCGCGCTCTTTTGCGCCGACACCCAACCCCGCGAATTGCACGCCCTGCGCCAGCTGGCCCTGGTCTGGATGGAGCGCATGGCTGCCTTCCGGCCCCACCTTGGGGGGGCGGTATGGCGTGGCACGGCCACCCGGTTGTCGGATATTTATTTGCAGTTGTTCTGTGATGACTCCAAATCGGCTGAGATCGCGTTGATAGACCATAACGTTGACTACGAGCCGCGCACTGTCCCGGGTTTCCATGGCGATTCTGTCGAGGCCTTGAGCGTGGGCAGCATGTGCC
>DCVY01000191.1:0-1282 GCA_002327945.1 Acidovorax delafieldii | reverse complement strand
GCCGACGCTGGGCGCTGTATGCCGGTGTGGCTGCAGCTGCCGTGGTTGGTGGCGCCGGCCTGGCATGGTGGCGCCTGCGCCCCCATGAAGTGCAGGCGGGTGCCGAGCAGGCGCTGTGGGCGCAGACGTTCGACACGCCCGAGGGTGCGCGCCTGGCCATGGGGGTGTTTGCGGGCAAGCCCTTGCTGCTCAACTTTTGGGCAACCTGGTGCCCGCCCTGCGTGGACGAGTTGCCCCTGCTCAACACTTTTTACCGCGAAAACAAGGCCAATGGCTGGCAAGTGGTGGGGTTGGCGATCGATCAACCATCTTCGGTGCGAAAGTTTCTGGCACGGCTGCCGCTCGATTTTCCCGTCGGCCTGGCGGGGCTGGGTGGCTCGGAGTTGGGGCGGTCTCTTGGCAACCTGACGGGAGGGTTGCCCTTTACGGTGGTCTTCAGCGGGGAAGGGCGTGTGTTGCATCGTAAAATGGGCCAGGTCACACAGGAAGACCTGCAAAAGTGGGCCGCCATGCGCTGATGATGCGATGGGGAAAAAGGCTCTTTGGCGTCGGACGGAGCGGTAATGCCTTGATGTCAATGCTGAAAAATGTGCTCTGAAGACTGAAATAAGCTGAAATTGGAGTAAATTCGCGCCCTGTTCAGTTTTATAGCCGTTGGAGATCCCATGGATTTGCGAAAACTCAAAACCCTGATCGACCTGGTATCTGAGTCGAATGTGTCCGAACTTGAGATCACCGAAGCCGAGGGCAAGGTCCGCATCGTCAAGAGTGGCGGCGCCGTAGTCCAGCAGTATGTTCCGGCCCCCATGCCCGCTCCGGCGGCCGCTGCTGCGGCTGTGGCTGCGTTGTCAGCGCCGGTGGCAGCAGAGCCTGCCGGCCATGTGGTGAAGTCTCCCATGGTGGGCACCTTCTACCGTTCATCGAGTCCCGGTGCCAAGGCGTTCGTCGAGGTGGGCAGCCAGGTCAAGGAAGGCGAGACGCTCTGCATCATCGAAGCCATGAAGATTCTCAATGAGATCGAGGCCGACAAGTCCGGCACTGTGACCAAGATTCTGGGTGAAAACGGCCAGGCCGTGGAATACGGACAGCCCCTGTTCGTGATCGAGTAAGCCCCTGCCTGTCCATGTTTAAAAAGATCCTTGTTGCCCATCGCGGCGTTCTTGCCGGCGGCAAGGCGAAGCAAATTGCACTGGCACGCGCCAGCGTGCGGGCGATGAGCCGCGAGACAGCCTATGTTTAAAAAGATCCTTGTTGCCAATCGCGGCGTTCTTGCCGGCGGCAA
>DCVY01000255.1:2353-4541 GCA_002327945.1 Acidovorax delafieldii | reverse complement strand
TCATTCACATGGAAGCCTCAGGGGAGCGAAGCCTGTGATTATGGCATGAAAATGCTGGCACTCCAATGAATTAAGGAGCTTCAAGCGCGCGCAGCCACTGCCGCCTCCAGTGCATCCACGAACAGATAGGCCACGTCGCAACCCGTCTGGTCAAATATCTCCTGAAAACAGGTGGGGCTGGTGACGTTGATCTCTGTGACGCACTCTCCAATGACGTCCACGCCCGCCAGCAGCAAACCTCGGCTGTGCAAGACAGGGCCCAGCGCTTGGGCAATCTCCCAGTCGCGCGCAGACAGCGGGCGCGCCACCCCTTTGCCTCCCGCCGCAAGATTGCCCCGCACTTCACTGCCTTGCGGAATGCGCGCCAAGCAAAACGGCACGGGCTTGCCGCCAATGATGAGCACGCGCTTGTCGCCCTCAGTGATCTCCGGAAGGAATTTCTGCACCATCACGCTTTGCGCACCGTGGCGGTTGAGCGTCTCGGTAATGCTGCCCAGATTCAGCCCATCCGGGCCAACCCGGAATATGCCCATCCCCCCCATGCCATCAAGGGGCTTGAGAATAATGTCCGGGTGTTCTGCATGGAAACGTTGGATATCTTGCGGATCGCGCGTTACCAGCGTGGGGCCGATGAACTGGGGAAACTCCATGATGGCCAGCTTTTCCGGGTGGTCGCGCAGGGCACGCGGCTTATTGAAGACGCGTGCGCCCTCCCGCTCGGCCTGTTCAAGCAGGTGGGTGGCGTAGAAGTATTCGCTGTCGAAAGGAGGGTCTTTGCGCATGAGCACGGCATCAAATGTCGAGAGTGCGGCGCTGCGCAGGGGTTGCGCCTGAAACCAGTGGGTGGAATCACCGGTGAGGGCAATGTCGCGCACCCGTGCCGTCACCTGGCTGCCACGCTGCCAGACCAGATCCTGCGGCAAGCAGACCGCCAGCTTGTGCCCACGCCGCTGTGCCTCGCGCATCATGGCAAACGTGGTGTCTTTGTAGATCTTGAAGCTTTCCAGCGGATCAGCGATGAATAGGAGTTTCATGGTCTCTCAAGAAAAAACGCCCGCGTCAAAAGAGCCGGCATGGCAAAACACGCGGCCGCCCGAGGACATTGCCGCACACACAGCATCTGAACGGGTCAGACACGCCCCATTCAGAAACGTCTGTACTGTTGCACAAATAGCGCCAGGCTGCCGGCGACCACGCCCCAGAAGGCAGACCCCACGCCTGCCACGACCCCACCGCTGAGGGTGACCAGGAATGTGATCCATGCCGCCTCGCGGTGGGGCTCGTCACGCAGAGCTGCGGCCAGGCCATTGCCGATGGTGCGCAGCAGTGCCAGACCTGCGATGGCCCTCACCAGCTCTTTGGGAAATGCCGTCAGCACGCCGGTGACTACCGCGCCAAAAATGCCGATCGCCACATACCGCAGGCCGAAGAACATCGGCGCCGTGTAACGTTTGTTGCGGTCCGGGTGGGCTTGCGGCCCCGTGCAGATGCCAGCAGTGATGGCGCTAAAAATCAGCGCATAGCCACCAAAAGGTGCCAGCACCAAGGTCGCAAGCCCTGTCATGGTGATGAGGCGCGACACGTGCAGGTCATATCCCGAGGCACGGATCACTGCCACGCCCGGCAGGGTTTTCGAAGCCATGGCCACTACAAACAGGAGAAGTGCCGGGCTGATGGCTGCGGACAGGGTGGACTGCTGCGCCGTGACCATGGGCCTGGCCAGCTCGAAGCGGATGGCTGACCAGGCCTTCTCGCCGCGCAGCGCGACAAAGCCAATGGCCTGCGCCAGCGTGATGACCATGGCATAGCGCGGCAGCAACCGCCGCGCCGGGAGATACACCCCAGCATCAGAAAGGCCAGGGGCAGCGCCAACTGCGCCGCAGCAAACCCCTGCAGACCAAAGCGCGCCAGCACCCCCCGCAAGCAGCGCGGCGGCGATCGCTATGGGCATGCGGTTCATGACATGCTCAAACCAGCGCGTGACACTCGCCAGCGTGATCAGCGCAGCGCACACCATGAACCTTGACCGCTTTACATCCCTTGCCAGGCCGCATGAAATCAAGCGTGGACGACTCCGATGGGGTTCACCCCATGGGTGAGAGCGCAATGCACCCGCCAGCACCGCGCTCAGCGCGCCATGCAGCGCTGTTCCTCCTTGCCGGAAGTAACCCGCCGCGTTGTCTCCCTG
>DCVY01000255.1:0-2296 GCA_002327945.1 Acidovorax delafieldii | reverse complement strand
GCAACGGGCTGGAAATGCTCAGTTGGCGAAAGCGGGAATGCCTGTCTGCGCACGGCCCAGAATCAGAGCGTGCACATCGTGCGTTCCTTCGTAGGTGTTCACCACCTCCAGGTTCACCAAGTGGCGGGCCACACCGAATTCGTCGCTAATGCCGTTGCCGCCCATCATGTCACGGGCCAGGCGGGCCACGTCAAGCGCCTTGCCGCAGTTGTTGCGCTTGATCAGTGAGGTGATTTCCACCACGTTCTGGTGCTCGTCCTTCATGCGGCCCACGCGCAGTGCGGCTTGCAGGCCCAGCGTGATTTCGGTCTGCATGTCGGCCAGCTTTTTCTGGATGAGCTGGTTGGCGGCCAGGGGGCGCCCAAACTGCTTGCGGTCCAGCGTGTACTGGCGAGCGGTTTGCCAGCAGAACTCGGCAGCCCCCATGGCGCCCCAGGCGATGCCGAAACGGGCACTGTTCAGGCAGGTGAAGGGGCCCTTCAGGCCCTGCACTTCCGGGAAAGCGTTTTCTTCGGGCACGAACACGTTGTCCATCACGATTTCGCCAGTGACCGAGGCGCGCAGACCCACTTTGCCGTGAATGGCGGGAGCCGTGAGGCCCTTCATGCCCTTGTCCAGAATGAAGCCGCGGATGGGACCCAGGGCGCCGCCTTCGCTCACCTCTTTGGCCCAGACCACGAACACGTCGGCCACGGGGCTGTTGGTAATCCACATCTTGCTGCCCTGGAGCTTGTAGCCGCCGGCGGTCTTGTAGGCCCGCGTGGCCATGCTGCCGGGGTCGGAGCCGTGGTCGGGTTCGGTCAGGCCGAAGCAGCCGATGAATTCACCGCTGGCCAGCTTGGGCAGGTATTTCTGCTTTTGGGCTTCGGAGCCGAATTCGTTGATGGGCACCATCACCAGCGAGCTTTGCACGCTGGCCATGGAGCGGTAGCCCGAGTCCACGCGCTCGATCTCGCGCGCCGCCAGGCCATAGCTCACATAGTTCAGGCCGGCGCCGCCGTACTGGGTGGGGATGGTGGGGCCCAGCAGGCCCAGCTCGCCCATCTCGCGGAAGATGGTGGTGTCCATCTTCTCGTGGCGGAAGGCTTCAAGCACGCGCGGTGCCAGCTTGTCCTGGCAATAAGCGGCGGTCGCGTCGCGGATCGCGCGCTCATCGTCGGTGAGTTGCTGGTCGAGCAGGAAGGGGTCGTTCCACTGGAAAGCGGCGTATGCCATGGTGTTGTCTCCGGTTGCTGGGTCAAGGAATCAAGGAATCAAGGAAGAGGGCTGCCGGCGTCGTGCAAGAGTGCATGGCATCGTTGCGTGGGAGTTATCGTAGGCCTGCCGCGTGCTGCCCGCAAGCGACTTCTTTTCATCCAGAAATGCGTTTTGTGAATGTATGGAATACTGATGCCCACGGTTTTCCATGGTGGCGAGCCGGTCACGAGTTCTAGTACAGCATGCGGCGCAATATTCCATCGACCCAGGCCCTGACCTGTTTTGAAGTCGCCGCCCGGCACGAGAGCTACACGCGCGCCGCGCAAGAGCTCTCGCTCACGCAAAGCGCGGTGTCGCGCCAGATCCAGGCGCTCGAAGATTTTCTGGGCGTGCGGCTGTTTCGTCGCACGCGCCACGGTGTGGTGCTCACGTCCGCCGGTGCGCACTATGGCCGCCAGGTGGCGCGCTGGCTGCAGGGGCTGGAGCGCGATACGCTCGACGTGATGGCCCACCAGGGCGAGGGCGGCACGATCACGCTGGCGGCGGTGCCCACGTTTGCCACGCGCTGGCTCATTCCGCGCCTGCCGCAACTGGCCCGGCAGCACCCCGACATCGTGGTGCACATCGAAACCCAGACGCGGCCATTTTTGTTTGCCGACACCACCTTCGACGCCGCGCTGTATGCCGGCACGCCCGAGCAGGTGGCCAGCTGGCCGGGCGTGCAGGCGCAGTTGCTCATGCACGAAGACGTGGTGCCCGTGTGCAGCCCGCGCCTGCTCGAATCCGCCGCACCGCGTGGCCGCGGCCGCGCCCACCAGCCTGTATCGGCCGAGGCTCTGGCCGGGCTACCCCTGTTACAGCAAAGCACCCGCCCCCATGGCTGGCGCCAGTGGTTTGACGCGATGGGGGTGGACGCGCCCCATGCGCTCGATGGCCCGCGCTATGAGCTGTTCTCCATGCTGGCCGTGGCTGCCACACACGGCATGGGCGTGGCGCTGATCCCGCCGTTGCTCATCGGGGCCGAGCTGGCCAGCGGCGAACTGGTGGTGGCCTGCGCCCGACCACTGCGCGGCGAGCGCGCCTACTACCTCATCAGCCC
>DCVY01000169.1 GCA_002327945.1 Acidovorax delafieldii | reverse complement strand
CGCAGAAGAAGAACCCGGACGTGCCCGAGCTGGTCCGCGGCAAGACCGGGCGCGTCAACGGCAGCCTGATCGCCCTGCTGACGCTGATGAAGGGGCAGCCCCTGGCCTACAACAAGGACAACCAGGAAGACAAGGAGCCGCTGTTCGACACGGTGGACACGCTCAAGGACACGCTGCGCATCTTCGCCGAAATGGTGGGCGGCCAGCTGAACCCCGCCACGGGCCAGAAGGAGGGCGGCATCACCGTCAACGTGCCCGCGATGGAGCAGGCGGCACTGCGCGGCTACGCCACTGCCACCGACCTGGCGGACTATCTGGTCAAGAAGGGCCTGCCGTTTCGCGATGCGCATGAAACCGTGGCCCACGCCGTGAAGGCCGCCACCACGCACGCGTGTGACCTGTCGGAGCTGCCCCTTGCCGTGCTGCAGGGCTTTCACCCGCAGATCGGAAAAGATGTGTACGACTGCCTGAGCCTGCGCGGCTCGCTCAATGCGCGCAACACGCTGGGCGGCACAGCGCCCGCGCAGGTGCGCGCGCAGATTGCACGCCACCAGGCGCGTCTGGCGGCATGACCTGCTCTTGAATGAAATAGGGCTGCAGCGCTTTTGAACCCAGGAGCCTGTTCACAGGAACCTGCCACAAGACGAAAGCAAGTGTTTCGCACCATTTGCCAGCAGACTTTTGCCTTGTAGCGCTTCAAATTTGCTTATAAATCAAGCAATCGTCTCTGGAAAGCTGAAAGTCCGACAGCCTCCTGGGGTGGCTTCTACCAGCCCCCAAGCCGGGCCGAGGCGCTGTATGCGCGGTGTTTGGCGAGACGCCCAACGCGCGGATGAAGGTGGTAGCGGCAAATTGAGCGCCCGCTGCCTGCCACGGCAAGAACGGTGCCGCCTTCTGCCGGGTTGCCTTTCTTGCGCCAGAAAGTGCGGGGCTTGATGCGCGCAGCCATTCGCCAGCACAATGCCAGCCATGCAACTCATTACCTGGAACACCCAATGGTGCTGCGGCCTCGATGGCGTTGTGAGCCCGCAGCGCATCGTGCAGCAAGCGCGCGCGCTGGCCGATTTTGACGTGCTGTGCCTGCAAGAAATTGCTGTTCACTACCCGGGCCTCGCCGGCAACGCTGGCCACGACCAGGTGGCCTTGCTGCGCGATTTGCTGCCCGGCTACCAGGTGTTTTTTGGCGCCGCGGTGGATGAGTGGGGCCCTGGCGGTATGCGCCAGCGGTTCGGCAACCTGATCGCCACGCGCCTGCCGGTGCTGCAGCTGCAGCACTATCCGCTGCCTTACCCCGCAGACGCGGGCGTGTCCAGCATGCCGCGCATGTGCACAGTGGCCACGGTGCGCGATCCGGCGCTGGGTGCCGTGCGTGTGATGACCACGCACCTTGAGTACTATTCCAGACGCCAGCGCATGGCCCAGGCCAGGGCGCTGCGCGCGTTGCACGGGCAGGCCTGTGCGCAGGCGGCGGCGCCGCCCGAGGCCTGCAACGATGGCTCGCCCTTCCAGACCAAGGCGCACACGCCCCATGCCGTGCTGTGTGGAGACTTCAACTTCGAGCCCCACGAGCCCGAGCACGCCGCCCTCTGCGCCCCTGACGTTGCGGACGAAAGCGATGGGGCCGCGCCGGGCGCCCGCCTGTGGGACAGCTGGCGCCTGCTGCACGGCAACGCGCCGCACCCGCCCACCTTCCGGCTCTACGACCGCACATATGGGCCCGAGCCTGTTGCTTGCGATTTTGTTTTTGTCAGTGATTCGCTCAAGGACAGGGTGCAGCGTTTGGTGGTGGATGCGGCAACGCAGGCGTCAGACCACCAGCCGGTGGCGGTGTGGATTGGCTGAAGGCTGCTGGCAGCGAGCGCGCTGGCGCGTTCGCCCGTGCCCCGTGCCTGCATGCACACCCGCAGGTGCACCTGCTGCGCACAGGGCACCCGCTTTGCTACAAAGCTGCGTGGCATTTGTTGATACGGCCCTTGAGTCAACTGCCGTTCAGGCTGGGCTTGTCCAAGCCCTTCGACAGGCTCAGGGCCAGCGGTTCACGCATCAATGGGCCAGATCAATCGGTTCATAGTTTTTGCAGAAACGTCTGCACCATGTGGTCGGCATAGCGGCTGGCCACGGTCTGAACGAACAGCGCGAAGTCGCCATGGGCGGCATCGTCGGCCCGGTCAGAGATGGTGCGCACCGCAGCAAACGGCACACCGTAGTCCAGACACACCTGGGCCACGGCGGCACCCTCCATTTCCACGGCCAGCACGTTGTGGCCCGCCTCGCGCAGCGCGGTGCGCAGCCGGGCGGACTCGTGCGCAGCCGATACAAAGCGGTCTCCGCTGGCCATCAGGCCATGGTGCACCTGCCGGGCCGCACGACCAACTGTTGGGTCAAATGGCCCTTGAGCGCTGACCACACAGGCGCGAGCGGCTTCCAAAAGAAGCGCGGACAAAGCCACATCGCAGGCCAGTCGCGCACGCGCGTAGCCCGGCAGCTCCCAGCGCGGAAACAGGGGCGAGGCGTCCATGTCGTGCTGCACATAGTCTTGCGCCACTACCACATCGCCCACCCGCACGCCATCGCCCACGCCACCGGCCACGCCCGTGAATACGATGCGGGTCGCGCCAAATCGCTCAATCAATGCCGTGGCCGTGGTGGCGGCCGCCACCTTGCCAATGCCCGACAGCGCCAGCACCACGTCTTTGCCGTGCAGCGATCCGGTCCAGAAAACACGCCCCGCATGCACCCTGCGCTGGGGCCGCTGTAAGGTGGCGACAAGGCCGGATTGTTCTTCGGGAAGTGCGCTGAGGATGGCGGTGGTCATGGGCCCCATTATTTCTGCATGAAAACCTCCTGGGCCGTTGGGCACCAGGGTGCGGTAGCCGCACGGGGCGGTCAGGAATATTCAGCACTCAAAGCCCACACCGCCATCATTGCGCCGGCCCGGTGAGATTTGCGGCAGGGTGAAGAACCGCTCACCCTGAGCCTGTCAAAGGGCTTCAACATGCGCAGCCTGAACGGTCGTTGAGATATCAAAGGGCCGGATCAATGGTTTTATTTCTTGTCACGCAATTCGCGGCGCAGGATTTTTCCGACGGGTGTCTTGGGCAGTGCGGTGCGGAACTCGATCACCTTGGGCTGCTTGTACCCCGTGAGCTCGTGGCGGCAGAATGCACGCACATCGTCCTCGGTGAGATCCGGCGACTTGCGGACAATCACCAGCTTGACGGCCTCACCCGATTTTTCGTCGGGCACGCCCACCACGGCGCATTCCAGAACGCCGGGGCAACGGGCCACCACTTCCTCGACCTCGTTGGGATACACGTTAAAGCCGCTGACCAGCACCATGTCTTTCTTGCGGTCAACGATCTTGAAATAACCGCGCTCATCCACGACACCGATATCGCCCGACTTGAAGTAGCCATCTTCAGTCATGACCTTGGCGGTTTCGTCAGGCCGTTGCCAGTAGCCGGCCATCACCTGCGGGCCTTTGATCACGATTTCGCCGGGCTGGCCCGGTGTGGTGACCTCATGGCCCCCATCGTCGATCAGCTTCATGCAGGTGCTGGGCAATGGCACGCCGATGGTGCCGGTGAATTCTTTGGCGGTCACCGGATTGCAGCTGACCGAGGGACTGGTTTCCGACAGGCCGTAGCCTTCGCAGATGGGGCAGCCGGTTTTCTCGAGCCAGAGCTTGGCCACGGCACCTTGCACGGCCATGCCGCCGCCCACGGAGACCTTGAGGTTTTTCCAGTTGACGGTGTTGAAATCCGGATGGTTGGCCAGGCTATTGAACAGCGTGTTCACGGCCGGAAAGCTGTGGAAGGTGTGCTTGGACAACTCCTTGAGCACCGCCGGCAGGTCGCGCGGGTTGGGGATCAGAATGGTTTTGCCGCCCGTGCGCATGGACAGCATCATGTTCACGGTAAAAGCGAAGATGTGGTAGAGCGGCAGCGCACAAATGCTGGTGGGCTGCTCGTTCGCAGGCACCTGCTGCATCACGGGGTCGTTCCAGGCTTCGGACTGCAGCACATTGGCGACCACGTTGCGGTGCAGCAGTATGGCGCCCTTGCTGACGCCAGTAGTGCCGCCGGTGTATTGCAGCAGCGCGATGTCATCGGGCCTGATGTCGGGCTTCTTGAAGGTGCTGCGGGCACCCTGGGCAACCGCATCATTGAAGCGCACTGCGTCTGACAGGTTGTAGTCGGGCACCATCTTCTTGACGTTGCGCACCACATAGTTGACCAGCATCCCCTTGAGCAAGCCCAGCTGATCTCCCATCGCGCACAGCACCACATGCTTGATGGGCGTGTGGGCAATGCAATGCTCCAGTGTGCTGGCGAAGTTTTCGATGATCACGATGGCCTTGGCGCCCGAGTCCTTGAGCTGGTGCTCCAGCTCGCGCGGGGTGTACAGCGGGTTCACGTTGACCACCACAAAGCCGGCGCGCAGAACGGCTGCCACCGTGACGGGGTACTGCGGCATGTTGGGCATCATGATGGCCACCCGATCGCCCTTGACCAGGCCCAGGCTCTGCAGGTAGGCCGCAAACGCACTGCTCAGGGCGTCGGTCTGGGCATAGGTGACATCCTTGCCCATGAAGCTGTAGGCAATGCGGTCGGCGTACCGGGTGAAGGCCTCGTCCATGAGGGCGACGAGGGAAGGGTACTGCGCTGCATCGATGTCGGCCGGCACGCCGGATGGGTAGCTCTTGAGCCAGATGCGGTCGGTCATTCCAAGTCTCCTGATTTTTATTCCGCAAGAAACCCGCGCCAAGACAATTTCACACGAGCGTGCTTTTTTTCGGAAACGAGATCACGCCTTGTCAGCCCTTGAGTGCGACCAGCACCTCATCGAGCATCTTCTTGGCATCGCCAAACAGCATGCGGTTGTTTTCTTTGTAGAACAGCGGGTTGTCCACACCAGCGTAGCCCGAGGCCATGGAGCGCTTCATCACGATGGAGGTGTGGGCTTTCCACACCTCCAGCACCGGCATGCCGGCGATGGGGCTGGTCGGGTCTTCCAGGGCGCTGGGGTTGACGATGTCATTGGCGCCGATGACCATGACCACGTCGGTGTCGGGGAAGTCCTCGTTGATCTCGTCCATCTCCATCACGATGTCGTAGGGCACCTTGGCCTCGGCCAGCAGCACATTCATGTGGCCCGGCATGCGCCCGGCCACCGGGTGAATGCCAAAGCGCACGTTGATGCCCTTTTCGCGCAGGGTTTTGGTGATCTCGTACACCGTGTGCTGCGCCTGGGCCACGGCCATGCCGTAACCGGGCACGATGATGACGCTCTTGGCCTCGCGCAGCAGCTCGGCCGTCTCGGCGGCGCTCACCGGCACCACTTCGCCCTGGGGCTCGGCAGCCTCGCCCTTCTTGGCCGGTGCGCCGCCGCCTGAGCCAAAGCCGCCGGCAATCACGCTGATGAAGTTGCGGTTCATCGCGGTACACATGATGTAGGACAGGATGGCACCCGAGGAGCCCACCAGCGCACCGGTGACGATCAGCAGGTCGTTGCTCAGCATGAAGCCGGTGGCCGCCGCCGCCCAACCCGAGTAGCTGTTGAGCATGGACACCACCACGGGCATGTCGGCGCCGCCGATGGCCATCACCATGTGGATGCCGAACAGCAGCGCAATCGCGGTCATCACGATCAGCGCCAGCATGCCCGACTGCACGTCGTGGACGTTGAGGAACTCGCGGCCAAACCAGACCACCACCAGCAGCGCCGCCAGGTTGAGCCAGTGGCGCCCGGGCAGCAGCAGCGGCTTGCCGCCGATCTTGCCGTTGAGCTTGCCAAACGCAATCAGCGAGCCGCTGAAGGTCACGGCACCAATCAGGATGCCGACGTAGATCTCTACTTCATGGATGGTTTTTTCTACGCCTTCGAGCTGGATCGAGGTGTCCACATAGCTGGCAAAGCCCACCAGGCAAGCCGCCAGGCCCACCAGGCTGTGCATGAGCGCGACCAGCTCGGGCATCTGGGTCATCTTCACGACCTTGGCCGCATACAGGCCGATGCCGCCGCCGACCACCAGCGCACCGACAATCCAGGCCACCCCGGCGGGGCTGACGCGCGGGCCGAACACCGTGGCCAGCACGGCCAGCGCCATGCCGATCATGCCGAACAGGTTGCCCCGGCGCGAGGTTTCCGGGTTGGACAGGCCACCCAGGCTCAGAATGAAAAGAATGGCGGCGCCGATATAGGCCACCGTGGCGAGACTTTGGGACATGTTCGTCTTTCCTGCTTTGTTCTGGTTGTATGTGCTGTTATTTGCGGAACATCGCCAGCATGCGGCGCGTCACGGCAAAGCCACCAAACATGTTGATGGCCGTAAGCACCAGCGCGGCAAACGCCAGCCACAGAATCAAGCTGTCCGGGCGCCCGTTCACCCCGGCCTCGGGCGGCATGATCTGCACCAGCGCGCCGATGGCGATGATGCTGGAGATGGCGTTGGTTACGCTCATCAGCGGCGTGTGCAGCGCTGGCGTGACGTTCCACACCACCATGTAACCAATAAAGCAGGCGAGCACGAACACCGTGAAGTGCCCCAGGAAGGCTGCAGGCGCATAGGCACCAATAAACCAGAAAGCCAGCGCGGCCACGGCGAAGAGGATGGCCAGTGTCTTGGCGGGCAGCGGTGCGCTGCTGCCATGGCCATGGCCGCCCTTTTTCTGCTCCACGGGTGCGGCGGCGGGCTTGGGCGCGGGCGCCGGTGCCTGCTTGAGCGGCGGCGCAGGCCAGGTGATGGCGCCATCCTTGGTCACCGTCAGGCCGCGGATGGCGTCGTCTTCCATGTTCACCACAGCCACGCCGTCCTTGGCCTTGCACAGCTCTTCGGTCAGGCGCAGCAGGTTGTTGGCGTACAGCGTGGACGACTGCTTGGCCAGGCGCGAGGGCAGGTCGGTGTAGCCGATGATGGTCACGCCATGGCGCACCACGGCCTCGCCGGGCACGGTGAGCTCGCAGTTGCCGCCCTGCTCGGCGGCCATGTCCACAATCACGCTGCCGGGTTTCATGCTCTGCACCATCTCGGCGGTGATCAGCTTGGGCGCGGGTTTGCCCGGAATCAGCGCGGTAGTGATGATGATGTCGGCCTCCTTGGCCTGGGTGGCGTACATCTGGCGCTGCGCGGCCTGAAAGCCCTCGCTCATCACCTTGGCGTAGCCGCCGCCGCCCGAGCCGTCTTCTTCGTAATCGACCTTGACGAATTCGCCGCCCAGCGACTTGACCTGGTCGGCCACCTCGGCGCGGGTGTCGTTGGCACGCACGATGGCGCCCAGGTTGGCCGCCGTGCCAATGGCCGCCAGGCCCGCCACACCGGCGCCGGCAATGAACACCTTGGCCGGGGGCACCTTGCCCGCCGCCGTGATCTGGCCGTTGAAATAGCGACCAAAGGCGTTGGCCGCCTCGATCACGGCGCGGTAGCCACTCACCCCTGCGGTAGAAGTAAGCGCGTCCATCTTCTGCGCGCGGCTGAGGGTGCGCGGCAGGCAGTCAATGGCCAGCACGGTGGCTTTTTTGGCCGTGAGCTGCTGCATCAGCTCGGGGTTCTGGGCCGGCCAGACAAAACCCATCAGCGTGCTGCCTGGGCGCATCCGTGCCACTTCGTCGCTGCTGGGCGGGCGCACCTTGAGAACGATGTCCGACGCGGCCCACAGGGCAGCAGCGTCGGGCAGCACCTCGGCGCCAGCGGCGCGGTAAGTGTCATCGCTGAAGTTGGCGCCATCGCCCGCGCCGGCTTCCACGGCGACTTTGAAGCCCAGTTTGATGAGCTTTTCCACCACGTCCGGCACCGTGGCCACACGCTTTTCTCCGTGAAAGGTTTCTCGCGGCACGCCGATGCGCTGTACCGGTGAAGCGGGGCTTGCTTGCATAAAGCGATCTCCTCCAAGTTTCAAAATCGTTGCGCAAGCCGCACCGAAGCTTGCATGCGTGATGGCACCGTGCCGGAGCGCTCCGCCCTGCCACGGCTTAACCCTAGAAACGGCAGTTGACCGCTTTGTATCCCTTCGCAAGCCGCATGCAATCTATCGTTGATGGCTTCGATGGCGTTCACCTTTTGGGTGAGAGCGCTATGCACCCGCCAGCACCGCGCTCGGGGCGCCATGCGGCGTTGCTCCTCCTTGCGGGCAGTACGGGCAGTAAGCCCGCAGCGTCCTCGCCCGTGCAGGGTGCAGGCCTGGCGGAGACAGGCCTTCTTCGCGCTGTCCAACAGCACGCAGGTGCTGTTGGAGCCGCAGCGCTCAGTCTTGCCTGGCGCCCCGATC
>DCVY01000220.1 GCA_002327945.1 Acidovorax delafieldii | reverse complement strand
ACGCCGCCTTCGACGAGGTCTTTCATATCAACGTCAAGGGTTACCTGCTCGCCGTCAAGGCCTGTCTGCCTGCCTTGGTGCAAAGCCGCGGCAGCGTGGTTTTCACGATCTCGAACGCCGGCTTTTATCCCAACGGCGGCGGCCCGCTCTACACAGCCACCAAGCATGCCGTGGTCGGCATGGTGCGCGAACTCGCTTTCGAACTCGCGCCGCATGTGCGCGTCAATGGCGTGGCCCCGGGCGGCATGAACACCGACCTGCGTGGCCCGGCCTCGCTGGGCATGGCCAACCAGGCCATTTCCAGCGTGCCGCTGGGCGACATGCTGGCCTCGGTGCTGCCGGTGGGCCGCATGCCCGTGGCCGCGGAATACACCGGGGCCTATGTGTTCTTTGCCACGCGCGGCGACACCTTCCCCACCACGGGCGCTCTGCTGAACCATGACGGTGGCATGGGCGTGCGCGGCTTTTTCGAGGCTGCCGGGGGCAAAGACCTGCCGCAGAAGCTGCAGCTTTCATAAACAAGGAAGAACCATGAGCATAGAACGTTTGGGCTATCTCGGCTTTGCCGTCAAGGACGTGCCCGCCTGGGACAATTTTTTGACCAAAAACGTGGGCTTGATGGCGGCGGGTGCCGCTGGCGACGCTGCGCTGTACCGTGCCGATCAGCGTGCCTGGCGCATCGCCGTGCAGCCGGGCGAACTCGACGACCTAGCCTACGCAGGCTTGGAAGTGGATGACGCCGCTGCGCTCGAGCGCATGGCCGACAAGCTGCGCCAGGCAGGGGTAGCCTTCACCCGCGGTGACGAAGCGCTCATGCAGCAGCGCAAAGTCATGGGCCTGTTGTGCCTGCAAGACCCCTTCGGCCTGCCGCTCGAGATTTACTACGGCCCGGCAGAAACCTTCGACCAGCCCTTCCTGCCCAGCGCTCCCGTGTCGGGCTTCGTCACAGGCGACCAGGGTATCGGGCATTTCGTGCGCTGCGTCCCCGACACCGCCAAGGCGATGGCGTTCTACACCGAAGTGCTGGGCTTTGTGCTGTCCGACATCATCGACATCCAGATGGGGCCGGAAATGAGCGTGCCCGCGCACTTCCTGCACTGCAATGGGCGCCACCACACGATCGCCCTGGCTGCCTTCCCAATCCCCAAGCGCATCCACCATTTCATGCTGCAAGCCAACACCATAGACGACGTGGGCTATGCCTTCGATCGGCTGGACGCGGCCGGGCGCATCACTTCCCTGCTCGGGCGCCACACCAACGACCATACGATCTCCTTCTATGCCGACACGCCGTCGCCCATGATCGAAGTCGAGTTCGGCTGGGGACCGCGCACGGTGGATTCCTCCTGGACGGTGGTGCGCCACAACCGCACGGCCATGTGGGGTCACAAGTCGGTACGCGGCCAGCGCTGAACCGCGTCATTCAATTTTTTAGGAAATACCCATGACAGAACTGAGCGAAAGCACGACGAGCAAATTCGTCACCATCAACGAAAAAGGCCTCTCCAACTTCCGCATTCACCTCAACGATGCAGGCCAGGGCGAAGCGGTAATCATGCTGCACGGCGGCGGGCCGGGCGCGGGCGGCTGGAGCAACTACTACCGCAACATCGGCCCCTTCGTCGCGGCCGGCTACCGCGTGATCCTGCCGGACGCGCCGGGCTTCAACAAGTCCGATGCTGTCGTGATGGACGAGCAGCGCGGCCTGGTCAACGCGCGCGCGGTCAAGGGCATGATGGACGCGCTGGGTATTGATAAAGCGCACCTCGTGGGCAACTCCATGGGCGGCGCGGGCGCACTGAACTTTGCGCTCGAATACCCCGAGCGCACCGGCAAAGTGATCCTCATGGGGCCGGGCGGCCTGGGCGCCAGCCTGTTCAACCCCATGCCTATGGAGGGCATCAAGCTGCTGTTCAAGCTCTACGCCGAGCCCTCGCTCGAAACGCTCAAGCAGATGCTCAACGTGTTCATGTTCGACCAGAGCCTGATCACCGACGAACTGCTGCAAGGGCGCTGGGCCAACATCCAGCGCAACCCCGAGCACCTGAAGAACTTCATCCTGAGCGCGCAAAAAGTGCCGCTTTCGGCCTGGGACGTGTCGCCGCGCCTGGGCGAGATCAAGGCCAAGACCCTGGTCACCTGGGGGCGCGATGACCGCTTCGTGCCGCTGGACCACGGCCTCAAGCTGGTCGCGAACATGCCGGATGCGCAGTTGCACGTCTTCCCGCGCTGTGGTCACTGGGCGCAATGGGAGCACGCGGACGCCTTCAATCGGCTGACGCTGGACTTCCTGGCCAACGGCTGAGCGCCGTTTCCCCTTTTCCCCCAGAGCGAAAGCTGTAGCCCACCTCCCCGCAGGGGGAGGCACGCTGCTGCTTGGCCATAAAAACCGGCCCCTTGGGCCATTTCCCTCAAGAACGCAAGGAGACTTCGATGAAACCCTTTTCCCGCGCACTGCTTCCATTGGCCTGCGTCGCACTGCTTGGCAGCGCCCATGCGCAAACCGCACCCGAAGGTGCATCACCCTGGTCGGTGGCAGTGGGGCCTGTGCACCTCGCCTTCAGCACCAAGGCCGACCTCTACGCGGGCGGTCCCGTGCCCGGCGCCGGGGTGCACGCCAGCAGCGACAACGTATTGGGCGTGGAAATCGGCTACCACTTCACGCCCCACTGGATGGCTCGTCTGGATCTTGCCAACCCTGTCAGGTCCAACCTCACGGGCACGGGCAACCTCGCCCCGCTGGGGCAACTCACCCATGTCAAGGTCGGGCCTGCAATCCTCACCATGAGTTACACACCCGGCATGTGGGGCCCGATCCGCCCCTATATCGGTGGCGGCATGACCTACATGAAGGTGTTCAGCGCCAGTTCCAACGCGCTGCACAACGTCAAGGTGGACAACGCCTTTGGCGGCGCCTTCCTCGTAGGCGCGGACTGGCCCCTGCGTGACGGCTACAGCCTGGCTTTGTCCGTGCAAAAGCTCTACCTCAAGACCAACGCCACCGGCACCGTGCCTGCCATGGGCGGCGCACCGGTCACGGCCTCGGTGCGCCTGGACCCGCTGGTGAGCTTCCT
>DCVY01000007.1 GCA_002327945.1 Acidovorax delafieldii | reverse complement strand
TCAACTGCCGGTTTGAGGGTCAATACGGCGGCAGATTCCGGCCCCTGCCGCCCCGGCCCGTGAAGGGATCAGAATTTGACAGTCAATCCCGCGCTGACCGAGCGGCCCATGCCCGGCACGCTCACACCCCAAGGCACGGCCGTTGCGGCCATGGTCATGCCCTGGCCGAGGTAGGCGCCGCCCTGAGGATGGTTGTAGAAGCGGTTGAACAGATTGTCCAGCCCCAAGTCCAGCCGCACCTGCTTCCACTCGTAGCTGGCGCGCAGGTTCATGAGGCCATAGCCGGCGGTAGGCAGCTCGTTGCGCACGGCAGAGACACGGGTTTTGGCACTCACCATCAACAGCTCGGCTGTCCCCGTCCAGGCACCCAGGCGCTGCTGGATGGCTATGCGGGCGTTGAGCGGCATGATGTTGTAGAGGTGATCGCCCGTGGTACGGTTCTTGCCCCGCACGTAGCTCAGCATGCCGCTGAGCGTGAACTGGCCCCAGTTGGCGGTCTTGCCCAGGTCGGCAAACCCCGAGAGGTCTAAGCCATGCAGGCGTGCGTCCTGGTTGGCGAACTGCAGGTACACAAAGCCTTGTGTGGCGGTGAGGTTGGCACTGCTGCATGCCGCCATGGCGCTGCTGCTGCCGCCACAGCGACGGGCGTCAATGTAGTCATTCACGTAGCTGAGATAGGGGGTGAGCTTCATGCCCCAGCGCTCGCCCGTGGCGTCGTGCCAGTCGGCGGTGGCGCTCAGGGTGTTGGCCACTTCGGGTTTCAGGTCGAGGTTGCCCACATAGCCATTGCCATCGCCCGCGAGGTTGATCATGCGCATCGCCATGCCGCCGGTGGACCAGGTGTAGCGCTCGTACAGGTTGGGCGAGCGCGTCTTGTGCGCAAAACCGAACTCATAGCTGGCGTTGGCGCTGGGTGTGTAGCGGGCCAGGGCGGTGAAGTCGATGTTGTTGTCGCGGCGTTTGCGGTCACGCGCATTGAATGCGCTGGCATCGGCCGCGTAGCTGCTGTTGTAGCCCTGCACTTCACCACTGTTGCTGCGGACCTGGCTGCTTCGCAGGCCAATCTGCGACAGCCATTGCGGGCTCCAGAGCGCCTCCCATTCGCCGAACACATCAAAGCGGTCGCGCTGGCCATCGCGGATGTTCCAGAAGGTGTTGGGCGCCATGCCGCCCCCCGAGGGCAGCCACCAGTCGTCCAGGCTGTATTGCTGCGCTTGGACACCCACGCGCAGAGTGTCGCGTGCGCTCAGGGTGATGTCGCCCTTGATCTGCGCGCCGGTGGTCTTGCCCTCGGTGTCCATGGGCATGCCGGGCACGTTGTTGGCGGGGCCATACCAGAACTGCCTGTCCTGGCCGAAATTCATGCTGTGCCGGGTTTTCTCGTGGTAGGCGCGGGCCTGCAACTGGCCCCAGTCGTACTGGCCCTTGTAGCTCAGGTTGAACTGTTGGCTGTCGTTGCGCGTCATGTCCATGCGCTGGTTGGGGTAGTTCTGGTAGGGAATGTCTTGCAGGCCCAGGCGCATTTCAATCAGGTGCGCATCACTGCGCAGCGCATATGCCAGCGAATGGTTGCGGGTTTTGTAGCTGGACGAGCCCACCTCGTCGCCATCGAGCCACTGTGTGGGCTTGTCGCTGGCGGCAGCGCCCGCAGCCTTGAAGTTCCGGGCTGCCTTGTAGTTGTCGGCCTCGGCGGTGGAGCCGTCGTAGCGCAGGCTCATCTGCTCGGTGGCGTAGGTGGTCGAGAGGTTGGCGCCCATGCCATCACCGTTGCTACGATAGAAGGCGCCGGCCTGGCCCCGGACAAACCGGCCCTCTCCGGGGAGCGCGAATTCGGGTGCCGGGGAATCGACCTGGATGGTGGCGCCGATGCTGTCGCCGCCCACGCTGACCGGCGTGATGCCAGCGAACACACGCACGCTGCCCACGCGCGTGGGGTCGATGTAAGAAAGGGGCGGGTTCATGTGGTTGCCGCAGGATGAAACGAGATCCATACCGTCCACCTGGATGCGAAGGCGATCATCGGCCATGCCGTGCAGGCTGGGCAGGCTGGAGACACCGCCCGCTCCAAACAGGCTCAGGCCCGGCACAGTGCGCAGCAGGCTTGCAGTGTCACTGCTGGCGGTGCGTCCAGACTGGAGGGCGTTGGCGTCCACATGGGTGGTACCCACAGGCTCCACCGCTGCCTTGGACGCTTTGATGGTGATGGTCTGGAGCGCGGCCTCTTGCTCTTGTTGTGCGAGGGCGGCAAAGGGAATGGCTGCGAGCAGGGCACACAGGGGACGCAAGGCCGCAGGGAATGGGTTGCCGCGATGGACGCTCAGGCGGGTGTGGGTGTGGGTGGTCATGTCTGTGAAATGAGCATGACTTACGCAAAACAGGCGCAGGCAATCCGCTTGCCACAAAGGCATGCACCTCTGTGGCATCCTTATTTGCGTAAGTCCTAATGAAAAATGATGGCGAATGCCGATGCGGCAGAGCTGCAACCAAAGGTGGCAGACACTGCCACGAAAACGGGTGTGTTTGGCTCAGAGGCTGGGAGTTTTTTGCCCATGCCCGAAAGGCGCATCAAAACGCCACTGATCAAGGCGAAAAGCACATCCATAGCCGAGGCTCTGGCGAACATTTGCAACGACGAGCAGGGGTTGCTTTGGCGTGCAAAGCAGGCACAGGCTAAAGACTCTCAGCCTCTCAGGCGGCAGCCGGAGGCGCCTGCGCCGGCGGACGCAGGTTGGCGTACCGTGGCTCGGTGACATGCCCCGAGGCGGCACGGATGCGATAGAACGCCTCCTCGGCAGATGCCGCCACCGCAATGGGCACGCTGGTCGACGTGAAGCTGGCGACCGCTGCACCGCAGATTGGGCAGTTCAGTCCACTGTCTGCGGCGTGGGCCGGTGGCGCATCAGGTGCCTGCCCGGAAGGGTGCGCGACCATTGCCGAACAGACATCGCGCATCAACGCCTGCTTCGAGAGCATCTGCCCCAGATGCGCCGTACCCATCTGCGCCATCCAGAACTGGGCAAACAGCGCCAGCATGGTCAATGCCATGGCCAGGCGGCAGTTGCGAGGGCGAAATGGGTGCGATGTCACGCAAAGAATTCTGGCATGGATGGCAGGCCATGCGCTACCCCTCGTTTTCCCGATGTCCCCCGTGCCTGCCGCCGCTATCGACATCTTCCGCATCCGCGCCGTCTCCCTCGATCTGGACGACACACTGTGGCCATCTGACCCCCTTCACCCGCGCCGAAGGGGGTATTGCCTCAGCGGCTGACCGCGCATGCCCCCCGCTGCCGGGCCCCGTATGCCGATACCACGGCGCTGCGCGCCATTCGCACGCAGGCCCGAAGGGCCGCCCAAAAACGTGTTTGCGATCTCGCAGGGGCCGCTGGGTGTCAACACGTTCTCATGGACAATCTCTGTTGAACCCGCTTTGCCCGGAAAACCCATGCGTTTTACTCCCCCCCCATTGCCCGTCGTCCGATCCATTGGACTGATGCAACCGCTTGCCTGGCTGGCCATGGGTTGGCGCGACATGGCGCGTGCCGGCTGGATCAGCTTTGCGCACGGGCTGGCCGTGACGCTGCTGGGCGCAGCCATCATGGCCATGGCCCACAACCGCTTTTGGCTGCTGGCGGGCGCGTTGTCGGGCTTTTTGGTGGTGGCGCCGGTGCTGGCCACCAGCCTGTATGCACTGAGCCGGGCTCTGGAGCTCAACGAACCTGCCGACACCGCCGTGGTGCTGAAAACCTGGCTCAACTGGCAAAACAGCCACGTCAACAAATGGGGCAACGATTACTGGTGCATGGTGCAGTTTGGTGCCCTGCTGGCGCTGGCCGCCACGGGCTGGGTGGTGACCTCGGCGGCCCTGATCACCCTGCTGGCGCCAGTGCCCATCGAGACGCCGCGCGATTTTCTGCTGCATGTGGTGCTGGCCCGCGAGGGCTGGCTGTTCGAGCTGTGGCTGGCGCTGGGCAGCCTCATGGCCGCGCCCATCTTCATGTCCAGCGTGGTGGCCATGCCCCTGCTGCTGGACCGGCGCGCCAGCCTGCGACAGGCCATCCTCACCAGTTGGCAGGCGGTGCTGGCCAACCCGGTACCTATGGCGCTGTGGGCCGCGCTGATTCTGGGTTTTACCCTGCTGGGGCTGGGTTCGTTGTTGCTGGGAATGATTGCCGTCATGCCCATGCTGGGCTATGCCAGTTGGCACGCCTACCGCGACCTGGTGGACGCATCCAGCCTGCCGCTGCGCGAATCCTACCGAGGCACGCCAGCCCAAGGGGGGCGCCTGTGATTTTTGGATTCACCGAAGCGCAGATTGCGCGATTCTTCCTCACCTACGGGGTGGGGGCCTTCATCCTGTACATGATTTTCATCATAGGGCAGCTGGCCTGGTCCTCGAAGGCCGGGCGGTTTGGCACCTTCGTGATGTTCCTGGGGCTGGGCGTGGGCTTCCTGGGCTTTCTGGCCAAGGTCGTCATCCAGTGGTGGCTGGAGAAGTAACGGCATCAGCCGCCGGGCCCCATAGGCAGTGAGTTTTTCGGTTGTCGGCATGGGCACGACGGCTACCGATGCTCAACGTGGCCACCTGCGCGCGGCGTCGAATTGCGCACACGATGCCCGTGATGGGTGCCTGGTTCCCCATCCTGGGGCAGGCTAAACGGCCGTTGGATGCGCCCGCCGGTGCCGTGATCGGGGCGCCAGGCAAGACTGAGCGCTGCGGCTCCAACAGCACCTGCGTGCTGTTGGACAGCGCGAAGAAGGCCTGTCTCCGCCAGGCCTGCACCCTGCAAGGGAGACGACGCGGCGGGCTTACTGCCCGTACTGCCCGCAAGGAGGCGCAACGCCGCTTGGCGCCCCGAGCGCGGTGCTGGCGGGTGCATAGCGCTCTCACCAAA
>DCVY01000243.1:3778-4371 GCA_002327945.1 Acidovorax delafieldii | reverse complement strand
ACGCCGGTGTCGATGAACGGAAGGTTGAACTGCAGCAGCCAATGCGACAAATGCGGCCCCACGAGCTGCCCGCCCAGCACCACGCCCAGGATGATGGAAGCGATCGTGAGCCCCTCTATCCAGCCGTTGGCGCGCACCAGTTGCGAATGCGGCAGCAGCTCGGTGAGGATGCCGTACTTGGCGGGCGAATACGCCGCGGCCCCCAGCCCGACGATGGCGTAGGCCAGCAGCGGGTGCGAGCCGAACAGCATCAGCAGGCAGCCCAGCACCTTGATCGCATTGCTCAGGAACATCACCCGCCCCTTGGGCAGGGCATCGGCAAAGGCGCCCACGAATGGTGCCAGCACCACGTAAAACAGCGCGAACATGGGCACCAGTGCAGCGCGCTCCCACTCGGGGGCGCCGTTGCTGCGCAGCAGTTCCACGGCGGCGACGAACAAGGCATTGTCGGCCAGCGAGCTGAAAAACTGCGCTGCCATGATGGTGTAGAAACCGCGCTTCATTGCAGGAAAGAAAATGTCGCTGGCCAGCGCATGGGGTGAAAGTTCAGTCGCGGCGGGTTATATCACGGCCCCTTCGCCGCGCTGCCCGCG
>DCVY01000243.1:1925-3686 GCA_002327945.1 Acidovorax delafieldii | reverse complement strand
GTGGTGCATTGTGACGAGCAGATCGACATGCTCGCCGCGCACAAGACGCAGCAGCCGCACCATGTGTGGCTCAAGCTCAACTCGGGCATGAACCGCCTGGGCTTCACGCCGCAGCGCTACCGCAGCGCCTGGGCACGGCTCAATGCGCTGCCGCAGGTCGATGAAATCGGCCATGTCACGCACTTCAGCGACGCCGACGGGCCGCGCGGCATCGCGCACCAGGTCGAGGCCTTCCATGCGGCTACGCTGGACTTGCCGGGCGAGCGCAGCCTGGCCAACAGCGCCGCGACACTGCGCCACGCCAGCGCCGCGCAGGTGCGCGCCGACTGGGTGCGCGCGGGCATCGCCTTGTATGGCAGCGCGCCCGACCACCCCGAAGGCCGCACCGCGCACTGGGGCCTGCAGCCCGCGATGACGCTGGCCACGCGCCTGATTGGCGTGCAGCAGCTGGCGGCCGGCGACAGCGTGGGCTACGGCTCGCGCTTCGTCGCCCCCGCACCCATGGCCATAGGCGTGGCTGCGTGCGGCTATGCCGACGGCTACCCGCGCCACGCCGAAACCGGCACACCCGTGCTCGTCGAAGGTGTGCGCACGCGCCTCGTGGGGCGCGTGAGCATGGACATGCTCGCCGTCGATCTGGAGCCCGTGCGGGCCGCAGGCGTGCACGCGGGTTTCGGCAGCGAGGTCACGCTCTGGGGACAGGCAGCGCATGGCGGCGCGATCCTGCCCATAGACGAAGTCGCGCACGCCGCGGGCACGATCGCCTACGAGCTCATGTGTGCGCTCGCGCCGCGCGTGCCCGTGGCGGATTGAGAGGCCGGCTGCATCGCGCGGCACCATGCATCCCTGCGAGCGCCGCATGGTTGAGGCGTGGACAATGGGCCCAGAAACACGACGGCACAGGCACTTGCCGCTGCCGAATCGTTATTTCTACAATACCACCCCTATGCACCACTCGCATCGCATGAATTCCTACGGGCTGACGCTTGCGCCCTCCAAGCGCCGTCGGTTCGATATGCGGTTGCGCCATTGTGGGCCGCCGCACGTTGGCTGAACTTCTTTTCGACGTTCCTGCCACATGTGGAGTCCTCATGAAATCATTTAGCCCCCCCTTCGCTTCGTTGACCTGCGTTTTGCCAGGGCAACTTTGATGAAACAGCTCATCGCGGCCGTGCTGCTGCTGATGCTGGGTGGTGCCTTGTGCCTGTTACCCGCAAGCAACCGGCTGCGCGCGAGCTTGGGGCTTGCATCGCAGGCCTTGGCGACCTTGCTGGTGTGGTCGGCCGTGTTTCCCGTGATGTTCGGCGCTCCCGGCCAGACGCTGCAATTGCCCTGGAGCTATCCCATGGGGGCGCTGCACTTCCATCTGGACGCGCTGGGCGCCTTTTTTCTGAGCTGGTCCCTGCCCATGACGCTGCTTGGCGGCGTCTATGCCGTAGGGTACATGCGCAAATACTTCGACAGTCCGCGGCATCTGGGCGTGCATTTCGGGCTGTTGAACATGGTTTCGCTGTCGTTCATCCTGGTCTATACCGGCGAGCATGCGGTGACGTTTTTGCTGGGATGGGAAATTGCGGCGCTTTCGGCCTGGTTGCTGGTGATCTGGGACTACACCAACCAGAAGGTGCGCTTTGCCGGTTTCAATTACCTGGTGTCCACCCATGTGGGGCTGATTTTTCTGGTGGCGGCGGTGATGATCCTCTACACCCATACCCAGTCATGGTATTTGGACGATTTTGGCGACTGGATGCGGCAAAACCC
>DCVY01000243.1:438-1900 GCA_002327945.1 Acidovorax delafieldii | reverse complement strand
TCGGCGTTGATGTCCGGTGTCATCCATAAGGCGGGGCTCTATGCGCTGGTGCATTTTCTGGCCATTTCGGGACGGCCGGACGAATGGATGGGCTGGTTTTTGCTGGCCTTTTCGGCCACTTCGGCGGTGGTGGGCGGCCTCTATACCACGGGGCAGCGCGACCTGAAGCGCCTGCTGGGCTATTCGTCGACGGAGAACGTGGGCATCGCCGGCATGGGTTTCGGGCTGGGCTGCCTGGGCCTGAGCTGGAGCCAGCCCGCCTTGGTGGTGCTGGGTTTTGGCGGCGGCTTGCTGCATGTGCTCAACCATGCATTTTTCAAGTGCCAGCTGTTCTATGCCGCCGGCTGCGTCTATCAGGCCAAGCAGGTGGTCGATATCGAGCGCCTGGGCGGGTTGTTTGCACGCATGCCTGTGACGGCGCTGTGTTTCCTCATCGGCGGGGTGGCCATTTCTGCGCTGCCACCGTTCAACGGCTTTGCCAGCGAATTTCTGCTCTATTCCGGCCTGCTGGGGCAGGGCAGCCCTTCTCTTGGCGCTCAGCTGGTGCTGGTGCTGGCGGCAGCGGCATTGGCTTTCGTGGGGGCGCTTTCGGTACTGAGCATGACCCGTGCCTATGGCGTGGTGTTTTTGGGCAGTGAGCGCGATACCAGCTTGGCGCCGAGCCAGGAAGCGAGCGCCTGGATGTTGGCTCCGATGGGCATCCATGCGGCGGGCAGCGTGCTGCTGGGCGTGGCGCCGGGGCTCGGTTTCGCCCTGGTGGCGGCGCCTGTCGCGCAGTTCCTGCAAGCTGCACCAAGCCCTGCGGGCGCGGCGGCGCTGCACGCGGCGGCGCAGACCCTGAACCACGTTGGCATCTTTTGTGCCGTCTTGGCGATTGTGGTGCTGGCGGTGTTCTGGCTGCGCGAGCGGCTGCTGCCTGACCGGCCCCTGCAAAGTGCCACCTGGGGGTGCGGCTACGGCGCGCCGCACGCACGCATGCAATACACCGGCGCCGGTTTTTCTGTCGACTTCATCACGCACTTCAAAAACATCGTGCTCATGCTCAAGCGCCAGAAGGCGCCCAGGGCTTATTTTCCGGACGACAGCTACGTGGTTGTCGATTGTGTCGATGCCGTCGAAAGACGCCTGTACGCGGTGATCGCCCAAGGGGATGCCTCTGCGAGCGACATTTCCGAAAAAATGCACGAGGACGACCCCCGCCTGGCTTTTGCCGCGGGGCTGGCCGCCATCGTGGTGATTGCCGCGCTGGTGGTGCTGGCCAACGGAGCGCTGCCATGACGCCGCTGGCTTTTGCTGCGCTGGCGCTGGTGCACGGGGCGCTGGTGCTGCTCATGCCCATCGTGCTCACAGGGGTGATCAACCGCACCAAATCGTGGTGGGCGGGACGCAAGGGGCCACGGCTGCTGCAGACGGCGTCGGACTTGCGGCGGCTGCTGCGCAAGCGCCCCGTGGTCAGTAGCGT
>DCVY01000243.1:0-385 GCA_002327945.1 Acidovorax delafieldii | reverse complement strand
CAGTTTGCCTACGACTTCATCGCAGTGGCTTACACGCTGGGGCTGGCGCGCTTGGCGCTCATGGTTTCTGCCATGGATGTGGGCAGTTCCTTCGAAGGCATGGGGGCCGCACGCGAGGCGGCGTTTTCGGCGTTTGCTGAGCCGGCCCTGTTTTTGCTGTTCGGCACGCTGCTTGCCGCCACGGGTCTGAGCAGTTTCGCTGGCCTGATCGGGCATGTGCACCATACGCCGCATTCCTTGCTGGTAGTACCGCTGGCCCTTGCGCTGCTCGTCTTGCTGCAGACCGAGGCCGCGCGCGTGCCCGTCGATGATCCACTCACCCATCTGGAGCTGACCATGATCCATGAGGTGATGATCCTTGATCACAGCGGCCCCGAGCTGGCGG
>DCVY01000046.1 GCA_002327945.1 Acidovorax delafieldii | reverse complement strand
CCTTCTTGGCAGGAGCAGCTTTCTTTACTGGTGCAGCCTTCTTGGCGGTCGGGTTTTTCGCAGTTGCCATCATGTTCTCCTTGGGTCAATTTGCAAAGAGCACTTCCTGTCTACAGTGGACAGAAAGCGATCCATGGGGATGGAGCAGAACCCCATCCCCATGAACACGGAAACGCCCCACAAGGCCGCGCTCTGTAGGGCTGGCGGTGGGGGCGTGGTGTAAAAATCCATGGTGGTGTGATGTTTGCAAAAAAAGGCGCTAGTCCCAGGACAGCGCACCACCGGACTGGTATTCAATAACCCGGGTCTCGAAGAAGTTGCGTTCCTTCTTCAAATCGATCATTTCGCTCATCCACGGGAACGGGTTCTCTTCGTTGGGGAACAGCGTCTCCAGCCCGATCTGCGTGGCACGGCGGTTGGCGATGTAGCGCAGGTAGCCCTTGAACATGGAGGCATTCATGCCCAGCACGCCGCGCGGCATGGTGTCTTCTGCGTAGCGGTATTCCAGCTCGACTGCCTTGAGGAACAGTGCCTTGATCTCGGCCTTGAATTCTGCGGTCCAGAGGTGGGGGTTTTCCAGCTTGAGCTGGTTGATCAGGTCGATGCCGAAATTGCAATGCATGGACTCGTCGCGCAGGATGTACTGGTATTGCTCTGCCGCACCGGTCATTTTGTTCTGGCGGCCCAGCGCCAGGATTTGTGTGAAGCCCACGTAGAAGAACAGGCCTTCCATCAGGCAGGCAAACACGATCAGCGACTTGAGCAGTGTCTGGTCGGCTTCGGGTGTGCCGGTGTGGAAGTTGGGGTCCATGATCGCCTCGATGAAGGGGATCAGGAACTGGTCCTTGTCGCGGATCGACTGGACTTCGTTGTAGGCGTTGAAAATCTCACTCTCATCCAGGCCGAGCGACTCCACGATGTACTGGTAGGCGTGCGTGTGGATGGCCTCTTCAAACGCCTGGCGCAACAGAAACTGGCGGCATTCGGGGGCGGTGATGTGGCGGTAGGTGCCCAGCACGATGTTGTTGGCGGCCAATGAGTCGGCAGTGACGAAGAAGCCCAGGTTGCGTTTGATGATGCGGCGCTCGTCGTCGGTCAGCCCGTTGGGGTCCTTCCACAACGCGATGTCGCGCGTCATGTTCACCTCTTGTGGCATCCAGTGGTTGGCGCAGGTGGCCAGGTATTTTTCCCACGCCCATTTGTACTTGAAGGGCACCAACTGGTTGACGTCGGTCTGGCCGTTGATGATGCGCTTGTCGGCGGCGTTCACGCGGCGATGGGCTGCGGCCGCAACGGGTGCGGTAGTGCTGACAACGGGGGCCGTGGTGCTCACCGGTTGCAGTGATGGGGTCTGGAAAGACAGAGGCGGTTGTCCCGCCAGGCGGTTGTTTTTCAGACCGCCGTCCCATTGATTTTGCGATGAGGGTTTGACTTCTTCGTCCCAGGACAACATAGATTTTCCAGTATTCGGATTATGAAAGCAGTGCTGCGAAAAGAAAAGCACTGAAGCGTTGTGCAGCAAGGATTTGTTGCTTCACAGCACATGCGCAACGCCTCGGATGGGGCCGAAGCGTTGCAGTTGAAGTCCTTACTGGCAGGCTTCGCACGCGGGATCGTCGATCGCGCAGAATTTGATGTCCGTTGCGGGCAGTGCGGCGGCCTGTGCCGCGGCTGCTTCGAGGGCGCTGGGCTGGGTCTTCACGGGTGCTGATGCGCTGGTTGCGCCACCGTCATTGCCCGACGAAACCGCGTTGAGCTGGCGTGTGTTCACCGTGCTCATTTCGACGTGTGTGGCGCTTTGCGTGCGCAGGTAGTAGGTGGTCTTGAGGCCGCGCACCCAGGCGAGTTTGTAGGTGTCGTCCAGCTTCTTGCCGGATGCGCCTGCCATGTAGATATTCAGGCTCTGCGCCTGGTCAATCCATTTCTGGCGGCGCGATGCGGCCTCCACCAGCCACTGCGGTTCGACTTCGAACGCCGTGGAGTACAGCGCCTTGATGTCTTGGGGCACGCGGTCGATGGGGTGCAGCGATCCCTTGAAGTGCTTGAGGTCCATGACCATCACGTCGTCCCACAGGCCCAGGCGCTTGAGGTCGCGAACCAGCCCCCCGTTGATCACGGTGAACTCGCCCGACAGATTGGACTTGACGGACAGATTGCCGAACGAGGGCTCGATCGACGCATCGACACCGATGATGTTGGAAATGGTGGCGGTGGGGGCAATGGCCACGCAGTTGGAGTTGCGCATGCCGTCCTGTGCAATCTTCCTGCGCAGGGCGTCCCAGTCGAGCGTGGACGAACGGTCCACTTCCACGTAGCCGCCACGGGCCTCGGAAAGCATGTCCAGCGTGTCGAAAGGCAGGATGCCGCGATCCCACAGCGAGCCCTTGTAGCTGGAGTACTTGCCGCGTTCCCGGGCCAGCTCGGTGGAGGCCCAGTAGGCGTAGTAGCAGATGGCTTCCATCGACTGGTCGGCAAACTCCACGGCCTCTTGCGAGGCGTAAGGAATGCGCAGTTCGTACAGGCTGTCCTGGAAGGCCATCACGCCCAGGCCTACCGGGCGGTGGCGCAGGTTGGAATCGCGGGCCTTCTTGACGGCGTAGTAGTTGATGTCGATCACGTTGTCGAGCATGCGCATGGCGACTGTGATGGTCTTCTTGAGCTTGTCGTGGTCGATCTGGCCGTTTTTGATGTGCTGCAGCAGGTTGACCGAGCCCAGGTTGCACACAGCGGTTTCGGTGTCGCTGGTGTTCAGCGTGATTTCGGTGCACAGGTTCGACGAGTGCACCACGCCGGCGTGCTGCTGGGGTGAGCGCACGTTGCAGGCATCCTTGAACGTGATCCAGGGGTGGCCGGTCTCGAACAGCATGGTCAGCATCTTGCGCCACAGGTCGGTGGCCTGTACCGTCTTGGCGGGCTTGATCTCACCGCGCGTTGCTTTGTCTTCGTAGGCGACATAGGCCTTTTCGAAGTCGGCGCCGAAGAGATCGTGCAGGTCGGGCACGTCAGACGGCGAGAACAGGGTCCAGGTGCCCTTTTCCATCACGCGGCGCATGAACAGGTCGGGAATCCAGTTGGCCGTGTTCATGTCGTGTGTGCGGCGGCGGTCGTCGCCGGTGTTCTTGCGCAGCTCCAGGAACTCTTCGATATCCAGGTGCCAGGTCTCCAGATAGGTGCAGACGGCGCCCTTGCGCTTGCCGCCCTGGTTCACGGCCACGGCGGTGTCGTTGACCACCTTGAGAAACGGCACCACGCCCTGCGATTCGCCATTGGTGCCCTTGATGTGGCTGCCCAGGGCGCGCACGCGCGTCCAGTCGTTGCCCAGGCCGCCGGCAAACTTGGACAGCAGGGCGTTTTCCTTGATCGACTCGTAGATGCCATCGAGGTCATCCGGCACCGTGGTCAGGTAGCAGCTCGACAGCTGCGAGCGCAGCGTGCCGCTGTTGAACAGCGTGGGCGTGCTGGACATGAAGTCGAAGCTGGAGAGAATTTCGTAGAACTCGATGGCGCGGGCTTCGCGATCGATTTCGTTCAGCGACAGGCCCATGGCCACGCGCATGAAGAAGGCCTGGGGCAGTTCGATGCGGGTTTTCTTGACGTGCAGGAAGTAGCGGTCGTACAGGGTCTGCAGGCCCAGGTAATCAAACTTCATGTCCCGGTCGGCCTTGAGCGCGGCACCCAGGCGCTGCAGGTCGTATTGCAGCAGGCGCTCATCGAGCAGATCGTTTGCCACGCCCTTCTTGATGAACTGCGGGAAATAGTCCACATAGCTTTGCGCCATGTCGGCCTGGGTGACTTCGCGGCCCAGCACTTCGCGCACGATGGTGTGCAGCAGCAGGCGCGCCGTGGCGTAGGTGTAGTCCGGATCCTTTTCGATCAGGGTGCGCGCGGCAAGGATGGATGCCTTGTAGACCTCTTCCATCGGAACGCCGTCATACAGGTTGCGCATGGTTTCCGCCACGATAGGCTGGGCGCTGATGTCTGCTCCCAGGCCGACACAGGCCGATGCGATGAGCGACTCCAGGCGTGCCAGGTCCAGCAACACACGCTCACCGCCGTCGATGGCATGCAGCTGGGGGGCGGCAGGCATCTGCTCTTCGGTTTGGCGGGCGCGTTCCTGGGTGCGGCGCTCGCGATAGAGCACATAGGCCCGGGCAATTTCGTGGTGGCCGCCGCGCATCAGGCCCAGTTCCACTTGGTCTTGCACGTCTTCAATATGGAAAGTGCCTCCGCCGGGGCGCGAGCGCATGAGCGCACGGGTCACGTTCTGGGTCAGCATGTCCACCACTTCGCGCACGCTGGCCGAAGCAGCGCCCTGCGTGCCGTGCACGGCCAGAAAGGCCTTCATCATGGCGACGGCGATCTTTTGCGGCTCAAACGGCACGACAGCGCCGTTGCGCCGAATGATCTGGTAGTGCGCCAGCACGGTGGCAGGCGCACCGCTGTGCACTGGCAGCACTTGCAGGGTGGCTGCGAGGGCGGCGGCGGGGGTGTTCAAAGCAGCTTGCATGGGTGTCCTCTTCTGTGGGCTGTCTGGGGTGGGTGGCGGGCTTGAAAAAGCTGTCTCGGAGATCGCGGGGTGCGACGGTTTCTCTCTGTTGCACACTATATGTGGTGTGTTGAGAGTATTCAACACACTACCAGTAGTGTACAGGCGGGAAAGCGCTTGTTGCCTCCAACAGGCCTTTGACAGCTGGTTTGGCAGGCGATGGAGGGCATCCCGCAAGGCCCATGCAGCCGCCATTTCATGACCGAAATCGAGCAAAACCGCGCGATGCAGGCGGTTTTGCGCGAGCAGGCCGCATGGGCATTGCGGCTGATTTTTTGGCCCGTCGGATGGCGGTGCAAAGGGTGATGTTTGCTTGCTACAACAGCATCATCGCGTGGGGGTCGGGGTTGCCTCGGGTTTCGACGGGAAACCGCGCGAGGGGCCAGGCGAGCAGGCTTTGCAGCCGTGTCCAGTCGAACCCCGGGCCGGGGTCTTGCTTGCGCCCCGGTGCGATATGTTCATGCCCCGCGACATGGGCCACGGGGTAGCGCGCTGCAATGTCGGTGCACAGGCGGGTCAGCACCTCGTATTGCACCGGCTCGAATGTCTGCCCTTCGAGCCCCTCCAGCTCGATGCCAATCGAGTCGTCATTGCATTGGGCGCGTCCACGGTAGCAGGACTGGCCGGCATGCCAGGCGCGCTGGTCACAGTCGACAAATTGCCAGAGGGTGCCGTCCCGTTCGATGAAGAAGTGCGAGGACACCTGCAGCCCCCGGATGCTTTGAAAGTAGGGGTGTGCGTCCCAGTCCAGCGTATTGGCAAACAGCTGCTGCACCGCTGCGCTGCCATAGTGTCCTGGCGGCAGGCTGATGGAATGGACCACGATCAGGTCGATGGCAGCGCCGTCGGGGCGGGGGCCAAAATTGGGCGAGGGCTGCCGGACGGCGTCCCGATGCCAGCCCGCGTCCCACGGGGTCTGAGGCGCAGGCAGGTCAGCCAAGGTCATCCTGGGTGTCGTTGTCGTTCGGAGCGACAATGTTCAAGCGGGCGATGCGGTAGCGGATCTGGCGCAGGCTGATGCCCAGCCGTGCCGCTGTGGCGGTCCGGTTGAAGTGGGCTTCGCGCAGCGCGCGCACCAGGATCTCCCGCTCCTGCTGGTCCAGCCAGGCCTGAAGGTCATTGGGGAGTGCCGCGCAGGGAGGCGGCCCATTGGTCTTCTGCATGCCGGACGATGTTTCGGCGGTGGTCGCTGGTGGGGCGGGGGGCGCTGGCCGGGTGCCGAAGGCCTCGGCGGTGGAGGTGGCGCACTCCACATGCAGATCCTCCCCGTCACTCAGTGCCACGGCGCGGTGCAGCAGGTTCTCCAGTTCGCGCACGTTGCCTTTGAGGGGGTGGCTGGCGATGGTGTTCAGCGCACGCTCTGTCAGCGCCGGTGGCTTGATGCCCGATTCGTGCGCAATGCGGGCCAGCAAGGCTGCGCACAGGGCGGGCAGGTCCTCTCGGCGCTCGCGCAGCGGAGGAATGACGATCTCGATCACATTCAGGCGGTAATACAGATCCTGCCGGAACCGGCCCGACAGCACGTCTGCGGCGAGGTCCCGGTGGGTGGCACTCACGATGCGCACGTCCACGGTCTCCTCCTGGGTCGAACCCAGGGCGCGCACGCTGCGCTCCTGAATGGCGCGCAGCAGTTTCGATTGCATTGCCAGGGGCAGATCACCAATTTCGTCCAGAAACAGCGTACCGCCGCGTGCTGCCTGGAAATAACCGTCGCGATCCTGGCTGGCGCCGGTGTACGAACCCTTGCGGGCGCCAAAGAATTCGGCTTCCAGCAGATTTTCAGGGATGGCACCGCAATTGACGGCAATGAGCGGGCCGTCAGAACGCTGGCTGCTGGCGTGCAGCGCTTGGGCCACCAGTTCCTTGCCCGTTCCCGACTCGCCATGGATGAGCACCGGCGCCATGCTGCTTGCAACCTTGGCGATGCGCTGCTTGACATTGCGCATGGCCTGCGATTCGCCCACGAGACGGTTCAGCGCATCGCCGGTGCCGGTATTTTCGGTCGCGCTGCTGCCCGGGCGCATGGGGCTGCGGCCGGAGCGCGGTGCAGGAACACCGCCGATGCCTTGAATGGCAGACGCCACCACCGAACGAAATTGTTTCAGGTCCACCGGCTTGGTCAGGTAGTCGAACGCGCCTGAGCGCAGGGCTTCAACGGCATTTTCCGCAGACCCGTAAGCCGTCATGACCACGCAGCGCTCCCGGCGCTGCTGGTCCCGCAAATCCTGCAACAACTCCATGCCAAAGCCGTCGGGCAGGCGCATATCGGTGATGACGGCGTCAAACCGCTGCTCTTTCAGTTGCTGGCGCGCCTCTTGCACGCTGGAGGCGGTTTCCACGCGGTAGCCTTCGCGCAGCAAGGTCAGTTCGTACAGGGTGCGCAGATCGGGCTCGTCGTCGACCACGAGGATGGAGGCAGTGGAGGCGTTCATGGATTCGGGGGCAGTTCAGACCACGATGGTGTCAAACAATGTGGCATTTTCGGCGGGGCGTGTGTTGCGGCGGAAACCCACGGTGAACGCATTGCCACCGATCGCGCCGCGCGGGGTTGCACGCACCAGGCGCTGGTAGCCAATGGAGGCACCGTGGCGCTGGCACAGCTCACGGCAGATATACAGGCCCAGTCCGCTGGATCGGCTTTCCGAAGAAAAGAAAGGCTCGAACAGGTGGCGCTCCACCGATTTGTCCATGGGCGCGCCATCGCTCCATACCTGTAGGCTGATGGGCCCCGAGGCGCTAACGCGCGTGGTGATGACCAGCGAATCGTCTTCCTGGCCCTTGTAGCGCAGGGCGTTGTCCAGCAGGTTGAAAAGGACACGCCGCAGATGTTCGGTATCGAACTCGATCTGGGCGCCATGGGCCATCAGGGAAATGGTGGCGCGGCGCTGTGCCGGATCCTGGCGTTGCCAGTCGGCCCAGATCTGGGCGACGGTTTCGTCCAGCATGAGAGTGGAAGCGGGCGCATGGCTGATCTGGTGTTGCACCCGGGCAATGTCCAGCACATCCTCGGCGATGCGGGCCAGGCGCTCTGCATTTTGTCGCACCATCTGGGCGAGTCGTTTCTGGCCCGGGTCGTGCAAGTCCTCCTCCAGCAAGGCATTGGCCTGAACAATGGCCGCCAGCGGGTTGCGTATTTCGTGGGCCACGGCAGCGGACATGCGGCCCATGGCGGCCAGCTTTTCTGTGCGCAAGCGGGCCTCCAGCTCGCGCAGGTCGTGCAGGAACATCACGCACAAGCGTTCACCGGGTTCTTGCGGGGAATCATGGCGCGCGTCCGTCAGCCAGGTGCGCACATGCAGCCCGGTCGGGCTCTGCCCGGGGTGAAGCAGGTCGGCATCGGCCACGACGGGTTGCTTCTGGCGGAACGTACGCAGCGCCAGCGTCACCAGCGGCTGCCAGGCGGGGTCGTCGTTCAGGGCAAAGGGCGGCTTCAGTGCATTAGGGTCACCCAGCAGCCGCAGTGCGGCCGGGTTGGCAATGTGCACCATATCCTGGCTGTCCAGCACCAGCACACCGTCCGTGAGGTGCTCGATGACCAGCGCGCTCACCTGCGACTGCACTCTCGCGGCCAGCTGGCTTTGCCGGGCCAGCTGCTGTTCGCGCGCCAGCCGCACCGACAGCTGGTGCACCAGGTAGCTGATGATGAAAAAGCCGGTGCCCGTGAGCGCGCTCTGGAGATAGCGCGCGGCGTCATCGCCCCCGCTGTGCTGGCCTTGCCACCAGGTCCAGACCAGCAGCAGCAAAGTGACGCCCGCCGTCGTGCCGAGGGCCAGGGTCAGTGTGCCCAGCACCGCAGCCATCAGGATGGGCAGGCCAAACAGGGGTGTGTAATTCATGGTGCCGGCCTGCAGCAGCTGCAAGGCACACACCGCCGCCAAGTCCACGCCGATGAACGGGAGCCATTGGGGGCCCGCAGTGGGCGGCGGCGGGGCACGGCCTGCCAGGGCGCGCTCGGCCACGGTGGCTGCAAGATAGGCCAGGCATACCGCCAGCGTCGCTGGCTGAGCGACCANNTGTGTTGGCGCCTGTGTTCGGCGCAACAGTAGGCGTGCTGCCCCAGCATCAGGGCCTCAACGCGCGGCACATGCACTGCGCAGTGGTCGCAGGCCACCATGTCTTGTGGCAGGGGGGGCGTCCGGGGCGCTGCCTTTGCGGTGCCGGAATCGGTGGGGCGGCGGCTTCGCCAGATGCCCACGGCCACCACCAGCACCATCAACAAAACGAGGTATTTCATGCGTAGCGACCCAATACGACTTCCATCACGAAGCGCGAACCCACATAGGCCAGCAACAAAAGCCCGGCACCGGCATAAAGCATGCGCACGGCATTGCGCCCACGCCAGCCAAAGCGCGAGCGGCCCAGCAGCAGGGCGGCAAAGGTGATCCAGGACAGCAGCGAGAAGATCGCCTTGTGGTCCCAGCGCACTGCATGCCCGTAAAGCATTTCCCCAAACAGCCAGCCAGCCAGCAAGGTGGCCGTCAACAGCACAAAGCCGGCGGTCACGAAACGGAAGGTCAGCCGCTCCAGCGTAAGCAGCGGGATGCCACTTTGCGGGTCTTCGGCCTGACGGATATGGCGCTCGGCGCGTGTCATGAGCCAGGCGTGCACCACCGCTGCGGCAAAAAGCCCATAACAGGCAATGCCCAGGGCCAGGTGCAGCGGCAGCCAGGCTGACGCGGCCACCTGCAAAGGCTGGCCAGGAAACAGCAGGGTCAGCATGATCGCCGCAGCGCCCAGCACCGCAAGCATCCAGCGTGCCTTCAATTGGGGAAAAAGCTGGCGCTCGATGGCATACATGGTGAGCACCAGCCATGCGGTCATCGACAGTGCAGGCGCGAAGCCGAAGCGGGGGGCGTCGCCCCACAGGCCCCACACCAGCACGGCGGCGTGCAGCACCCACGCCAGCAGCAGCGCGTTGCGCGCTGCGGTGGCGCTCAGGCGCGAGAACGCAGCCGCCGACACGGCATACGCGGCAGCAGCCGCCAGGGCCAATAGCCAGCCGGCAGGGGAAGCACTGGGTAAAATCATGCCTGACAGTTTAGCCTTTCACCCACCGCCAGCGCCCTGGCGGGTCCGCACGCCGCTGGCGCCAGCGGGCACTACCGGAACACCCTATGGCCTCCGCCCTTACCGACAAACTCACGCGCCTCGTCAAGGAAATGCGTGGCCAAGCCCGCATCACCGAATCGAACGTCACGGACATGCTGCGCGAGGTGCGCATGGCACTGCTCGAAGCCGACGTGGCGCTGCCCGTGGTGCGCGACTTCATTGCCCGCGTCAAGGACAAGGCGCTGGGCCAGGAAGTGCTGGGCTCGCTCAAGCCGGGGCAGACGCTGGTGAGCATCGTCAACCGTGAACTGGCCGCCACCATGGGTGAAGGCGTGGCCGACATCAACCTGGCAGCCCAGCCACCGGCCGTGATCCTGATGGCGGGCCTGCAGGGCGCGGGCAAGACCACCACCACGGCCAAGCTGGCCAAGCACCTGATCGAAAAGCGCAAGAAGAAGGTGCTGACCGTGTCGGGCGACGTGTACCGCCCCGCAGCCATCGAGCAGCTCAAAACCGTGACCCGGCAGGCCGGCGCCGAGTGGTTCCCCAGCACGCCCGACCAGAAGCCGCTGGACATCGCCCTGGCCGCCCTTGACTATGCCAAGAAGCACTACTTTGATGTGCTGCTGGTGGACACGGCGGGCCGCCTGGCCATCGACGAAGCCTTGATGAAGGAAATCAAGGAGCTGCATGCGGCTCTGAACCCGGTGGAGACCCTGTTCGTGGTCGACGCCATGCAGGGGCAGGACGCTATCAACACGGCCAAGGCCTTCAAGGAAGCGCTGCCGCTGACCGGCATCGTGCTGACCAAGCTCGACGGTGATTCGCGTGGCGGTGCCGCGCTGTCGGTGCGCCAGATCACGGGGGCGCCCATCAAGTTCGCCGGGGTGTCTGAAAAACTCGACGGCCTGGAGGTGTTCGATGCCGAGCGCCACGCCGGCCGCATCCTGGGCATGGGCGACATCGTGGCGCTGGTCGAGCAGGTGAGCGCGGGCGTGGACATGGAGGCCGCCCAGAAGCTGGCCGCCAAGGTCAAGAGCGGCGACGGTTTTGATCTGAACGACTTTCTCTCGCAGATCCAGCAGATGAAGCAGATGGGCGGGCTGTCCAGCCTCATGGACAAGCTGCCCTCGCACCTCACGGCCAAGGCTGGCGCCGTAGACATGGACAAGGCCGAAAAGGACATCAAGCGCAAGGAGGGCATCATTCAGAGCATGACCCCGCTGGAGCGCCGCAAGCCCGAACTCATCAAGGCCACCCGCAAAAAGCGCATTGCGGGCGGTGCCGGCGTGCATGTGCAAGAGGTCAACCGCCTGCTCAAGGAATTCGAGCAAATGCAGGGCATGATGAAAAAGATGA
>DCVY01000047.1:1985-9653 GCA_002327945.1 Acidovorax delafieldii | reverse complement strand
GTGCTCGTAGCCAGTGAACTGGTTGGCGTCGCCGGTGTAATCCAGCGCCTTGTCCATCTTGAACTTGCCGGCAGCGCGGGCCTGGGCCTTCTGCTTTTCCATGGCTGTCTTGAATCCGGTCTCGTCCACCTCGACGTCGCGCTCGCGGCAGACGTCGTTGGTCAGGTCGAGCGGAAAACCATAGGTGTCGTGCAGCTTGAAGGCCACGTCGCCCGGCAGCACCTTGGCACCGCCGTTCAGGGCTGCATCGAGGATATCCATGCCATTGGCCAGGGTTTCGAAGAAGCGTTCTTCCTCGGTCTTGAGCACCTCGGTGATGCGCTGCTCCTGCGCGCGCAGCGAGGGGTAGGCATCGCCCATCAGGCGCACCAGGTCGGCCACCAGTTTGTGAAAGAACGGCGTCTTCTGGCCCAGCTTGTAGCCGTGGCGGATGGCGCGGCGCACGATGCGGCGCTGCACGTAGCCGCGGCCTTCGTTGCTGGGGATCACGCCGTCGCTCACCAAAAATGCGGTGGCGCGGATATGGTCGGCAATCACGCGCAGGCTCTTGTGGCCCAGGTCTTTTTCGCCAGTTTCGCGCGCGGCTGCCTTGATGAGCTGGTCGAAAATGTCGATTTCGTAGTTACTGTGCACATGCTGCAGGATGGCCGCCAGCCGCTCCAGGCCCATGCCGGTGTCCACGCAGGGCGCGGGCAGCGGGGTCACTGCGCCGGTTTCGTCCATGTTGAACTGCATGAACACGTTGTTCCAGATCTCGATGAAGCGGTCGCCGTCTTCGTCGGGGCTGCCGGGGGGGCCGCCGGCAATGTGGTCGCCGTGGTCGTAGAAGATTTCAGAGCAGGGGCCGCAGGGGCCGGTGTCGGCCATCATCCAGAAGTTGTCGCTCTTGTAGCGACCGCCCTTGTTGTCGCCGATGCGGATCACGCGCTCGGGCGGCAGGCCGATCTCCTTGGTCCAGATGTCGTAGGCCTCATCGTCCTCCTGGTACACGGTGGCCAGCAGGCGGTCGGCGGGCAGCTTGTACACCTCGGTCAGCAGCTCCCAGGCCCACTTGAGCGACTCGCGCTTGAAGTAGTCGCCAAAGCTCCAGTTGCCCAACATTTCAAAGAAGGTGTGGTGGCGCGCGGTGTAGCCCACGTTCTCCAGGTCGTTGTGCTTGCCGCCCGCGCGCAGGCAGGCCTGCACCGACACCGCCCGGCTGTAGGGGCGTTTGTCGGTGCCCAGAAACACATCCTTGAACTGCACCATGCCCGAGTTGGTGAACATCAGCGTGGGATCGTTGCCGGGCACCAGCGGGCTGGACGCCACGACGGTGTGGCCTTTGGAGGCAAAAAAGTCCAGAAAGGTCTTGCGGATGTCGGCAACGGTGAATGTGGGGGTCATGGGCTTTTTCTTCACGAACGGAGATGCTGCGGCAGGCCTGCGCTGCTACCAGCAGGCGGACGCAGGATTTTAGGGGGTTTCACGCGCCGGCCACCCCACCCGCTTTCCCCCAACGCTCAGAGGCTGAGCGTTTTTTGCCCGTGCCCGAAAGGCGCATCAAAACGCCACGAATCAAGGTGAAAAACGCAGCCATAGTCAGCCGGGTGTCATTGTGGGCCGTCGTGCACGATGAGAAATCAGGCCACCCCCCCCCTTGCGCCTGCAAGGCCAGCACCTGGTCGCCGGTATAGCCCAGCCCTCCATGCGTTCGGCGGTGTGCTGGCCCAGCACCGGGGGCTGCAGGCGCATGCCCAGCCGCTGGCCCGTCCATGCGCAACGGAAACAGCGTGGTGCGTGCCGTCTGCCCTGCCCGCTCGCCGTCGGGCAAGGTGATGTCGGCCAGGCCCCCGGTGGCATTGAGGTGCGGGTCGTCAAACAGCTGCTCGGGCCGCAGGATGGGTGCGAATGGCAAGCCATTTTTCTCGAAAATGGGCGTCAACTCGGCGGCGCTGTGTGCGGCCAGGCGCTGGCGCAGATTTGGCAACAGCGTGGGGCGCGCTCGCACGCGGTCGTTGTTGGTGGCCAGTTGCGGGGCGGCCTGGAGGTCGGCGTAGCCCAGGGCGTCGCAGAAGGTGATCCACTGCGCATCGCTCACGGCCGCCAGAAAAATCTGCTCGCCGTTCTTCACGCTGATAACGTCGTACAGCGCCCACGCCGAAATGCGGTCGGGCATGGGTGCGGCAGGCTGGCCGGTGACGGCGTACTGCATCATGTGCTGACCCACCAAAAACACGTGGCTCTCGAACAGGGCCGAATCTACCGCCCGCGCCCGCGCCCAGCAGACGGCACGTGTGGTCGCCGTCAACCGGCTCGACATCCACCGGATTCGTGGCCCGCATGCAACACTTTGAAATGATTTAGGGCATTTAACGAGACAGGCGCTTGTGTACCGTGACTCAAGAGCTACCAAACTTGTAGCAAAACTGGTTCCGCGCTATAGTCGCACCGCCCCTCAGACGTGGCACCTGTGGCACCCCACCGAACTTTGACCCAACAATCGCGCGAGGAGAAGCATCCATGAGCTCCAAAGAAAATGCCGCCATCAACCAACTGTTTGAACGGCTCGAATGCCGTTACGCACTGCGCGTGCTCTGGGCCCTGCGAGATGGTCACCCCCAGACCTTCCGTCTGCTGCAAGACAGCGTTGGTGGCATCACGCCCAACACGCTGAACACCCGCATCAAGGAATTGCGCGAGGCCGGCTTTGTCGACCATGGCAGCGACGGCTACATGGTTACTCCCTCAGGCTCGGACCTGCTCAAGCGTCTGAGCGACGTGCAAGCCTTCGCCACACGCTGGGTGGCTGGCCGCACCAAGAAATAAGCGGCACGCCCCGTGCGCTCCGGCCCCGCCAGGGACGCTGGGTAAAATCATGCTCGCGATAGCTTCTGGCGCTTGGTGGCCTTTACACCAAAGCGCCAGAAGCTATATTTTCAATAGCAATCAAGGAACTCCCATGGCACTGACCACCACCGCATCCGGCCTGCAATACGAAGACACTACCGTGGGCGAAGGCGCTGAAGCCACCAAGGGCCAGAACGTCACGGTGCACTACACCGGCTGGCTGTACAGCAATGGCGAGCAAGGTGCCAAATTTGACTCCAGCCGTGACCGCAACGCCCCCTTTGCCTTCTCGCTGGGTGCGGGCATGGTCATCAAGGGTTGGGATGAAGGCGTGCAAGGCATGAAGATCGGTGGTCAGCGCACCCTGATCATTCCGTCCGCATTGGGCTATGGCGCACGAGGTGCCGGCGGCGTGATTCCTCCGAACGCCACGCTGAAGTTCGATGTGCAATTGCTGGGCGTGCGCTGAGAGACGGAGAGTCTTCCTGTGCCCGCCTTGCACGCCAAAACACCCCTGCTCGTCGTCGCCAATGCTCGCCACTGCACTCGCTATGGCTGCGCTTGTCGCCTTGATCCGTGGCGTTTTGACGCGCCTTTCGGGCACGGGCAAAAAACGCTCAGCCTCTGAGCCCGCATTCGGCCATCACATCTCGGCGCGCACCAGGGGCAGCGCGGGTGCCGGTCGCGTGATGCGGCTCACCACGGCGGCCACCACCAGGCCTGCGGGCACCCCAAACACCCCTGCGGAAATCGGCTGAATGCCGAACCACAGGCCATCCGCCAGCAGCCAGCCCGCCCAGGGGCGCAAGACGGGTATATGGGAAAGCATGTAGTACACCGCAACTCCCAGCCCGGCAAGCATGCCCGCCACGGCCCCCTGGCGCGTGGTTCCGCGCCAGAAGATGCCCAGCACCATCACCGGCACAAAAGCCGACGCGGCCAGAGAAAAAGATGCTGAAACAATCGGCAGGATCTCGGCCGGCTTGAGCGCTGCCACAAACGCCGCCGCCAGCGCCACTGCCAGCAAGGTGAACTTGGTCAGAATGACGCGCTGCTCCGGCGATGCCTTCCGGGGGGCGCCGCGGTAATAAAGGTCGCGCACCAGCGCATTGCTGATGGTCAGCAGCAGACCATCGGCCGTGGACAATGCCGCCGCCAGCCCACCCGCGGCCACCAGGCCCGACACCACGTAGGGCAGCCCCCCCAGCTCTGGCGTGGCCAGCATGATGAGATCGGCGCCCAAGCGGATCTCGCCAAACTGCACAAGGCCGTCGCCGTTCACATCCTCCACCGACAGCAGCGATGAGTCCACGCGGGCCCATTGCGCCATCCAGCTGGGCAGGGTCTCGAAACTGCTGCCCACCAGGTTCTGCATGACCTCGAACTTCACCAGCACCGCCAGCGCCGGCGCGCTGAGGTATAGCAAGGCAATGAAAAACAGCGACCACGCCACCGATGACCGCGCTGCAGCCACGCTGGGGGCTGTGTAGTAGCGGGTCAGCAGATGCGGCAGCCCCGCCGTGCCGACCATCAGGCAGAACATGAGCGCCAGAAAGTTGCGGCGCGCAAGCTCGTACTCCTGCCGTTCATGCGGTGAGCCGTCGGGGTTGCCTGCGAAGGCCTGGCTGTGCGGCGGCAGGCCTCCCAGGGGCCGGGCACGCTCGTAGTTTTCGCGCATCTCGCGTGTCCAGCGATCCCTTGCCGATGCCGCATCCCGGGGCAATGCGACCAGTTCACGGCTGGCCGAGACAATCAGGCCCACATCGGCATTCTGGGCGCGCAGCGCACGCACGCGTTCCCGCGCCTTTTCGCGCTCGCGCTCTAGCGCACCCTCCACGTCCTGCAGGCGCACCTCATAGTCCTCGGCGCGCCGCAGGTAGGCAGCCACCACCTGGTGCTCTGCCGGCGAATCGAGCAGCTGCTCTTCCAGATCGGCAATCTTGCCCAGTTGCAGGCCATAGACCAGCGGCGCCATTGGATTGCCCAGCTGCTTGTAGGCCAGCCATGACACCGGAATCAGGAACGCCAGCAGCAGCACCACATATTGCGCCACCTGCGTCCAGGTGATCGCTCGCATCCCCCCCAGAAACGAGCACAGCAGCACGCCGCCCAGCCCCAGCATGATGCCGATCTCGAACTGCACCCCCGTGAGGCGCGATGCAATCAGGCCCACGCCGTAGATCTGCGCCACCACATAGGTGAAGGAGCACAGCACCGCCGCCAGCGCGGCGATAATGCGCGGCCAGCGGCCGCCAAAACGCACATGAAAAAAATCCGGCACCGTATAGAGCCTCATGGCACGCAGATGCGGGGCGATCAGCAGGGCCACCAGGCAGAAACCGCCGGTCCAGCCGAGCAGGTAGGCCAACCCGCCTGCCTGGCCGGGCTTGCCAGAAAAACCCTGCAGATACAGCGCACCCGACAGGCTGATGAATGAGGCCGCGCTCATCCAGTCGGCCGCTGCAGCCATGCCGTTGTATACCGGCGGAATGCGGCGCCCCGCCACGTAATATTCTTCGGGATCGGAGGTGCGCCCGTACACACCAATTCCGGCATAGACCATCACCGTGAGAAACAGAAAGATGGGGCCGATCCAGTGCCTGGACAGCCCCTGCTGCTCGGCCCAGGCTATGAGGACCAGAAACGCCACCACCCCCACCACATAAAGGACAAAGATGCGGTGCAGGCGCCAAAGGTAGGCCTTCTCACCCCCCACCGGGTCAGCGCCCCCGGGCTCAGCCATGGCGTTTGGCCTGCTGGGTGGCAAGGGCCGCCTCCCGTGCGGCGTCCTGGCGCTCAAACCGGTTCATGGCCCAGCAGTAGGCCACCACGATGACAATGAACATCAACACCGCACCCTGGGCGGCGACCCAGTAGCCCAGCGGCCAGCCTCCTGCTACCAGGGATTGCAGATCGCGGGCAAAGTACGTAGCCACGAAAGACACCAGCCCCCAGAGCAAAAGCAGCCCCCCCTTGAGCCACAGGTGGCGCACATCGTGCAGGTCTGGCGGGAAGGGGCCTGCCAGCTCGGGTTCGGGGGTTTTCTTCAGGGGCCGCATCCAGGGTGTGCTCACTACCGTGGGTTGGACAAGGGCAGCCCCTGCGCGCTCAGCCTGCGAGTTGCTGCCAGGTGGCGATCACGCTGTCAGGATTGAGCGAAATCGACGAGATGCCTTCCTTGGCCAGCCACTGCGCAAAATCAGGGTGGTCGCTGGGGCCCTGACCGCAGATGCCGATGTACTTGCCCTGCGCCAGGCAGGCTTTGATGGCCTGGTGGATCAGCGCTTCCACGGCCGGGTCGCGCTCGTCAAAGTCTTGCGCCAGCAGTTCCAGGCCCGAGTCGCGGTCCAGGCCCAGGGTGAGCTGGGTCAGGTCGTTGGAGCCAATGGAGAAGCCGTCGAAGAACTCCAGGAAGCGCTCGGCCAGGATGGCGTTGCTGGGCACTTCGCACATCATGATGATTTTGAGGTCGTCCTTGCCACGCGAGAGGCCATGCTGGGCCAGCAGCTTGGTCACGCGCTCGGCCTGGCCCAGCGTGCGCACAAACGGCACCATCACCTGCACATTGGTCAGACCCATGTCGTTGCGCACGCGCTTCAAGGCCTCGCACTCCATGGCAAAGGCTTCACCAAACTCGGCGCTGATATAGCGCGCCGCGCCACGAAAGCCCAGCATCGGGTTTTCTTCCTCGGGCTCGTAGCGGCTGCCGCCAATGAGCTTGCGGTATTCATTGCTCTTGAAGTCCGACAGACGCACGATGACGGGCTTGGGCCAGAAGGCGGCCGCAATGGTGGCCACGCCTTCGGCCACCTTGTCCACATAAAAGGCACGCGGGCTGGCGTGACCGCGGGCCACCGACTCCACGGCCTTTTTCAGGTCGTTGTCGATGTTCGGATAATCAAGGATGGCCTTGGGGTGCACACCAATGTTGTTGTTGATGATGAACTCCAGCCGCGCCAAGCCCACGCCCTCGTTCGGCAGTTGGGCAAAGTCAAACGCCAGCTGGGGGTTGCCCACGTTCATCATGATCTTGGTCTTGATGGAGGGCATCTCGCCGCGCTGCACTTCGGTGATCTCGGTTTCAAGCAGGCCGTCATAGATGCGGCCCGTGTCGCCCTCAGAGCAGCTCACAGTGACCAGCGTGCCATCTTTCAGGCGCTCGGTTGCGTCACCGCAGCCTACCACCGCCGGAATACCCAGCTCACGCGCAATGATGGCGGCGTGGCAGGTGCGGCCGCCGCGGTTGGTGACGATGGCGCTGGCGCGCTTCATCACCGGCTCCCAGTTGGGGTCGGTCATGTCGGTCACCAGCACGTCGCCGGGCTGCACCTTGTCCATCTCGCTGATGTTGTGCACGATGCGGACCGGGCCGGTGCCGATCTTCTGGCCAATGGCACGGCCTTCGGCCAGCACGGCGCCCTGGCCCTTGAGTTTGTAGCGCAGCTCGGCCTGGCCCTTGGCCTGGCTTTTCACCGTTTCGGGGCGCGCCTGCAGAATGTAAAGCTGACCGTCGGTGCCGTCCTTGCCCCATTCGATGTCCATGGGGCGGCCATAGTGCTGCTCGATCACCACAGCATAGTGCGCCAGCAGCTCGACATCGGCATCGGTGAGCGAATAGCGGTTGCGCTGCTCGGTGGGCACGTCGATGGTCTTGATCAGCTTGCCGGTCTGGGCCTTTTCATCGGCGCAGGCAAACACCATCTGGATCAGCTTGGACCCCAGGTTGCGGCGGATCACCGACTTCTTGCCCGCCTTGAGCATGGGCTTGTGCACATAGAACTCGTCGGGGTTCACGGCGCCCTGCACCACGGTTTCGCCCAGGCCGTAGCTGCTGGTGATGAA
>DCVY01000047.1:0-1865 GCA_002327945.1 Acidovorax delafieldii | reverse complement strand
AAATCCTCGGCGGTGGCAGACGAGCGCACGGCAAAGCTGGCCTCGGGATTGCCCTCAGACAGGGTGGCAAAAGCCTCGGCAATAGCCTTTTGCAGGTCGGCCGGGAAAGGCTGGGCCTCAACCATGGCGCGGATCTCGGCGCCCACGGCGGCCAGGGCACGCACGTCTTCGGTGTCGAGCGCGGCCAGCTTGGCGCTGATCCGGTCGGCCAGGCCCTCAAAGGCCAGAAACTCGCGGAACGCGTGGGCCGTGGTGGCAAAGCCCGTGGGCACCCGCACGCCATGCGGCAGCTGCGAGATCATCTCGCCGAGGGAGGCGTTTTTGCCGCCTACCGACTCGACGTCGGTCATTCTCAGGTTTTCAAACGGAACGACCAGGGCGGTCGGGCTGAAAAGTGCAGACATGGGAAAGCTCCAGAAGTTAAAACCGGGTCTGCGCGCCCGCCCGAAAGGAGCAAGGGGCGAGCGGCCATGCACGGGCTGCAGCTTTGTGGTTGTGTTTGTAGGCCGACCGGGTGCATGGTGAGAATTGGATAATTGACACAATTGTAGGCTTGCCGCACTGGCGACAGGCGCACGCTCTTGAAAAGGCCCCCATGCACTCGCGCACCGTATTCTTTGTGTCAGACGGCACCGGCATCACCGCCGAAACATTCGGCAATGCCATCCTGGCCCAGTTCGAACTGGCACCGCGCCGCGTGCGCCTGCCTTTCGTGGACACCGTGGACAAGGCCCATCAGGCCATGCGCCAGATCAACCACACCGCCGATCTGGAGGGCAAGAAGCCCATCGTTTTCACCACACTGGTCAACATGGAGGTGCTCAAGGTCATCCAGGAGGGCTGCAAAGGCATGCTGCTTGACATGTTTGGCACTTTCGTGCACCCGCTCGAAGAAGAGCTGGGAATCAAATCGCACCACCGGGTGGGGCGCTTTTCTGACGTGAGCCGCAGCAAGGAATACACCGACCGCATCGAGGCCATCAACTTCAGCCTGGCGCACGACGACGGCCAGAGCCACCGCGACCTGGCCGGCGCCGACGTGATTCTGGTGGGCGTAAGCCGCAGCGGCAAAACACCCACCAGCCTGTACCTGGCAATGCAGCACGGCTTGAAATCGGCCAACTACCCGCTGATTCCCGAAGACTTTGACCGCCGCCAGCTGCCGCCCGCACTGATGCCCTTTCGCAAAAAGATCTTTGGCCTGACGATCAGCCCCGAGCGCCTGTCGGAGATCCGCACCGAGCGCCGCCCGGACTCGCGCTACGCCGACCTGGCCAACTGCCGCCACGAGGTGGCCGAGGCCGAAGCCATGATGCGCCGCGCCGGCATCCGCTGGCTTTCTACCACCACCAAATCCATTGAAGAAATCGCCACCACCATCCTGCAGGAGCTGCAACCGGATCGGCTGGTGTATTGAGGTTGCCCCTGAAAATTGGAGTTCTTGACCTTTGTTGAAAATACCGACAAGGAGTTGCGCACTGAGTGACAAGCAGGTGCGTGCGCGGTATACACGCAGCACACGCGCAGTACACGCTCAGTGCACGCGGGAGTTCAAGCTGGATTGGTGCCGGTCATGCCCTGCGTGTCGCGCAGGGCCCAGAAGATGGGGGTGGGCTCATCGGCATCCACCACCGTGTCTTTGCCATTGATGCTGAGGGCCGGCATCGCAGGTTCTCCTGGGGGGAAAGAGGTCATTCATGGGGATGCATGCAAGGGCGCGCATAATCGATCGTTGATGGCTTCGATGGCGTTCACCTTTTGGGTGCGAGCGCTATGCGCCCGCCCGCACCGCGCTCGGGGCGCCAAGCGGCGTTGCTCCTCCTTGCGGGCAGTGCGGGCAGTACGGGCAGTAAGCCCGCCGCGTC
>DCVY01000049.1 GCA_002327945.1 Acidovorax delafieldii | reverse complement strand
GGCAGAGCAAAAACAAGAGCGCCGTGAAGGTCTGGGAGCAGCGCGCCTACCAGGACTACGACGACCAACAGGAGCTGGGCACGCGCAACATCAAGGTCGCGCTGCGGCGCCTGCGCCGTTTTGCGCGCGAAGGCAACGAGCTCGAGCTCGACCTGCCCGACACCATACGCAGCACGGCTGCGAACGCCGGCTACCTCGACATCAAAATGGTGCCCGAGCGCCACAACAACGTGAAGGTGCTGCTGCTCATGGATGTGGGCGGCACCATGGACGAGCATATCCAGCGCGTCGAGGAGCTGTTTTCTGCCGTGCGCAGCGAGTTCAAGCACCTGGAGTTCTACTACTTCCACAACTGCGTCTATGACTTCATGTGGAAGAACAACCGCCGGCGCTTTGCCGAAAAATTCCCCACCTGGGACATCATCCGCAAATACAACAAGGATTACAAACTGATCTTCGTGGGCGACGCGACCATGAGCCCCTACGAGATTTTGCAGCCCGGCGGCAGCGTCGAATACAACAACGAGGAACCGGGCGCGGAGTGGATTCAGCGCCTCACGCACGCCTTTCCCAAATTCGCGTGGATCAACCCCGAGCCGCAAGGCGTGTGGCAGTACCGCCAGAGCATCAGCATCATCCAGCAACTGGTGGGCAACCGCATGTACCCTCTGTCACTCAAGGGGCTCGAAGAGACCATGCGGCTGCTGTCAAAATAGGTGCATGCCCATCGCTTCCCCAACGCCGGCCCGATGGTTGGCGTTGCTTTTTTTCTGCGTGGTGTATCTGCAAGGCTGCAGCCTGTTGCCCCGGGGCGAACGCAACGCCGGTGCCGACACCGCATCCACCCCGGTCGCTGACAGATCCACCTTGCCCGCGTTCACGCTTGAAGTGCGTGCACCCGACGGGGTGCGCGAGACACTGGAGCGCCATCTGGAACTGCAGCGCTACAAGGCCTTGCCCGATTTGCAGGACGGCGAACTGCAGCGCCTGCTGGCTGCGGCCGACGCCAACGCGCGCGAACTGCTGGGCACCCTGGGCTACTTTGCCCCCACCATCACGGTGCTGATGACCGACACCCCGGGCAGCAGCGACGCCTTGCGCGCCGTGGTGATGGTCGCAGAGCCCGGCCCACAAACCCACATTGCCAGCACCCGCATCACCGTGGACGAGCGCACCGACGACGACACCGAAAGCCGCGCACGCCGACAGGAACGGGTGCAGCGCAACTGGTCGCTGCCGCCCGGGCAGCCCTTCACCCAGTCGGCCTGGGACAGCGCCAAGAACGACGGCCTGCGCCAGCTGCAGGTGCGGCGCTACCCCACGGCCCGCATTGCGCAAAGCCGGGCCGAGGTGGATGCCGACACCCACGAGGCGGCGCTGAGCGTGCACTACGACACCGGCCCCGCCTACCGTTTCGGCCCCCTCCAGGTGCAAGGCTCCGAGCGCTACGACCCTGATGGCGCGCGGCGCCTGGCCCGCCTGCCCACCGGTGCCTTCTATGACGAGGCCCAATTGCTGGATGCGCAGTTGCGCCTGGCCAGCAGCGGTTATTACGATGCCGCGTTCCTCACGCTCGACACCGAAGGCAGCGACCCGCAAGCCGCCCCCGTGGTGGCGCAGGTGCGCGAGGCGCGGCTGCAAAAGCTGGTGTTTGGCGCCGGACTGTCCACCGACAGCGGCCCGCGCCTTTCGATGGACCACATCCACAACCAGTTGCCCGGCATCGGCTGGCGCTCGGTCAGCAAACTGCTGCTGGACCGTGAAACCAAGCTCGCAGGCACCGAATGGACCGATCTGCCCGACGAGAGCGGTTGGCGCTGGGTTGCCTCGGCCCAGGCGCAGCGCGAAACCACGGGCGACTACCAGGTCAACAGCGCGCGCCTGCGCTCCGGCCGCAGCAAGAGCAGCACGCGCATCGACCGCAACTATTTTCTGCAATACGACTACGCCAACAGCCAGGGCCTGAACGCTCCCCCCTCGGGCACAGCGCTGAGCATGAACTACGGCTGGACGGGCCGTTATTTCAACAGCACCGTGGCGCCCACGCGCGGGTACGGGCTTGCGGTGGAACTGGGGGCGGGCACCACAATCAACCCCGACCGCGCGCCCTTTGTGCGCACGCTGCTGCGCTGGCAATCGTTCATTGCGGCGGGCCGCGTGCAGGCCGAGACCGGTGGCGCGCGCAATGCCCGCATCGCCCTGCGCGCCGAGGCGGGCGCCGTGCTGGCGCGCCAGGCCGCGCAGATCCCGGTGACCCAGCTGTTCCTGACCGGCGGCGACACCACCGTGCGCGGCTATGGCTACCGCGCCATCGGCGCCCGCACCGAAAACAACCTGCTCTACGGCGGCCGCTACCTGGGCCTGGCCAGCGTCGAATGGCAACGCCCCATCGTCTACAACGGCGCCATGACCGACTGGGAGAGCGCCGTGTTTGTCGATGCCGGTGCCGTGGCCGATCACGTGGGCGACCTCGATCCCCGCGTGGGCGTGGGCGCCGGCGTGCGCTGGCGCAGCCCGGTGGGCCCGCTGCAGGCCGATCTGGCTTATGGCGTGCAGGCAAAACAACTGCGGCTGCACTTGCGCCTGGGGTTTAGCTTCTGATGCGGCGCAACGCACCTACCCATCGCGCACCCGAGGCGGATTTTTCTGCGGGCAGTGCCACGCCAGCCACCGCCCCCGCACGGGGCATGCGGGGCTTGGGGGCGCGCCGGGCGCTGCGGTTCATGGGCTGGCTGCTGGTGGGCCTGTGCGCCCTGGTGCTGACGGTGGGTACGCTGGCCTGGTGGTGGTCGGGCCGCGACAACTCGCTGGCCACTTTGCTGGCCCGCGCAGGCCAGTACCTGCCTGCGGGCCAGACGCTGGACAGCCGCGAGGTGAGCGGATCGCTGCGCAGCGGTGGCCGCATTGGCTGGCTGCGCTGGAGCAGTCCGACCCTGCGCATCGAAATCAGCGATGCCCGCGTGGGCTGGCAGCTTGCGCCCTTGCTGCAGCGCCGCCTGGAGCTGGGCGAGGCGCATATCGCCAATGTGACGATCACCCCGCTGGGCCCGCCCAGCACCGAACCCCCGACCCCGCCCGACACGCTGGTGCTGCCGCTGCAGATCGGCCTGCCCTTTCGCATTGACCGCCTGCAATGGGCCGGCATTGCGGCCGTGCAGGCCCTGGGGCTGGTGGGCGACTACCGCTTTGACGGGCGCCAGCACCACCTGACGATTGGCAATGTGGCACTGGCCCAGGGCCGGTACACCGTCCGCGCCACCTTGGACGCCCAGGCCCCCATGGCGCTCGATGCCATGGTGGACGGCAGCGTGCACCAGGCCGTGCCGGGCAGCAGCGCCAGCGTGCAGGTGCAGGCGCACGCCACGCTCAAGGGCACGCTGTCTACGGCGGCGGCGCAATTGCAGCTGGATGCCCGCCTGCGCCCCCTTGCATCAGACCCACAGGCTGCCGAAACCGCCGCGCCCCCGGCGCCCAGCCCGCCCGCTGCACAGGGCACTACGCCTGAGCCTGCCCAGCAGCGCGCCCCATCCACCCCCGCTTCCGTGCCCGACACCATGCAGGCCGACTTGCAGGCTACGCTGGTGCCCTGGGCACACCAGCCCGTGCTGCACGCCCGCGCCACACTGCGTGCCGTCAACCTGGCCACGCTGTGGCCCCAGGCGCCCGCCACGCTGCTGCACGG
>DCVY01000063.1 GCA_002327945.1 Acidovorax delafieldii | reverse complement strand
GAACCAAAAATCCCTCTTTTTTATTGGTACCAGCAAGCGTGAAACACTGCACTAGGCAGAAGAAGCGCAGCCACCGCAACGTACTTGAAGTACGTGAGGATGGCGAGCACCGCCCAACGGCGCAGATCGCCCGCTCGGTAGCCAGGGCCTCAGAAAGGGAATTTCATGCCGCCGGGGAGGCCTGGCATGCCTTGCGTGAGCTTGCCCATCTTCTCCGCCGAAGTTTCCTCCGCCTTGCGCACCGCCGCATTGAACGCCGCAGCCACCAGGTCTTCCAGCATGTCCTTGTCTTCGGCCAGCAGGCTGGGGTCGATGGTGATGCGCTTGACGTCATGCTTGCAGGTCATCAGCACTTTGACCAGGCCTGCGCCCGATTCGCCCTCCACCTCGATGAAAGCCAGCTCATCCTGCGCCTTTTTCAGGTTGTCCTGCATGGCCTGGGCTTGCTTCATGAGGCCGGCGAGTTGTCCTTTGTTGAACATGGTGTGGTTTCCTTTTCGGTTTCTGTTGGATGGTGGTTATCGGTCATGCAGGCTTGATGCTGCCCGGCACGATTTTCGCGCCGTAGTCGCGCACCAGCGACTGCACATAGGGGTCGTTCATCACGATGTCTTCGGCCACACGCTGGCGCTCGGCGGCGGCGGCGGCATTGCGGCGGGCGGGGCTGTCAATCACCACGCCCAGTTCCACGCTGATCTGGCTGGCATGGCCTGCGGCCTCCAGTGCGGCGCGCAGGCGCTCGCGTGCCTGGGGCTGGTTGAGCGATTCGCGCTCCACGCGCAGCAGCCAGTGCCCCGCATCGCGCGCCACCAGTTGGGACTGCAAAGCCAGTTCGCGCACCAGGGCTGTAATGGCTTCGCCCGCCACCAGCTGCTGCACGGTGCTGTGCCACACATCACCTTCTTCAGTGGCGGTGTAACGGGCCGAGGCCGGCACCGGCGTGGAATGCGCATGGGGTTGCAGGCGTGCGCCGGGCTCTGGCGCCATGCGCACCGGCATTGCTACAAACTCAGGAGCTGCTTGCGATTTCTGCAATTGGGCTGCAGGGTGTTTTTCGTCAAAATTTTCGCCGCTGCACACGGGCAAGGCGGTGGCCATGGGCATGGCTGCCACCGCTGCTGGCGCCTGCGGGGACTGCGGGGACTGCACGACAGGATCCACTATTGAATAAGTAGCTGATTGCTCCTGCCGGGCGGGCGCCAGCATCCTTTTTTCTCCCAGAACAGGCGGCGCTGACGCCTCTTGCCGTTGCATCTGGGGTGGGGTGGCTACAGGGGGGGTAGCGCCTGACGCCGCCGCGCGGGGGGGCGATTCAGGCGCGCGGTGCGCCGCTTCGGGCCGCGTCAGAGTTTTTTTTTCAGCCGTTGCGTTCTGGGGTTTAAAGGCCAGCAGGCGCAGCAGCACCATGGTCAGCGCTGCATACTCATCCGGCGCCAGCCCCAGTTCGCCACGCCCGTGCAGGCACAGGCTGTAGAGCAGCTGGGTTTCGTCGGCGGGCATCAATGCGGCAAGGCGGGCTGTATCTGCTGCCTCGGGGTCATCGGCATCCACGGCACCCGCCATCTCGGGAACGGCCTGGAACACGGCCATGCGCTGCAGCACGGCGCTCATCTCTTCGAGCGTGGATGCGGCCGACAGGCCGTTCATACGCAGCGTGTCCGATGCCTCCACCACGGTCTTGCCATCGCCCTGGGCCAGCGCATCGATGAGCCTAAACACGTAGGAGCGGTCTACCGTGCCCAGCATCTGGCGCACGGCAGCCTCTTGCAGCTGACCACTGCCAAAGGCGATGGCCTGGTCGGTGAGCGACAGCGCATCGCGCATCGAACCCCGCGCCGCACGCGAGAGCAACCGCAGGGCCTGGGGCTCGGCCGGCACGTTCTCGGCCGCCAGCACCTGCGTGAGGTGGCCGAGCACCGTCTCGGGCGCCATGGGGCGCAGATTGAACTGCAGGCAACGGCTCAGCACCGTGACCGGCACCTTCTGCGGGTCGGTCGTGGCGAGCACGAACTTGAGGTAATCGGGCGGCTCTTCCAGCGTCTTGAGCATGGCGTTGAACGCCGTGTTCGTGAGCATGTGCACTTCGTCGATCATGAAGACCTTGAAGCGCCCCTGCACCGGTTTGTAGACCGCCTGCTCCAGCAGGCTCTGCACCTCATCCACGCCGCGGTTCGAGGCTGCGTCGAGCTCGGTGTAGTCGGGGAAGCGACCGCTGTCGATATCAGTGCACGCAGCGCAAACACCGCACGGCGTGGCGGTGATGCCGCCCTGGCCGTCGGCCCCCTGGCAGTTGAGCGATTTGGCCAGGATGCGCGACACCGTCGTCTTGCCCACGCCGCGCGTTCCCGTGAACAGGTAGGCATGGTGCAGGCGCTGCTGCGTGAGCGCATTGGTGAGGGCCTGCACCACATGCTCCTGCCCCACCATTTCGGTGAAATTGCGGGGGCGGTACTTGCGGGCGAGCACGAGGTAGGACATGGGGTGATTCTATGGCCCATAGCCCCTGCCCTCCGATACCGGCGCGCCCCAGTTCCGCTGGCGTAGCCGTTCAGGGGGTAGAATCCTGCCCTGACGGGCCTCCCCGCATGGTGAAGCGGCCAACCGGGTCAGGTGGGGAACCAAGCAGCCCTAACTGTGGAGCCAGTGCCGGGGGTAAGGCTCGTCAACTTCTTTCTGATAATGCGACAGGCAGGGTGATAAAAACCCCACCAGACAATGTGACGAGGTGCCCGTGTTCGCAGACAACTTCAATCCCATCGCGGCCCTGGCCGTTGCCAAATGCCCCCGTTGCCATGCCGTAGGGCTGGTGGAAATCGACGGGGAAGCCCACGACAAGGCGCCCGAAACCGACAAGCACCAGGCCAAATTCCATGTCAGCCCCGGGCTCTACGCCCAGTGCCCGGCCTGCGGGCTGGTGGGCGAGTGGCCTGGGATGAGTGACCATTGACGACAACAATGCGGCGCATTCGCGGCAGCTTTCTTCCTTTTTCGCCCGATCTTTCGTTCTGCCTTGACGCCTGCGTGGTGCTGCGCACCGCCCTGCTGGCGCTGTGGCTGGCGGCTGCAGCCCCGGCGGGCGCTGCGCCCTGGCTGGTGGATGGACGCCCCGCGCCTGCCGCGCACCAGGCTGTGGACATCCTGACGGCAGCGGCCACCGAAGGCCTGCAACCCGAGGATTACCACACCGCAGCGCTGGCACAGGCCGTGGCCGACGCTGCCAACGGCCCCGCGCTGGGCAGCGATGCAGCACAGCGGCTGGAAGACGCGCTCACCGCGGCCCTGCAGCGCTACCTGGGTGACCTGCGATCGGGCCGGATCGACCCGCGCCAGATTCACCAGAACTACACCCCGCCAGCGCCTGCGCGCATCGACGCCGCCACCGCCCTGCAGGAAGCCCTGACAGCGCCCACACTGGCCGACGCCGTGCGTGCCGCCGCGCCCCAGGTACCGCTGTATGCCAGCCTGCGCAACGAACTGTCCCGCTACCGGGCCCTGGGCAGCCCTGCCGCCTGGGCCACGCCCCTGCCGGCGCTGCCGGGCCGCAAGCTCGAACCCGGCCAGGCCTGGGCGGGCCTTGCGCAGCTCACGCAGCGCCTGGTGGTGCTGGGCGACCTGCCCCCGGATGCGCAGGCACCCGCCCTCTACGACGAAGCGTTGCAGAACGGCGTGAAGGCATTCCAGGAGCGCCACGCCCTGGCCACCGATGGGGTGATTGGCAAGGGCACGCTCGATGCCCTGGCCGTTTCGCCCGCGGCCCGAGCCCGCCAGATCGAGCTGGCCATGGAGCGCCTGCGCTGGACGCCGCTGCTGCGCAGTCCGCGCATGATCGTGGTCAACATCCCCGAGTTCGTGCTGCGCGCCTACGAGGTCCAGGGCGCGCGGGTATCGCTGCAGCTGGCCATGAAGGTGATCGTGGGCAAGGCCCTGGACACCCGCACGCCGTTGTTTGACGAGGACATGCGCTTCATCGAATTCAGTCCCTACTGGAACATTCCACCGTCGATTGCGCGCAGCGAAACCATTCCCCGGCTGCGGCGCAACCCCGGCTATTTTCAGCAGCAAGGCCTGGAGTTTGTGGGCGCCAACGGGCAGGTGCACACCGCGCTGTCTGCCGGCCACCTGGACGCCGTGCTGCGCGGGCAGATGCGCATACGCCAGCGCCCCGGCCCCAAGAACGCGCTGGGCGACATCAAGTTCGTGTTCCCCAACAACAGCAACGTCTACTTGCACCACACGCCCGCACCGCTGTTGTTTCAGCGCGACCGGCGGGATTTCAGCCATGGCTGCATCCGCGTCGAAGACCCCGTAGCGCTGGCCCAGTTCGTTTTGCGCAACGACCCCGCCTGGCCCGAATCGCGCATCCGCGAGGCCATGGCGCGGGGCCAGTCGGCCACACTGCGGCTGGCCGAGCCCCTGCCCGTGGTGATTGCTTACAGCACCACCATCGTCAAGCAGGGCAAAGTGCATTTTTTTGCCGACCTGTACGGCCAAGATAAATTGCTAGACCGGGCCCTGCGCCAGCAGTCCGAGCAGCGTCGCCTGCGCGCCAGGCCGGGGCTGCCAGCCGGCGCACCATAAACCTGTTTTCCCCCATTCTTCGGAACATTCCATGACACAGCCACTTCATCCCCAGCAACCGGGCCGCCGCCGCTTTCTGGGCACAGGCGGCCGCTGGCTGGTGACCGGGGCCTTGCTGCCACTGGCACAGCCCGCCCTGGCCAGCCTGCCCGGTGCACGCAGCCTGTCGCTAGACCACACCCACACCAGCGAACGCCTGGCCCTGGTGTATGCGCTGGGCGAGCAGTTTGTGCCGCAGGCGTTGAGCAGTCTCAACCATTTCCTGCGCGACCATTACAGCGGCGAGGCGGGCCTGATGGACCCCCGGTTGTTCCACCTGCTGCACCAGATCCGGCAAGAGTTGCGCGTGCAGCAGCCCTTCCAGATCATTTCAGGCTATCGCAGCCCCGCGACCAACCAGAAGCTGCGCACCACGCGCGGCGGCGGTGTGGCCAAGCACAGCCTGCACATGGACGGCAAGGCGATCGACGTGCGGCTGCCCGGCGTGCCGCTGGCCGACTTGCGCGATGCCGCGCTGTCGCTGGGCATGGGTGGGGTGGGCTTCTACCCGCGCGAGCAGTTCGTGCATGTGGACACGGGCCCGGTGCGCCGGTGGTAGGCCTCTCGGCGCACGTCGCACACCATCGCGCCCACGCCCGCGTTGAACCTAAAACCGGCAGTTGACCGCTTTGTATCCCTTCGCAAGCCGCATGCAATCTATCGTGGATGGCTTCGATGGCGTTCACCTTGTGGGTGAGAGCGCTATGCACCCGCCAGCACCGCGCTCAGGGCGCCATGCGGCGTTGCTCCTCCTTGCGGGCAGTACGGCCATGAGCCCGCCGCGTCGTCGCCCTTGCAGGGTGCAGGCCTGGCGGAGACAGGCCTTCTTCGCGCTGTCC
>DCVY01000239.1:13340-14802 GCA_002327945.1 Acidovorax delafieldii | reverse complement strand
TTTCACGCTAAGGGTGAACGCCATCAAAGTCATCAACGATAGATTTCATGCGGCTTGGCAAGAGGTACTGAGAGGTCAACTGCCGTTTCTAGGATAATCGCGCCCCATGAGCGGCAACACCTTCGGCACCCTATTTGCAGTCACTAATTTTGGTGAATCCCACGGCCCGGCCATTGGCTGCGTGATCGACGGTTGCCCGCCAGGCATGTCGCTGGCCGAGGCCGACATACAGGCCGACCTGGACCGGCGTCGCCCAGGCACCAGCCGCCACGTCACCCAGCGCAACGAGCCCGACGCGGTCGAGATCCTCTCTGGCGTGTACGAGGGCAAGACCACCGGCACGCCCATTGCCTTGTTGATCCGCAACACCGACCAGCGCAGCAAGGACTACAGCAACATCGCCGAGAGCTTTCGTCCCGGCCATGCCGACTACACCTACTGGCACAAATACGGCATCCGCGACCCGCGCGGCGGCGGCCGTTCGTCCGCCCGCCTGACGGCACCCACGGTGGCTGCCGGTGCGGTGGCCAAGAAGTGGCTGGCCCAGCAACACTGCGTGCAGTTTCGTGCCTGCATGACGCAGCTGGGCGAACTGGCCATTCCGTTCGAGGGCTGGGAGCATGTGCAGAACAACCCGTTCTTTGCGCCGGTGGCCGATGTGGGCAGGTTAGAGGACTACATGGACGCCCTGCGCAAGGCCGGGGATTCCTGCGGTGCCCGTATTCGCGTGCAGGCCACGGGCGTGCCCGTGGGGCTGGGCGAGCCCCTGTTCGACAAGCTCGATGCCGATATCGCCTACGCGATGATGGGGCTCAATGCGGTGAAGGGCGTGGAGATTGGCGCCGGCTTTGCCAGCGTGGCCCAGCGCGGCACCACGCATGGCGATTCCATGAGCCCCGAAGGCTTTCGCAGCAACAACGCGGGCGGCGTGCTGGGCGGCATCAGCACCGGTCAAGACCTGGAAGTGAGCATCGCCATCAAGCCCACCAGTTCCATCATCAGCCCGCGCGAGTCGATCGACATCCACGGCCACAGCGCCGAGGTGGTCACCAAGGGCCGCCACGACCCCTGCGTGGGCATCCGCGCCGCGCCCATTGCCGAGGCGCTGCTGGCCCTGGTGGTGATGGACCATGCCTTGCGCCACCGCGCCCAGTGCGCCGATGTGGGGGTCAACGTACCGCCCATCCGGGCTTCGTTTCTTTGATCCCAGGAGGCTGTCGGGCTTGGAGCGTCGATAGCGAAAACCGAAGGTTTCACCAAAAGCTGGTGCAGTGCGACCAGTTCCATACCACCTCCTTTGTCGCGATCGTCAACAACGGCAGGGCAGTGGGCTGATCGGCTGAAGATGGCTGAAGGTGCCTGAAGATGGCTGAAGGTGTCTGAAGGCGACAGGCCGCCAACGGTCTTTTGAGCGTTCGCTCTCTATAGAGGTATGGAGGCGGTATGGAGGCAATCCGGGGCA
>DCVY01000239.1:4783-13305 GCA_002327945.1 Acidovorax delafieldii | reverse complement strand
TCTTCGCTCCAGCAAAAGCCGTCGCGTGCAATCATGGCGCTGGCGGCGCTGGGCCCCCAACTGCCAGCCGCATAGGGCCGCGGGCCGTGGGGGTCGGTGCGCCAGTGCGCCAAAATGGGTTCCACCCAGCGCCAGGCTTCTTCCTGCTCGTCACTGCGCACAAACAGGTTCAGCCGGCCAGCAATCACATCCAGCAGCAGGCGTTCGTAGGCACCCACGCGTTCGATGCCAAAGCGCTGGTCAAAGTCCAGGTTGAGGTGCACCGGTGCCAGGGCGGGCTCGGCCTGGTACTGCGCAGCGCCTTGTGCCAGCAGATGCAGCTCCAGGCCATCGCGGGGTTGCAGGTTGATCACCAGGCGGTTGGCTGCCCCTGCGGGGGTCTTGAAAATCGGGTGGGGTACGGGCCGGAAATTCACCACGATGTGGGCGTTGCGGCCGGCCAGGCGTTTTCCGGTGCGGATGAAAAAGGGCACGCCCGCCCAGCGCCAGTTGGAGATCTCGGTGCGCAGGGCAACGAAGGTCTCGGTGGTGCTGGCAGGGGCAACGCCGCTTTCCTGCAAATACCCTGCAACCTTGTGGCCGTGGCTGGTGCCGGCGGCATATTGCCCGCGGATCACATGCTGGCCGATGGTGTCGGGGCTCCAGGGCTTGAGCGATTGCAGCACCTTGAGCTTTTCGTCGCGGATGGCATTGGCACTGGCGTTGACGGGCGGCTCCATGCCGATGGCGCACAGCAATTGCAGGGCATGGTTTTGCACCATGTCGCGCAGGGCGCCCGTCTGGTCGTAGAAGGCGCCACGGGTTTCCACACCCAGTTCTTCGGCGATGGTGATCTGGATGTTGGCAATGGTTTCGCGCCGCCACAGGGGCTCGAACAGCGCATTGCCAAAACGCATGGCAAAGAGGTTTTGTACCGACGGCTTGCCCAGGTAATGGTCGATGCGAAACACCTGGTCTTCCCGCAGCACATGGCGCAGCGCCTCGTTGATGGCCCGGTTCGATGGCAGGTCATGCCCCAGGGGCTTTTCGAGCACCACGCGGGTGCTGGGACCGTTCAGGCCCACGGCGGCGATCTGCTCGCAGACGGTGGTGAAAAGGCTGGGCGCCGTGGCGACGTACATCACCAGCGAATCGGCATTGCGGGCTTTGAGCATGTCGGCCAGCCGCACATAATCCTGCGGCTGCGACAGGTCCATGCGCAGGTGGTGCAGCAATGCAGCGAAACGCGAAAACTCGTCTGGCGTCGGGCGCTTGGCGAGTTCCACGTTGTCAAAGCGCGACTGGATCCGGCTGCGGTATTGTTCGTCGGTCAAATCGTCGCGCGCCACGCTGATAATGCGGCCACCCTCGGGCAACATACCGTGGCGAAAGGCCTGGAACAAGGCAGGCAATAGCTTGCGCCAGGCGAGGTCGCCCGTGCCGCCGAACAGGACGAGGTCAAAACGCATGGGGTCTCCGTGGATGGGGCGATGCTGCGAAGGGCATCCATTGTGATCTTGTTACATGGGTGCATGAGTATCGTCAGTTTTACGGGCCTTGATTTCAAGTTGTCAGCGTTGCAATGCTTGAAGTTTCAGGCATTTGCTTACTTTGTTGATTGCGCGCCATCGATATGTTCATGTTTCTTCGTTGCGATCAGACACCCGAGTGGCCGCCTCTGAAGGCCCATTTTTCTGCGGAGGGTGCACGTCTCGATCTGCGGCAGGCTTTTGCCGAAGACGCGCGGCGGTTTGAACATTTCAGCCAGGCGGCTCCCCACCTGTTTGCTGATCTATCCAAAAACCTGTGGAGCCGGGCCACCGAAGCGCTGCTGCTGGACATGGCGCGATCCTGCGGCCTGGAGCAGCATCGTGACGCCATGCTGCATGGCGAACCCATCAACACCACCGAAGGCCGTGCGGTTTTGCACACCCTGCTGCGCCGGCCGGCAGGGCAGGCGTTGCCGGGCGACCTGCCCGGCGTGGCGCCCGCTCTGGCCGAAGTGCACGCCACGCTGGAGGCAATGCTGGCTTACGCCGACCGCCTGCGCGCTGACGATGGCATTACCGATGTGGTGAACATCGGCATTGGCGGCTCCGACCTGGGGCCGCACATGGCCGTGCTGGCGCTGGATGCGTACCGCGCGCCGGGCAAGCGCTTTCACTTCGTAGCAAACGCCGACGGCCACGAGTTGGCGGGCGTGCTGCGGCTGCTGCGGCCGCAAAACACCTTGTTTCTGGTGGCGTCCAAGACATTCACCACGGCGGAAACCATGACCAATGCGCGCTCGTGTCTGGCGTGGTTTGCGCAGCAAGGCGGCACGGATGTGGCGCGCCATTTCGTGGCGCTCACGGCCCAGCCAGATGCCGCAAAGGGCCTGGGCATCACCACCGCATTCGGTTTCTGGGACTGGGTGGGGGGGCGCTATTCGCTGTGGTCGTCCATCGGTCTGCCACTGGCCATCGCGATTGGCGCTGCCGGTTTTCGGGGGCTGCTGGCGGGCGGGCATGCCATGGACGAGCACTTTCGCACGGCGCCGCTGGCGGCGAACCTGCCCGTGCGTCTGGGCCTTCTCGATGTCTGGTACCGCAATTTCCATGGTTTCACGAGCCGCTGTGTCGTGCCTTACCACGCCGGGCTGCGGCGCTGGTCGGCCTATCTGCAGCAGCTGGAAATGGAGAGCAACGGCAAGCGCGTGGCCGCCAGCGGCGAGACCCTGGCCTACGCCACCTCGCCCGTGCTGTGGGGCGAGCCGGGAACCAACGGGCAGCATGCGTTTTTTCAGATGCTGCACCAGGGCTCGGATGTGCTGCCGCTGGAAATCGTGGCTGTGCGCAAGCCTTCGCACCCGCTTGCCGGCCACCATGAGCAGGTGCTGGCCAACGCCCTGGCGCAGGCGCAGGCGCTGATGGTGGGCAAGGCCAGCGATGATGGGCACCGGCATTTCCCGGGCAACCGGCCCAGCAGCTTTTTGCTGCTGGAGTCCCTCACGCCCCAGGCGCTGGGGGCGCTCATCGCCTTGCAGGAGCACCGGGTGTTTGTCAGCGGTGCCCTGTGGGGCATCAACAGCTTTGACCAGTGGGGTGTGGAGCTGGGCAAGTTGCTGGCGCGCGACCTGCAGCAGCGCCTGGCCAGCGGCGATGTCTCGGGGCTCGATGCCTCCACGGCAGGCTTGCTGCACCGCCTGCGCGGCTGAATGCATTGGCCTTTCAGCCGGGCTGAAAAAAGTTCACCGGCAGCCCCGGAATGTCCACCCGCATGCGCAGCAGCGAGCCCGCAGGAATGGCGGCATCGCATTCGCTGGCGGGCCGGCCGGCGCGCGCCGAGGTAATGTAGAGCGTGCGCAGATCGTCGTCGCCAAAGCACACCATGGTGGGGCATTGCACCGGCGTGGGGATGCGTTGCAGCACCGCGCCCGCTGGCGACAGCTGAAGAATGCTGGCCCCTTCATACATGGCCACCCAGTAATTCCCTTGCGCGTCCACGCTGGCGCCGTCGGGGCGGCCGCCATAGGCTTCGCCCGGAGCCTTGGGAGCGAAGCGAACCCAGGGCTGCCGATCACGGATGCGGCCCGTAGTGGCGTCGAACGCAAAGCGGTCAATGCGGTGTTCGGGGGTGTTGGACCAATACATCCAGCGGTTGTCGGGGCTGAAGGCCAGGCCATTGGCCGTGAAGTTGTCGCCCGCCATGGGTTCTATGGTGCAGTGGCCCGTGGTGCAGTCTAGGCGCCACAGTGCAGCACCCGCATGCGTGCGCGGGGTGATCATGGAGCCGGCCCAGAATCGGCCAGCGGTGTCGCATTTGCCGTCGTTCAGGCGCAGCAGCCGGGTGTCGTGTGCATCGGCCGGCAGGGTTGCCAGGCAAGCCAGTGCGCCGGTCGTGCAGTCCAGGTGATAAAACCCGTCGCGTAACCCGATTACTATTTTTCCATCCGCCGATGGTGCGCAGCATCCAGGTTCGGACGGCATCTTCCATAGCCAGCGGTGGCCAGTGCCCGGTTCCCAGGCGTTCACTGCAAAGCCTGCGATATCGCACCAATAAAGCCGCTTCTCCAGCGGGTGCCAGAACGGCGATTCGCCCAGTTCCGAGGGCGGCAAAGGAAGGGCTTGCAAAGGCATTGCTTGATCGGAATGTGTTATCAAATTACATTCTAGGACGATACCCGGATGGAGCATCCCATGCATTCAGTTGTAGCGCGCTTGACGGCTCGCATCATTGAGCGCAGCGCAGGCACCCGCGCTGCTTACCTGGCCATGGTGGACGCCATGATCGACCGCCAGCCCGCGCAAGACCGCATGGGTTGCGCCAACCTGGCCCACGCCTACGCCGCCTTGCCGGGCGCAGACAAGTTCAAGGTTGCCGTTGAAAAGGTGCCCAACATCGGTGTGGTCACAGCCTACAACGACATGCTGTCAGCCCACCAACCCTACCAGCGTTATCCGGCCATCCTGCGCGACGAAGCCGCTAAACACCATGCCACGGTGCAAGTGGCTGGTGGCGTGCCGGCCATGTGCGACGGCATCACCCAGGGCACGCCCGGCATGGAGCTGTCGCTGTTCTCGCGCGATGCCATTGCCATGGCCACGGCGATCGCGCTGTCCCATGATGTGTTCGACGGCGTGCTGTTGCTCGGTGTGTGCGACAAGATCGTGCCGGGGCTGCTGATTGGCGCGCTGCACTATGGGCATTTGCCCTGCGTGTTTGTGCCCGCAGGCCCCATGGGCACGGGCCTGTCGAACACTGAAAAGTCCAAGGTGCGCGAGCAATACGCCCAGGGCCTGGTGGGGCGGGGCGAACTGCTGAAGGCCGAATCGGCCGCCTACCACAGCCCCGGCACCTGCACCTTCTACGGCACGGCCAACAGCAACCAGATGCTGCTCGAAGCCATGGGCCTGCATGTGCCCGGTGCGGCCTTTGCACACCCGGGCACCGAAGAGCGCGAAGCCTTCACGCGCCAGGCCCTGCGCACCGTGCTCGACATTGGCAAGCGCGGCACACGCTTCACGCCCATCGGGCGATTGGTGGACGAGCGCTGCATCGTCAACGCCATGGTGGCGTTGCTGGCCACGGGCGGCTCTACCAACCACCTGATCCACTGGGTGGCCATTGCGCGCAGCGCGGGCATCCTGATCGACTGGTCGGACTTTGACGAACTCTCGTCCGCCGTGCCGCTGCTGGCCCGCGTCTATCCCAACGGCGACGCGGATGTGAACCAGTTTCAGGCCGCAGGCGGGCCGCCGTGGATCCTGCGCGAGCTGCTGGGCGGCGGTTTGATGCACCCCGATGTGGGCAGCGTGAACGTGGGCGGCATCGCGGCCGGCGGGCAGGCGGCGCCAGCGGTGTCGGGCGACGAATCGGTGCTGCGCCCCGTGGCCCGACCGTTCTCGCCCACGGGCGGGCTGCGCCTGCTGCAGGGGCGCCTGGGCCGCGCGGTGATCAAGGTATCGGCCGTTCCCGAAGACCGCCACATCATCGAAGCGCCGGCCCGCGTATTTGATTCGCAGGAGGCCTTGCTCGCTGCCTTCAGCGCGGGCGAGGTGCAGCAGGACATGGTGGCCGTGGTGCGTTTTCAGGGGCCGCAGGCCAATGGCATGCCCGAACTGCACAAGCTCACCCCGCCGCTGGCCGTGCTGCAAAACCAGGGTTTCAAAGTGGCGCTGGTGACCGACGGGCGCATGAGCGGCGCCTCGGGCAAGGTGCCCGCAGCCATCCATGTGACGCCCGAGGCGCAGGCCGGTGGCCCGCTGGCCAAGGTGCGCGACGGTGACATCGTGCGTGTGGACGCAGTGGCCGGCACGCTCGATGTGCTGGTCGATGGCGCTGAATGGGCCGCTCGCGCGCCCGTGCCTTACAACGCGCCCGCCGCCACCGGTTTTGGCCGCGAGCTTTTCGCCAACTTTCGCCGCCATGCAGGCGGTGCCGAACAGGGAGCCTGCACATGGCTGTGAACGCATCTTCCGCTGTGCCGATGAACCCCGTCGATATCGCCAGCCACGGCCCCGTCATCCCGGTGATCGTGATCGACTGCGTGGCCGACGCGCTGCCCCTGGCCGAGGCCCTGCTGGCTGGTGGCGTGAAGGTGCTGGAGGTGACGCTGCGCACCGCCGCTGGTTTGCCCGCCATTGAAGCCATTGCCCGCAACCTGCCGGAGGCCGTGGTGGGCGTGGGAACCGTGCTCAACGCCGACGATGCGCGCCGCGCCAGCGAGGCGGGTGCGCGGTTTGCTGTGAGCCCGGGCTACACGTTCGAAGTGGGCAGCGCTTGCAAACGGCTCGATCTGCCGCTGTTGCCGGGCGTGGCCACATCCAGCGAAATCATGGCCGCGCTGGCCGATGGTTTTTCGTTCCTCAAGTTTTTTCCCGCAGAGGCCGCGGGCGCAATCCCGCTGCTCAAGGCCTGGGCCAGTCCGTTTGGCCAGGTGAGTTTTTGTCCCACGGGCGGCATCACCCAGGCCACGGCACCCCACTACCTGGCGCTGCCCAATGTGCGCTGCGTGGGTGGCTCGTGGCTGACGCCGGCAGATGCGGTGCGCGCGGGCGACTGGGCCCGCATCACGCAGCTGGCGCGTGCTGCGCAGGGCCTGCGCGGTGGTTCCTGAATTTCGCCACAGTGCTTACCAGCCCTTTCGGTGCGACGGCGGGGTTACCAGCGCACCTTGACGCGCAACCCACCCAGCCCTGGGCTGCGGTCGGTGGCCACCTGTAAATGGTGCAGGCGCGCAATGCGCACAATGATGGACCAGCCCAGGCCGCTGCCGCTCTGGCCGGTGCCCAGCGCCCGAAAAAAACGCTCTCCCAGGCGTGCCTGTTCCTCGGGCGTCAGGCCAGGGCCACTGTCTTCCACGATCAGTTGCGCCTGGCCTTCGTTGGGCGCGGAAATCTGCAACCGCACCTCGGCACCTTCCGGGCTGTAGCGCAAGGCGTTGTCCAGCAGGTTGCGCAGCAGCACGCGGGCCAGGGGCTCGGGCAGCGGGATGTGCACGTTGGGCGCCAGAGGCTCGCGCACCACAAGGCGCTGCTGTCGGCGCTCTGCCGTGGCTTGCAGATCGGCGGCCACCTGGCCGGCCATATCGGCCAGCGGCGTGGTACTGCCGCTGTCGGGGGCGGATTCGGCATCGAGCCGGGCCAGTTGCAACAGTTGTTCCACCAGGCGGGTGGCGCGGTCGCAGCCTTGCACTGTGGCTTGCAGCGCCGTGGTGCGCTCTTGCGGATCGGTGGCACCTTGCGCCACCTGGGCCTGCATGCGGATGCCGGCAATGGGGGTGCGCAGCTCGTGCGCCGCATCGGCGGTGAACTGCTGCTCGGTGGCCAGCAGCCGGGCCATGCGCTCGAACAGGTCGTTCAGCGCCGTGACCAGCGGCAGCACCTCGGGCGGTACGCCTGCGGTGGACAGCGGCGCGAGCGACTGCGGCTGGCGCGCGGCCACGGCGTTTCCGAGCCGGCTCAGCGGCCGCACCGAGCCACGCACCGCCCACCAGATACCCAGGGTCAGCAGCGGCAAGGCCCACAGCATGGGTTTGAGGGTGCTGGTCAGGCTGGCCAGCACGATCTCGCGGCGCACCGATCGCAGCTCGCCCACCACAATGCGCACATCGCGCTCGCGCCCCTGGGTGACGAACACGCGCCAGGCCTTGCCGGCCACCTGGCTGTCGGCAAAGCCGCGCTGGCGCCGCTGGGTGAGCGGTTCCTGCGGCGCGCTGGCCGAGCGGGCCAGCAACTGGTCTTCGTGCCACAGCTGGAACACGACGCGCGGCTGGTGCTTGTCCAGTTCTGGGGCTTCGTTCAGTCGGTTTTCATCCAGCTCATCGAGCGGCTGCAAGCGCAGCAGGGCAGCGGTCTGCGCCAGATGGGCGTCGAGCAGTTCGCTGACTTCTTCGTCGGTTTCGTGCCAGGCCAGCGCTGCGGCAACGCCCCAGGCCACCAGCACCAGTGCCAGCACCGTGGTCAGCAGCCGGGCCTGCAGAGAGCGCGGTGCGCGTGGCGTGCGGGGGGCGGCGGCGCTGCTCATGCCGACTCGCGCGCGATGCGGTAGCCGACGCCGCGCACAGTCTCGATCAGGGCCGCGCCCAACTTGCGGCGCAGGTGGTAGATGTGCACTTCGATGGCGTTGCTGTTGATCTCGCTGCCCCATCGGTACAGGCGCTGCTCCAGTTGCTCACGGCTGAGCACGCGCCCGGCGTTGAGCAGCAGCGCATGCAGCAGGTCGTATTCGCGGTTGGACAATTCCACCGCCTCGCCATGGCACCACACTTGGTGGGCCGCCGGGTCCAGCTCTACGGGGCCCGCTGCCAGCAGGGTATCGCGCTGCCCATGGGCGCGCCGCACCAGGGCGCGCAGGCGGGCTGCCAGCTCGTGCAGGTCAATGGGTTTGATCAGATAGTCGTCGGCACCGGCATCCAGCCCGGCAATGCGGGCGGGCACGGCATCGCGGGCCGTGAGCACCAGCACGGGCGTGGTGTTGCGCCGCGCACGCACCTGGCGCAGCACCTCCATGCCGTCCTGCCGCGGCAGGCCCAGGTCCAGCACAGCGGCCTGGTAGGCGCC
>DCVY01000239.1:0-4720 GCA_002327945.1 Acidovorax delafieldii | reverse complement strand
CCAGAAGGCGAGCACGCAGGCCAGCACGGCCGCGGCCAACCAGCCGTGGTTGTTTTTCGCCAGATCGGGGCCGGGGCCTTGCACGCGGCCCGTCAGCATGGGCAGCGCCCGGTTCTTGCGGTGCAGCACGCTCAAGAGGGCGATCAGGCCGATGTGCGCCAGCACCACAAACAGCAGGGTGTTGCCAAAGAACTCATGCGCTTCCTCCAGCCATTCACCGCCCCATTCGTCCCACACGGCATAGCCGCTGAGGGTGAGCGGCACCACCAGCGCCAGGATCAGCGCCACGGCCAATGCCATCAGCAGGTTCTGCCCTGGGCGCCAGGTGGCCTGAAGGGCGGTGGGCGAGCGCACGGCGGCCAGGGATATAAGCCATGCAGGCAGCCCCTGCAGCTTGCGCCACAGCACCAACAGGCGGGCCTGGCGCGGCCCGAACAGGCCCCACAGCAGGCGTGCCACGACCAGCCCGGCCAGCGTGTAGCCCAGCGTGACATGCACCAACCGCCAGCGCTCGCCGTCGGCGCTAACGTAAGCCACCGTGAAGCTCAGCGCCATCAGCCAGTGCAGCATGCGCGTGGTGGCATCGACCACGCGGCGGGTGGCGGGCCGGGGCGCTTGCGCTTGCGCCGAAGATGGCACAGACGGTGCGGCGGGAGAGGTGGTGGAAAGGGTGTCAGAAGCCATGGTGTTCCTCACTTCGGAATGCGGACGCGGTCGTCGTCAAAGTCGCCCTGGTCGGCACGGGTGTGGCAGGCCATGCAGTTGGCGCGGCTGCCCACGGCGGCGCGCTTCCAGACGGCGGGCTCCACTTCGCGGTGCTTGCGTTCGAACCAGGCGGATTGGGTGATGCGGTCTTGCGGTGGTGCCTCGCGCACGCGCTTGTAGGTGCCGGCATGGGCTTCGAGCCAGGTGCTGATCTGGCGCACCATGGCCGGATCGAGTGAGGCGTCGGTGCCGTAATGCTGGCCCAGCCCCTTCAGCATGCGACTCCACGAACTGGCGGGCAGCATGCCGGGCGGGTAGGCCATGTGGCAGGCGGCGCATTCCTGCTTGTAGGCCGGCAGCATGGCGCTGGCGGGCATCTCGCGGCTGTCGGCCCAGGCGGCGGGCAGTGCGCAGGCCAGCGCCAGCAGCGTGGCAAAACGGCCAACGGTGCGCCGGAGCGGGGCGGGAGGAATCATCAAGGCGTTGCGGTTCATGGCTTGTCCTTGGCGGGTGGGGGTGGATTTTTGGCGTCGAACTGCAGCAGCCAGGCCAGCACATCGGCTTTTTCAACGGCGGTGCATTCCCGGCTCAGCACATCTTTGCAATTGCGGCGAAACCATTTGTCTACCTTGGCGGTGTCGGTAAAGCGTTCGGGGTTGAATGCCGGTGCCAGCGGGGCAATGGTCTTGCCCGTGCTGGCATGGCGTGCCGGTGCGGTGGGGGGATTGCCGTGGCACGAGGCGCACGACCATTCGCCGCCATGGCGGCTGGTGAAAAACACGCGGCCGCGCTCGGCGCTCACAGGCTTGCCGGATATATCGCTCCAGCGCTGCATCTGCAAGGCAGCGGTGGTGTCGGCGGCGTGCGCCGGCTCCAGTACAAAAGCCAGCGCCAGCAGCGCGGCCACGCGGGCGAGAGAAGTGGGGTGTGGGGTGTGCATGCCGCCATGGTGCGCGGCGTGCATGAAGAATGGCTTAAGGAGCGCCGTGGCGGGGTGCTGGCCGCTGAGGCCCTCGTCCCCCGTGTCTGTCGCACTGTTTTCCTATCATGTTCAAGGGCGTTTGCCCGCATTTCGTCAACGCTCAACCAAGAGAGAGGGGCTTCATCATGGATTTTGTTCAGTCGATTCAATCGTGCCTGGGGCAATACGCCAGGTTTTCTGGCCGCGCATCACGCTCCGAGTACTGGTGGTTTTTTCTGTTCCAGGTGGTGGTGATGATCATTGCCAGCATGCTGGGCGATGTGGTTTACAGCCTGGCCTCGCTGGCACTGCTGTTGCCGGCGCTGGCTGTGGGCACGCGGCGCCTGCATGACATTGGGCGCTCGGGTTGGTGGCAACTGTTGTTGCTGACCGGTATCGGCGTTCTGGTGCTGCTGTTTTGGTGGGTGCAACCCGGCGAAGGATCGGCCAACACCTACGGCGAGCCCTTTGTCGTCTGAACCTGGTGCAGTGTTTCACGCTATCTGGCACATAGAAAAGCGTCTTTTCGGCCCTGGCGGTGTTGCAAAACACTGCGCTAGGCTGAATGAAAAAAGCCCGCAGTCCGTGAAGCCTGCGGGCTTTTTGTCGGGTTGCGCGGCAGTGGTAGCCGCGCTAACCAGGCAATTACATGCCCATGCCGCCCATACCACCCATGCCGCCCATGTCAGGCATGCCGCCGCCAGCACCGGCTTCATCTTTCGGTGCGTCAGCAACCATGCACTCGGTCGTCAGCAGCAGCGATGCCACCGACGCTGCGTTTTGCAGCGCTGTGCGGGTGACCTTCGTGGGGTCCAGAATGCCCAGCTCCAGCATGTCGCCGTAGGTGTCGTTGGCAGCGTTGAAGCCGAAGTTGCCCTTGCCGGCCAACACGGCGTTCACCACCACCGAGGCTTCGCCACCGGCGTTGTTCACGATTTCGCGCAGGGGCGCTTCGATGGCCTTGAGCACCAGGGCAATGCCGTGGTCCTGGTCGGCGTTGTCACCCTTGATGGAGGTGCCAACCGCCTGCTTGGCACGCAGCAGGGCCACGCCACCACCGGCCACAACGCCTTCTTCCACCGCTGCGCGCGTAGCGTGCAGTGCGTCTTCCACGCGGGCTTTCTTTTCCTTCATTTCGACTTCGGTGGCAGCGCCCACCTTGATCACGGCCACACCGCCGGCCAGCTTGGCCACGCGCTCTTGCAGCTTTTCGCGGTCGTAGTCGGACGTGGCTTCTTCGATCTGCACGCGCACTTGCTTGACGCGGGCCTCGATGTCAGCCGCAGCGCCGGAGCCATCGATGATGATGGTGTTTTCCTTGCCCACTTCGATGCGCTTGGCCTGGCCCAGGTCGGCCAGCGTCACCTTTTCGAGCGTCAGACCCACTTCTTCAGCGATGACCTTGCCGCCCGTCAGGATGGCGATGTCTTCCAGCATGGCCTTGCGGCGGTCGCCGAAGCCAGGAGCCTTCACAGCCACCACCTTCAGGATGCCGCGGATGGTGTTGACCACCAGCGTAGCCAGGGCTTCGCCTTCGACTTCTTCGGCAATGATCAGCAGNNACAGCAGCACGAAGGGGTTGTCCAGAATGGCGGATTGCTTTTCTGGGTTGTTGATGAAGTAGGGCGACAGGTAGCCGCGGTCAAACTGCATGCCTTCGACGACGTCGAGTTCGCTGTCCAGCGACTTGCCGTCTTCCACGGTGATCACGCCTTCCTTGCCAACCTTGTCCATGGCGTCAGCGATCAGCTTGCCAATGGTTTCGTCGGAGTTGGCAGAGATCGAGCCGACCTGTGCGATTTCCTTGGAAGTGGTGGTGGCCTTGGAGGCCTTCTTCAGTTCGGCAACCAGGGCCGTCACGGCCTTGTCGATACCGCGCTTCAGATCCATCGGGTTGATGCCGGCGGCCACGTACTTGAAGCCTTCGCGCACGATGGCCTGTGCCAGCACGGTGGCGGTGGTGGTGCCATCACCAGCGTTGTCGCTGGTCTTGGAGGCCACTTCCTTCACGAGTTGGGCACCCATGTTTTGCAGCTTGTCCTTGAGTTCGATTTCCTTGGCCACGGACACGCCGTCCTTGGTCACGGTAGGGGCGCCGAACGAGCGCTCCAGCACCACATTGCGGCCCTTGGGGCCCAGGGTGACCTTGACCGCGTTGGCCAGGATGTTCACGCCTTCAACCATGCGAGCGCGGGCTTCGCCGCCGAAAACTACGTCTTTTGCTGCCATTTGATATCTCCGAATTCAGTAAAAAGTCTGGTCTGGAACGGTGAGAAATTAATTCTCGACCACTGCAAACAGATCGTCTTCCTTCATGACGAGCAACTCGTCGCCCTTGACCTTGACGGTCTGGCCCGAGTACTTGCCGAACAGAACGCGGTCGCCGACCTTCACGTTCAGGGCGATCAACTCGCCCTTGTCATTCTTTTTGCCGGGGCCGACGGCCAGCACTTCACCTTGATCGGGTTTTTCAGCGGCGTTGTCAGGGATCACGATGCCGGAGGCGGTCGTGGTTTCGCTTTCGATACGCTTGACGATCACGCGATCGTGCAGAGGACGAAGGTTCATTGCATTGCTCCTGTTGACTGACAATAAAAAGCTGGATTACGAAGCGCCCGACCTTCGGGCGCCGCCAAACTTCCACCGCACAAGCACCTTGTTAGCACTCGTGTGGGGTGAGTGCTAATGATACGGGCATTTATGGCAGTTTCAAGACGTCCCTTGGTGGTCGGGGGATTTCTGTTGGAGGGGCATGGCAGGCGGTCGCCATGCAGGGGCTGCCCTGATCAGTCAGCCTAGAAACGGCCGTTGGATGCGCCCGCCGGTGCCGTGATCGGGGCGCCAGGCAAGACTGAGCGCTGCGGCTCCAACAGCACCTGCGTGCTGTTGGACAGCGCGAAGAAGGCCTGTCTCCGCCAGGCCTGCACCCTGCAAGGGCGAGGACGCGGCGGGCTTACTGCCCGTACTGCCCGCAAGGAGGAGCAACGCCGCATGGCGCCCCGAGCGCGGTGCTGGCGGGTGCATAGCGCTCTCACCCCAAAGGTGAACGCCATC
>DCVY01000057.1 GCA_002327945.1 Acidovorax delafieldii | reverse complement strand
CATGTGCAGGAGGTGCTCAACCACCGCGTCGGCCCGGCCCAGCCGCTGGTGCAGACGGTGGTGCTGCCATCGCCCTTCACCAACGGTCTGTCGCCGGTGCTGCGGCACCTGAAGCCGGACATCTTCGCGCAATACCGCGACGGCATCGCCAGCGGCGACAAGACCCTGTGCTTTGGTCTGAGCGAGCCCGATGCCGGCTCCGATGTATTCGGCATGAAAACCCGCGCCGTGCGCGACGGTGACGAATGGGTGCTCACCGGCACCAAGCAGTGGATCACCAACTCGCCCTACGCNNGCGCTGACCGACCCCGAAGCCGCGGCGCGCCACAAGGGCGGCGTCACCGGCTTCTTCGTCGACACGCGCGCGCCCGGTTTTTCCGTGCCGCGCATCATCAACACCATGGGCCACCTGGGCGGCGACACCGGCGTCATCGTGCTCGACGGCGTGCGTGTGCGCGACGACCACCGGCTCGGCGACGTCGGGCGCGGCCTGGCGGTGGCCATGGACGGCGTCAACGCCGGGCGCATGGGCATGGCGGCATCCTGCCTGGGCCTGGCCCGCTGGGCGCTGGACCAGGCGGTGGACTACGCCAAGGTGCGAAAAACCTTTGGTGTGCCCATTGCCGAGCACCAGGCCATCCAGCTCATGCTGGCCGACAGTGCCATGGACATCTACGCCGCCAAGACCATGATCCAGAACTGTGCCTGGCGCCTGGACAGCGGCCACGCCGCCACCGCGCAGGTCAGCATGGTCAAGGCATTTTCGACCGAGATGCTGGGGCGCGTGATGGACCGCAGCATCCAGATCCATGGCGGCATGGGCCTGACCAACGAACTGCGCCTGGAAGAGGGCTACCGCTTCGCCCGCGTGATGCGCATCCCCGACGGCACGGGCGAAATCCAGCGCCGCACCATCGCGCGCCAACTGCTGACCGGACAGGCCGACCTGTAGGCTGTGCCGATCCACTGCAAGGCGCAACCCGGAGGCAGATTGACATGATGAAAAAGCATGAAATGAAAGAACACGAACTGTTGGCCGGCGGTCACCGCCTGGCCGCCACCACCTGGGGTGATGTGGGCAACGGGCAGCCGACCATCGTGATGATGCACGGCGGGCTGGACTGCATCACCACCTGGAAAGACCTGCCCCAGGTGTTGGCCGAAGCCAGCGGCTGGCCGGTGCTGGCCTATGACCGGTATGGTTATGGGCGATCTGAGCGTCTGGTGGGTGGGCGCGAGCCCAGTTACCGGCGTGAAGAGGCCGGGCCGGTGCTTGGCGAGGTGTTGCGCCACTTCGGAATCCACAAGGCGTTGATGTTCGGCCACAGCGATGGAGGCGCCATGTCGGTGCTGGCTGCGGCGGCGCATCCTGAACGGGTGTGCGGCGTTCTTGCCTGCTCGCCAACCATCGCTATTGATCAGTTCATGGTCGATGCCATGACCGGCGCACGCCGCGCGTTTGAACACGAGGGGCTGCGCGACAAGCTGATGCGCCACCATGGCGACAGCACCGACGCCATGTTCTGGGGCTGGTACGAGCCCTGGGCCAGCCCGCAGGCACTGCAATGGGACATGAGCGCCGAGGTTGCCGCAGTGCGCTGCCCGGTCTCCGTGTTGTTCGGCAATGACGATGAATATGGCTGGCGGCCCAGCGCGATTTTCCTGTTTCGCCACGGCCTGATGCCGCTTGAAGTGACGGCGTTGCCCGGCGTTGGCCACCATCCGCAGCAGCGTGCACGTGGGGAGACCATGGATATGTTGCAGCGCTTGCTCCACCGCATGAGTTTCACCGCCCCAGCCTGACAAAGAATAAAGGCATCAGGGCGCACGGATCCGCCGACGTCGGCCACCCGTCGCGCCTGCGATCATGCCGCTTGCGAGCTTGTCCGGGCGATCAGCTTGCGCAAGTCGGTGTCCGGGTCCGCCAGTGCTGCGCGGTCGGGCCGGGCGCCGCTGGTGATGATGCGCTTGAGCGCCGTGAAGTCACGTACGTTGTTGACGCAACTGGCGCCGACGATCTGACCGCGCAAGAGGTGGATGAGGGTGAATTGGTCACCTGCGGCGATGTCGCCCCGCACAATTTCATCGTCGCCGTTGGTGAGGCCTGCCACCTGAATGCGCAAAGCATACTGCTCGGACCAGTACCAGGGCAGATCGCCGTAAGGCGGCGCAGCCGGATCCAGCATGGCGCGTGCCACGGCCATGCCCTGGTTTTGGGCATTGGACCAGGTCTCGATACGCTCGAAACGGCCGCTTACCGGGTTGCGCTGGCGCGTGACATCACCGATGGCGTAGACGTTTGGACAGGTGGTGCGGCCTCGCCCGTCCACAAAGATGCCGTCGTCGCAGGCGATGTCAGCGGCGTGCGCCAGCGCGTCGTTGGCGGTGACGCCGATGCCGACGACGACCAGGTCGGCGGCTATCTGGCTGCCATCGTCCAAAACGATGTGGGAGCGGCTGAACCCGGTGACAGATCGCCCGAACCGCAAGTCGACACCCTGTTCGGCATGGTGCCGCGCAACGAATGAGGCCAGCGTTGCCGATGCGCCACGGCTCATCAAGCGGGGCAGAAACTCGACCAAAGTGACTTCGACGCCGAGGGCGCGAGCCGTGGCCGCCAGTTCGAGACCGATCACGCCACCGCCGATCACCAGCAGCCGGGCGCCCGGCTGCAGGCCGCTGCGGATGCGCTGCGCGTCGCCCAGCGTGCGCAAGGTCAGCACGGGCATGGGCGCACCCTGCAGCGCTGGCAAAACGCGGGGCGATGCGCCGGTGGCGAACACCAGCGTGCCATAGTGCAGGCAGCGGCCATCGGCCAGGTGGACTTCATGCGCCTGGGTATCCACCCGCTGCGCCGCCACGCCGCGCAGCCATTCGACGCCAGGCGCATGGCTCAGGTCGAGGCGAATCTTTTCAGCGTCGCCGTCACGCAGAAAATCTTTTGACAAGGGCGGGCGGTCGTAGGCCGATTCGTGTTCGTCGGCAACGACGGTGATACCCCCTTGAAAGCCGGCAGACCGCAAGCCACCGGCAAAGGAAATACTGGCCAGGCCGCCGCCCAGGACGATGACCGGGGCCAAAGCCGAAGGGTTGTCATTCATGTTGTCGAGGCTCCTTTCGAGCCGAGTTTGAAAATTGATTATTTGAGAAAGCCGGCCGTTCTGATCACCGTCAGGGCCCGCTGGATGTGAGCGGCCAGAAAAGCTTTGGCCTTGGTGGCGTCGCGCGCCATGACGGCGTTGAAGATATTGCGATGCTCTTCATGCACCTCAATCGGCGGCGGGCCCTTCAGTGCCGAAAGTCGCCGATACCGTTCGGATTGTTGATAGAGTTGCGCGCGGAGTTTGCGCAGCCAGGCCGAGCGGCATGCGCCAACCAGTGCTTCGTGGAACTGGCGATTGCGATCCTCCCATTCGTCATAGGTGCCGGCGGCATCAGTGTGCAAGCGCTCCTCGGCGAGCGAGAGCTTGTGAAAAGCGCTGACCAGATCGGCTTCCCAGCTGTCCCTGCCCAGGCGGATGCTTTCCTCGACCGCCTCGCATTCCAGCAGCACCCGCACGCGGGTCAGGTCTTCAAGATCCGCCAGTGACATGGGTGCCACATGAAAGCCGCGTTGCCCCTGCGACACGACCAAGGAGTCGGACACCAGCAGCGCCAGCGCCTCCCTCAGCGTTCCGGCGCTCACCTGGTACTGAAATTTCAGATGCTCGACGCGCAATTTCTGCCCGGAAGGGTGCAGGCCGTCGATGATGTCTCGGCGCAATTGGTGATAGGCTTTTTCTATCAGGGTTGAGGGTTGACCCGTCGTTTTTTTATCAACCAGAAGATCGGGAAAATCAAGAGACATGGTGGTGTGCAAGGGCTGACGGCGAGCGAAAACCTGGCGTGCAAGAAATTGTAAAGACGCCTGTGACAACTTGGCCTGAAGCTTAACAGTCGAAAATATCGACAATGCTCAGGGTTTGTACCAATGTTTGTTTATAGTCATATTTATCAATAATCTCGATAAACATCAAATGTGCTGCGAATGCAGTCAGTGTCCGCAAGCAGTGCCATTTTCCACGGAGAAGCCATGACTCTAGAACAATCCCCCGAGATCGGCAAAAATATCGTTGCCGCCGAGTTGCGCACCAATTATCACGACCAGGGGCAGGGCTTCCCGCTGCTCATGATCCATGGCTCGGGTCCGGGGGTCAGTGCTTATGCGAACTGGCGGTTGGTCATGCCGGTGCTGGCCAAGTCACGTCGCGTTATTGCGCCGGACATGGCGGGCTTTGGCTTTACCGAACGCCCCGAAGGCATGGCATACACCATGGATGCCTGGGTCAAGCAGGCCGTCGGCCTGATGGATGCGCTCGATCTGGAGCAGGTTGATCTGGTGGGTAACTCCTTCGGCGGGGCGCTGTCGCTGGCCCTGTCTATCCGGCATCCGCAACGGGTGCGCCGCTTGGTGCTGATGGGGGCAGCCGGTGTCGATTTCGAGATCACACCCGCGCTGGACGCCATCTGGGGCTACACCCCATCGTTCGAGAACATGCGCCAGGTGATGGACATGTTTGCGTATGACCGCAACCTGGTCACGGACGAACTCGCGCAACTGCGCTATGAGGCCAGCAAGCGGCCCGGTTTTCAGGAATCGTATGCGGCCATGTTTCCGGCGCCCCGCCAGCGCTGGGTTGCAGCGTTGGCGAGCCGGGACGAAGAGATTCGGGCCCTGCCGCACGAAACCCTGATCATCCACGGCCGCGAAGACCAGGTGCTGCCCTTGTCGAACTCTATACGGCTGCATGAGCTGATCCTGAACTCGCAGTTGCATGTGTTTGGTCGCTGCGGGCATTGGACGCAGATCGAGCATGCGGCGCGCTTCGCCCAGCTGGTAGGCAACTTCTTGGCCGAGGCCGATGCCACCTGAGGTTGTGATGCAAAAGATGGCCACCGAGCCCTGCGAGGCCAGCCCCTGCCTGCGCTCGATCCATATCGAGCAGAGCGGCGAGGCCTACCTTTGCCGGGAAACTGAAACGCTGCTGGAGGGCATGACCCGGCTGGGCAGAAGGGGTATTCCGGTCGGTTGCGTCAACGGCGGTTGCGGTGTGTGCAAGATCAGCATCCTGTCTGGCCGGGTGCGCCAGATGGGGGCGATGAGCCGTGCCCATGTGTCGGTCGAAGAAGAGGCGCGCGGTGTGTGCCTGGCCTGCCGCGTGGCACCGCTGGAGGATCTGGCGGTCGAGGTGGTGGGCAAGATGACCAAGGCGTTCACCCTTGCAAGGGTTGTTGGCGCTTCATCCTGAAGTGTTGGCGTTCTAACCAGTCAATAAAAGGAGATATGTGATGGGCATTATGCGAATTGGTCATGTCAGTCTGCGGGTGATGGACATGGCAGCCGCCGTCAAGCACTATGAGAACGTGCTGGGCATGAAGAAAACCATGGAAGACGCTCACGGCAACGTGTACCTCAAGTGTTGGGATGAATGGGATAAATTTTCCGTGATTCTTACCCCGTCCGACCAGGCTGGCTTGAACCACGTGGCCTATAAAACCGAGGATGACGCTGATCTGGATGCTTTCCAAAAGCGCATAGAGGCTTATGGCATCACGACCAAGATGCTGCCCGAGGAAACGCTGCCGTCCGTCGGGCGTATGCTGCAGTTTGCGTTGCCCAGTGGCCACGAGATGCGGGTGTATGCGATGAAAGAGTGCGTGGGCACCGAAGTCGGTTCCAGCAACCCTGACCCCTGGCCCGACAATATCAAGGGTGCAGGCGCCAAGTGGTTGGACCACTTGGCTTTGGTGTGTGAGCTCAACCCCGAAACGGGTGTCAACCGCGTTGCCGAGAATGTGAAATTTCTCAAGGAATGCCTGAATTTTTATCTGAGCGAGCAGATCCTCGTCGGCCCCGGCGGTGCCATCCAGGCGGCAGCCTTCATGTTCCGCGCCACCAAGCCGCACGACATTGCCTTCCTGGCTGGGCCCACAGCAGGGCTGCACCACATTTCCTTCTTCCTCGACTCCTGGCACGACATCCTGAAGGCGGGCGACATCATGGCCAAGAACAAGGTCAAGATCGATCTGCCACCGACCCGCCACGGCATCACGCGCGGCGAAACAATCTATTTCTTTGACCCCAGTGGCAACCGCAATGAAACCTTTGCCGGGCTAGGCTACTTGGCGCAGCCTGATCGCCCGGTCAACACTTGGTCCGAAGAAAACATGTGGCGCGGCATTTTCTTCCATACGGGCGAGGCGTATCCCGCCTTCACTGAAGTCTACACCTGAGGCCTGGCGTGGACCCTGTGTTGTCCGTCCCTGCATTGGTTCGGCTGGATCAGCAATGGTGCAGGAGGCGCTGCGCGCTCTCGTGCCTGCAGGCCGGCGACCACTTCCTCGCCACCATTGGCGGCATCGGCGGCATCGGCGGCTGCTCG
>DCVY01000029.1 GCA_002327945.1 Acidovorax delafieldii | reverse complement strand
TCAGGGCGGCGTCGAACATGGCGGCAAACACGGCCGGGTTGTCGGTCCAGACACCCTCGTGTACGGCATGGGTTTCGTACACCACGGTGCCGGTGGCTGCTTCGCGCAGGATCAGGCCGACTTCGCGCCGGTACAGCATGGGGGGCGGAAAGCGCATCGACAGGCCGCCATGAAAGCCGCTGCCCATGCCCCACCCGCCCCAGCCCCACCAGGGGTCGTACCAGTCGGGGGACGCCTGGCGGTCCGTTCGGGCATGGACCTGCACGCGATAAAACGGGGCCGCGCTGTCCTGGCGCAGGCCCACCTTGGCCAGCGCCAGCCGGGCCTGCTCTTCCACGGCGGACTGCTGGGCACCCTGGGCTTGCTGCGACGGCAGGCGCTCGAAACTGTAGGTGGGCCGCGCGGGCGCGCCGGCGAGCTGCGAGAACGACTGCACATCGCTGTCGACCAGGCGGGTGCTGGCGCAGCCGGTCAGCCACAGCGCAGCGCACAACAGGGGCAAAGTGATCCATCGCATGGCAGTCATGGCAGCTCCTTGAAAAAAGCGCCGGCAGCAGTGCATCGGCCTTTACTGGATGCGCACCACCTGAACGCCAGGCAGCGCAGACGGCGCGGGAAAGTCCTCGGTGTCAAACGCCTTGTCGCCATTGTCGTCGGCCACGCCCGTGGCGCGTGCACCCTTGAAATCGTACAGCACACCATCGAGCAGGTGGCTGGGCACCACGTTTTGCAGCGCGTTGAACATGTTCTCCACGCGGCCGGGGTATTTTTTCTCCCACTCGCGCAGCATCTCACCCACCTGCTTGCGCTGCAGGTTTTCCTGGCTGCCGCACAGGTTGCACGGAATGATGGGGAAATGGCGGTGCTGCGCCCAGCGGGCCGTGTCCTTTTCGGCCACAAAAGCCAGCGGGCGAATCACCACATGGCGGCCGTCGTCGCTCACCAGCTTCGGGGGCATGCTCTTGAGCTTGCCGCCAAAGAACATGTTGAGCAGCAGCGTCTGCAAAATGTCATCACGGTGGTGGCCCAGGGCAATCTTGGTGGCGCCCAGTTCGTCGGCCACGCGGTACAAAATGCCCCGGCGCAGGCGGCTGCACAGGCTGCAGGTGGTCTTGCCCTCGGGGATGAGGCGCTTGACGATGCTGTAGGTGTCCTCGTTCTCGATATGGAAAGGCACACCGGTGGTTTGGAGGTAGTCGGGCAGCACATGCTCGGGAAACCCGGGCTGCTTTTGGTCGAGGTTGACGGCCACCAGGTCGAAGTGGATGGGCGCGCGGCGTTTCAGCTTGAGCAGGATGTCGAGCAGCGCATAGCTGTCCTTGCCGCCCGACATGCACACCATGACCTTGTCGCCTTCTTCGATCATGTTGTAGTGCACGATGGCCTTGCCCACTTCGCGGCACAGGCGTTTTTCGAGCTTGTGGGTTTCGCGCTCGATCTTGAAGTCGGCCGGTGCGCGCTCCGGCGCCGCCGCAGTTTCGTCGCCCGTCCAGGCGCTGGTATCCATTGCATTCATCGCGTTCACCACTGTCCCGTCTCCATGCGAATGGCCACTTCACAATCGTCAAAAATTTCGAGCTTGGCTATTTTCACGCGCACGCCGCGCACGCCGGGCAGTTGCATGAGCCGCTGCGCCAGCTTGCCGATCAGGCTCTCCAGCAGGTTCACATGCTCGGCCGTGCACTCGTCGATGATGATCTGGCGCACCTTGCGGTAGTCGAGCACATGCGCGATGTCATCGTCGCGCGGCGCCAGCGGCTGCGCGCCCAGGCTCAGCTCGGCATCGACCTGGATGGGCTGGGGGGCGCTTTTTTCGTGCGCCAGGATGCCCAGGTTGGCATCAAAACGCAGCCCGGTGAGGGTCAGGGTCTGCAGGCCCGTGGCCTGTGGGGTCGTGGTCATGTTTGCGGGGGCTTGCGCCCAAAGGTTTCGACACCCACGGCATCGCAGTCGTCGTACACGTCGGGCTTGCGCGTGGACACGCGCGCGGCCACCACCTGCGGGTGGGCCAGCAGCGCGCCGAGCACGGCGTCGCACAGCGTCTCTTGCAGGTCGATGTGGCCCTGCGTGACGATGCGGGTGACCTCGTCGCGCACGAAGTCGTAGTCGACCACCTCGTCGATATGGTCGTGGCGCGGCGTGTTCTGGGCCAGCGGCACATACAGATCCACGTCAAAGATGATGCGCTGGGCCGCCGCGCGCTCGAAGTCGTGCACGCCGATGCGCACATGCCGCGTGAGCCCGCGCAAAAAGATGCGGCGGCAGTCGTGCAGCAGTGGGTCGGGCAGGGAGGATGTGTTCATGGGATTGCGGGGGGCGCCGTGGACGCCAGTTGTTCGGCCACGAACATGACATCGCGCTCCAGTGGCACCAGGTGCTGGCCCTTGTCCACGGTGATGGTGATGCCGGTGATGGATGCGTTCTCGGCCAGGAACACCGCGGTGCGCGCCACGTCGTCCGGGTCGGTGGGGCTGCGCAACAGGTTGACGCTGCTGGCGCGCAGAAAATTGTCGCCCGTCTGCGGGCCGCTCACGTAGACCAGGCCCGGCGCGATGGCGTTCACACGCACATGGGGGGCCAGCGCCTGCGCCTGCAGGGCCACGGCGCGCTCCAGCGCGAGTTTGGACAGCGTGTAGGAAAAGTAGTCGGGGTTCAGGTTGAACACCTTCTGGTCCAGCACATGGACCACGGCGGGCAGGCTCTGGCCGGCGTGGGCCTGGGGCCGGGCACGCGCCAGCAGCGTGGCCAGTTGCA
>DCVY01000189.1 GCA_002327945.1 Acidovorax delafieldii | reverse complement strand
TTTTTGTCTCGCCAGACCGTGTGGTGCAACCCAGCCTGACCGAGGTGGGCGATGCGGGCGCCTGCAATATCGACGTGTCGTGCCGGCCCGAGTACAGCAGCGAAAGCCGCTCGGTGGCGCGCCTGCTGTTTGTGGAAAACGGCACCACTTTCCTGTGCACAGGCACGCTGCTCAACGATGCGCAGTCCAGCAGCACACCGTATTTTCTGACCGCCAACCACTGCATTTCCACGCAGACGGCCGCTTCTTCTGTCACGACCGACTGGTTCTACCGCTCGGCTGCGTGCAGCAGCAGCCAGGTCAATGCGGGCGCGCAGCGCCTGCATGGCGGCGCAACCCTGCTCTACGCGCAGGCGGCTACCGACACTGCCTTCATGCGCCTGAACGCCGCGCCACCGGCCGGGATCGTTTTCGCCGGCTCGTACTACGGCGCCGTGAACGAAGGCGCCTACACGGCCGGCATCCACCATCCCGAGGGTGATTTGCAAAAGCTCAGTGAGGGCTTGGTAAGGCAGTTTGACAACTGCACCCTTGAAACCTGCGTGGTCAGCACGCAGCAGGACGGGCGGTTCTTGACCGTGGGATGGAACGCTGGCACCGTTGAGAACGGCAGCAGCGGCTCGGGCCTGTTCCTGCCCATTGGCAGCAAGCGCTACGTGGTGGGGCAGTTGCTGGGCGGAAGCGCAAGTTGCCAAAATCCCAATGGCACCAACTACTATGGCCGCTATGACCTGGCATTCCAGGCGGCCCTCAAGAACTGGCTGAAACCGGCGCCATGACCCGGCACGCACTTCGCCCGCAGGGGCGCCCCATGGCATGACCATCCAGACCGACGACTTCGCCCCCGCGCCCGCCAAACGCGTGATCTCCGCCGTCCCGGCATCGCCGCAGGAAGAAGCCATTGAGCGCGCCCTGCGTCCCAAGCTGCTGCAGGAATACGTAGGCCAGGCCAAGGCGCGCGAGCAGCTCGAGATTTTCATTGGCGCGGCCAGAAAGCGCGGTGAGGCGCTCGACCATGTGCTGCTGTTTGGCCCGCCCGGCCTGGGCAAGACCACGCTCAGCCACATCATCGCGGCCGAATTGGGCGTGAACCTGCGCCAGACCAGTGGCCCCGTGCTGGAAAAACCCAAGGATCTGGCGGCGCTGCTGACCAACCTCGAAAAAAACGATGTTCTCTTCATCGACGAGATCCACCGCCTCTCGCCCGTGGTCGAGGAAATTCTCTACCCCGCGCTGGAGGACTACCAGATCGACATCATGATTGGCGAGGGGCCGGCGGCGCGCAGCATCAAGCTGGATTTGCAGCCCTTCACCCTGGTGGGCGCCACCACGCGCGCGGGCATGCTCACCAACCCGCTGCGCGACCGCTTTGGCATCGTGGCGCGGCTCGAGTTTTATACGCCCGAAGAGCTGGCGCACATCGTCAAGCGCAGCGCCGGCTTGCTGGGCACGCCCATGGACGAGGCGGGCGGCTTTGAGCTGGCGCGGCGCTCGCGTGGCACGCCGCGCATCGCCAACCGGCTGCTGCGCCGCGTGCGCGACTATGCCGAGGTCAAGGGCGATGGCCGCATCACCAAGTCAATTGCCGACAAGGCGCTCGCCATGCTCGACGTGGACCCGCAGGGCTTCGATGTGATGGACCGCAAGCTGCTGGAGGCCCTGATCCACCGCTTTGACGGCGGGCCTGTGGGCCTCGATAACATCGCCGCCAGCATTGGCGAAGAGTCCGGCACCATTGAGGACGTGATCGAGCCTTACCTGATTCAGCAAGGTTATCTGCAGCGCACGCCGCGTGGGCGCATTGCCACGCTGGCTGCTTATCGGCACCTGGGTGTCACGCCCCCGCAGACCGCCGGCGGGCTGTTTGCAGATGGCGTCACACCCATAGATCTGAGGAATTTTCCGTAAACCTATAGAAACGGCAGTTGGATGCGCCCNNGGCGGGCTTGCTGCCCGTACTGCCCATACTGCCCGCAAGGAGGAGCAACGCCGCATGGCACCCTGAGCGCGGTGCTGGCGGGTGCATCCAACCGCCGTTTCCAGGCCCATGCAACGAGGTTACCAGCGCGGGGATGGCGATTGGTGCAACCGAGCCACCCTGCTGCGGCGCAGCCCTGCCGATCAGGCCATCGCCACCGGCGTGGAGCCGGCGCCCGGTGCGCACCAGCGCTGTCTGGATAAAACACCGCTCGCACTCACCGTGCGAGGGTCTTTCTGAGCGCGTGATCTGGTTTCCCCCGGCGTATTGGCCCGCTGGTTTCACGGATCAGGCCAGCGCACCGCGCGCATCCACCCGGATGATGCGTTCCACCACGCCCGTGGCCAGGCCGCCGCGCACGCCGATCAGAAAATCGTGCAGGTTCACCGTGGGGTCGCAGTGCCCGGGCACCAGCCAGAGCATGCGGCCCAGTGCGGGCAGGCGGGCCTGGGGGGCGTCGGCGTAGAGCAGGCCATGCTCGTCGCCGCCGTTGGCGTAGCGCAGGGCGCGCTCGGGCGGCAGCAGGGCCACGGTGGGCAGGCCCGAGTCGATGGCGTGGCTCTTGTGGCCCGCGTCGCACACGGCATGGCTGTCGCACACCGAGATGACCTGGGTTTTCACGAACAGCGCCTGCTCGAAGCTGGGCTGGGCGGGCTCGCGCTCGTTGCGGGCGTAATCGGCATCCATGAAAAGGAACGAGCCCGCCTGCAGTTCGCCAAACACGCCGCTGGCCGCTTCGTGCACCAGCGTGCCGGTGCCCGAGCCGGTGACCAGCGGCACCGCCAGGCCAGCCTGGGTGATCCGTGCGCGGGTGTGCTCTGCCGCGCGCACCGCGGCGGTGATGGCCTCGCGCCGCTCGGCCGCACTGACCAGGTGCTGGGCGCTGCCCTGGTAGGCCTGCAGGCCGGCAAAGCGCAGCCGCGCATGGCGGGCCACGGACTGCGCCAGGGCCAGTGCCGGTGCGCCGGGGGGCACGCCGCAGCGGCCCTGGCCCACGTCGATCTCCACAAAGACGTGGATGCCGTCCGCGCTGCCGGCCACGTCCATGGCTTCGGCCAGGCGGGCAATGCCTTCTTCGCTGTCCACGGCAATGGCCAGGCGCCCGCCGCGTGCTGTCAGTTGCGCCGCCAGGCGCGCCACCCGCAGCAGCTTGGTGGCGGCCAGCACCTGGTTGCTGATGTAGAGATCGACCACGCCGCCAGCGGCCAGGGCCTCGGCTTCCGCCACCTTCTGCACGCAGTGGCCGCGGGCCCCGGCCTGCTGCAGCAACAGCGCGATTTCGGCGCTTTTGTGCATCTTGGCATGCGGGCGCCAGCGCACACGGTGCTTGCGGGCAAAGTCGGCCATGCGCTGGATGTTGCGCTCCATGGCGTCCAGGTCGACCACCAGCGAAGGTGTGTCGATCAGCTGCACGCCCTGGCCGATGGTGGCAAGCAGTGCATCAGGTAGTGGCTTCATCGCGGGCGGTGTTGTCAAGGTGCTGGGTGTCGGCCCAGCCCACCAGGCTGAGGCCCTGCGGGGTCCAGAGAAGGCGGTTGATGGCGGCGTTGGCCAGCTGCCAGGTGCGCGGCGCCTGGATCTCCTGGCCGGTGGCCAGGCGGTACAACATATCGAGCACGCCGCCGTGCGCTACCAGCACCACCTGTTCGCCGGGGTGGCGCGCGGCCAGGCGGTGCACCGTGTGGGCGATGCGCTCGCGCAGCAAGGTCAGCGATTCGCCGCCTTCGGGTGCGAAGTGCGGGTCGCGCTTGCGCCAGCGCAGTGCCAGCTCGGGCAGATCGATCTCGACCTCGGCAAAGGTGCGCCCCTCCAGGGCGCCAAAGCTGCGTTCGCGCAGATCGCGCTCGGGCGTGAGCGGTGCGCTCGTGGCATCGGCCACGGCCTGGGCCGTGGCCCGGGCGCGCTGCAGGTCGCTGGTGTAGATGGCGGCCACAGGCTCGTCGGCCATGGCGCGCGCCAGTTGCTGCGCCTGCCGCAGGCCGGTGTCGTTGAGTGGAATGTCGAGGTGGCCCTGGATGCGGGCGTCCACGTTCCAGGCGGTTTCGCCGTGGCGTATGGCAATGATGCGGGTGGCGTTCATGAAGGCAGGGGTGCGGTGGAGGGCTGGCGGTTCAGCGCGGTATTTCAAGGACGATGCGGCGCGGCCCGGTGGGCGGCGTGGGAAACCCGTTCAGGGCGGCGTCGAACATGGCGGCAAACACGGCCGGGTTGTCGGTCCACACACCCTCGTGCACGGCATGGGTTTCGTACACCACGGTGCCGCTGGCCGCCTCGCGCAGGATCAGGCCGACTTCGCGCCGGTACAGCGTGGGGGGCGGAAAGCGCATCGACAGGCCGCCATGAAAGCCGCTGCCCGTGCCCCACCCGCCCCAGCCCCACCAGGGGTCGTACCAGTCGGGGGGCGCCTGGCGGTCTATGCGGGCATGGACCTGCACGCGATAAAACGGTGCCGCGCTGTCCTTGCGCAGGCCCACCTTGCCCAGCGCCAGCCGGGCCTGCTCTTCCACGGCGGACTGCTGGGCGCCCTGGGCTTGCTGCGACGGCAGGCGTTCGAAACTGTAGGTGGGTCGCGCGGGCGCGCCGGCGAGCTGCGAGAACGACTGCACATCGCTGTCCACCAGGCGGGTGCTGGCGCAGCCGGTCAGCGACAGCGCCGCGCACAGCAGGGGCAAAGTGATCCATCGCATGGCAGTCATGGCAGCTCCTTGAAAAAAAAGCGCCGGCAGCGGTGCACCGGCCTTTACTGGATGCGCACCACCTGAACGCCAGGCAGCGCAGACGGCGCGGGAAACTCCTCGGTGTCAAACGCCTTGTCGCCGTTGTCGTCGGCAACGCCCGTGGCGCGTGCACCCTTGAAATCGTACAGCGCACCATCGAGCAGGTGGCTGGGCACCACGTTTTGCAGCGCGTTGAACATGTTCTCCACGCGGCCGGGGTATTTTTTCTCCCAGTCGCGCAGCATCTCTCCCACCTGCTTGCGCTGCAGGTTCTCCTGGCTGCCGCACAGGTTGCACGGAATGATGGGGAAATTGCGGTGCTGCGCCCAGCGCGCCGTGTCCTTCTCGGCCACAAAAGCCAGCGGGCGGATCACCACATGGCGGCCATCGTCGCTCACCAGCTTCGGCGGCATGCTCTTGAGCTTGCCGCCAAAGAACATGTTGAGCAGGAGCGTCTGCAAAATGTCGTCGCGGTGGTGGCCCAGCGCGATCTTGGTGGCGCCCAGTTCATCGGCTACGCGGTACAAAATGCCCCGGCGCAGCCGGCTGCACAGGCTGCAGGTGGTCTTGCCCTCGGGAATCAGGCGCTTGACGATGCTGTAGGTGTCTTCGTTCTCGATGTGGAAGGGCACACCGGTGGTTTTGAGGTAATCGGGCAGCACATGCTCGGGAAACCCGGGCTGCTTCTGGTCGAGGTTGACGGCCACCAGGTCGAAGTGGATGGGCGCGCGGGCTTTGAGCTTGAGCAGGATGTCAAGGAGCGCATAGCTGTCCTTGCCGCCCGACATGCACACCATGACCTTGTCGCCCTCTTCGATCATGTTGTAGTGCACGATGGCCTTGCCCACTTCGCGGCACAGGCGCTTTTCGAGCTTGTGGGTTTCGCGCTCTATCTTGAAGTCGGCTGGCGCGCGCTCCGGCGCCGCCGCAGTTTCGTCGCCCGTCCAGGCGCTGGTATCCATTGCATTCATTGCGTTCACCACTGTCCGGTTTCCATGCGAATGGCCACTTCGCAGTCGTCAAAAATTTCGAGCTTGGCGATTTTCACGCGCACGCCCAGCACGCCGGGCAACTGCAAGAGCCGCTGGGCCAGCTTGCCGATCAGGCTCTCCAGCAGGTTCACATGCTCGGCGGTGCACTCGTCGATGATGATCTGGCGCACCTTGCGGTAGTCGAGCACATGCTCGATGTCGTCGTCATGCGGCGCCAGCGGCTGCGCGCCCAGGCTCAGCTCGGCATCGACCTGGATGGGCTGGGGCGCGCTTTTTTCGTGCGCCAGGATGCCCAGGTTGGCATCAAAGCGCAGCCCGGTGAGGGTCAGGGTCTGCAGGCCTGTGGCCTGTGGGGTCGTGGTCATGTTTGCGGGGGCTTGCGCCGAAAGGTCTCGACGCCCACGGCGTCGCAGTCGTCGTACACGTCGGGCTTGCGCGTGGACACGCGCGCGGCCACCACCTGCGAGTGGGCCAGCAGCGCGCCGAGAACGGCGTCGCACAGCGTCTCTTGCAGGTCGATGTGGCCCTGCGTGACGATGCGGGTGACCTCGTCGCGCACGAAGTCGTAGTCGACCACCTCGTCGATGTGGTCACGGCGCGGCGTGTTCTGGGCCAGCGGCACGTACAGGTCCACATCAAAAATGATGCGCTGGGCCGCCGCGCGCTCGAAGTCGTGCACGCCGATGCGCACATGGCGCGTGAGCCCGCGCAGGAAGATGCGGCGGCAGTCGTGCAGCAGTGGGTCGGGCAGGGTGGAAGTGTTCATGGGATTGCGGGGGGCGCCGTGGACGCCAGTTGTTCGGCGACGAACATGACATCGCGCTCCAGTGGCACCAGGTGCTGGCCCTTGTCCACGGTGATGGTGATGCCGGTAATGGATGCGTTCTCGGCCAGGAACACCGCGGTGCGCGCCACGTCGTCCGGGTCGGTGGGGCTGCGCAGCAGGTTGACGCTGCTCGCGCGCAGAAAATTGTCGCCCGTCTGCGGGCCGCTCACGTAGACCAGGCCCGGCGCGATGGCGTTCACGCGCACATGGGGTGCCAGCGCCTGCGCCTGCAGGGCCACGGCGCGCTCCAGCGCGAGTTTGGACAGTGTGTAGGAAAAGTAGTCGGGGTTCAGGTTGAACACCTTCTGGTCCAGCACATGGACCACGGCGGGCAGGCTCTGGCCGGCGTGGGCCTGGGGCCGGGCGCGCGCCAGCAGCGTGGCCAGTTGCA
>DCVY01000170.1 GCA_002327945.1 Acidovorax delafieldii | reverse complement strand
ACCCCAGCTACGAGCAGATCTGCCAAGGCGACACCGGCCACGCCGAAGTGGTGCGCCTGACTTTTGATGCCGACGAAATCAGCCTGCAGGAGATTCTGGAAATCTTCTTCCACACCCACGACCCCACCACCCTCAACCGCCAGGGCAACGACGTGGGCACGCAGTACCGCAGCGGCATCTATTTTGAGAACCCCGAGCATGGCGACATCGCCAGCGGCATGATCCGGCAGATGTCGCAAGACAAGCTGTTTGGCGCGCCCATCACCACCGAGGTGCAGCCCCTGGCCAACTACAGCGCGGCCGAGGCCTACCACCAGGATTACTTTGCGAACAACCCCAACGCAGGTTATTGCGCGTTGGTCGTGGGGCCGAAGGTGGAGAAGTTTCGCAAGACCTTTGCGCGCTATCTGAAGCCCGATTGATTCGGCGCCCGGCGTTGCGGCAACGCGGGGTTTTGCAAGGCACAATGCAGACCTCTACCGACAGGAGCACTTTTGCAGTTCCCTGCACTGCCACCGCGCCATGCAGCCAGAACCCTCCACCGCGCACAACACCTTCGTGACTCTGCCCGCCGCATTGCGTCGCGTTGCGGTGTGGGCCCTGCTGCTGGCGTTGGTGCTGTCGCCCGCGCTGGGCCGCTGGCATCAGATACTGCACACCACTGCGGCGCCAGCGGTTGACGCGCTGCATGATGACGGCGGGGCTGGTGGCTCTGGCCACGCCACCCCAGCCGCCCATGCACCCAGCCTGCTGGCCGCGTTGTTTTCGGGCCATGCGCCCATCGATTGCCTCTTGCTCGACCAGTTGGCCCTGGGCACTGCATTGCCCTGTAGTGCGCCGGAGTTGCCCGCGGCCGCCCCGGCGGTGGCGCCCAGCGCCCCCGTGCCCGAGCGCATGGCCGTGCGGCATGTCGCGCTGTTCCAGGCCCGGGGGCCACCGGCCCCTGCGGGCTGACCAAGCACGCAGCTGCCCACCGCCGCTTGCCGCGGCGTGGGCGCACAGTGCGCGCCAAACGCGTCACATACTCCTGATTTCATAGCTGTAAGCGCTTGACTATCAAGCGCTGCACTAGATTTTTATCTGATTGGCAACATCTTTCAGACAAAACCCGTTCGCCCCGAGCCCTTCGATAAGCCTGTCCTGAGCTTGTCGAAGGGCCATCCCCAAGGGGCGCCCTGGCTTCGACAGGCGCAGCCCGAGCGGATGGGGGCATGGGATCTGAGGCATGTAGTCAATCCGTACTTTTCATTCATATCCTGCGCCATGTGCGCAGAACGGTATGACGTGCACCTCTGCCTGCCAGGCAGGTCGCGCCATGCCTTTGGACCCATCAACCATGACTGCTATTTCTGCATCCCTCCACTTTTACTCACGCCACCCCGTGGCCCTTGCCGCCTGGCTGGCCCTGGCCGGCAGCAGTCTGGTCTATGCCGCAGACGGTGCCCCGGTGGCTGCACCGGCCTCCAGTCTGCCCCCCGTTACCGTCTCTGCCAGCGGCCTGCAACTGGGCGCCAATGAAATGACCACGCCCGTCACCGTGCTGGAGGGCGACGAACTGGTGCGCCGCCGCGAGGCCACGCTGGGCGAAACGCTGAGCAGCGAGCCCGGCATTGCCAGTAGCCACTTCGGTGCGGGCGCCAGCCGCCCCATCATCCGGGGCATGGACGGCCCCCGCGTCAAGCTGCTGAGCGATGGTGCCGAGCTGCACGACGCATCGACCATCAGCCCTGACCACGCCGTGGTGTCCGAGCCCATGCTGGCCACGCAGATCGAGGTGCTGCGCGGTCCCTCCGCACTGGTCTATGGCAACGGTGCCGTGGGCGGCGTGGTCAACGTGCTGGATGGCAAGGTGCCCACCGCCATCCCTCAAAAGGGCTACGAAGGCAGCGTCGAGCTGCGCGCCAACACTGGCGCACGCGAAGGGGCAGGGGCCTTTTCGCTGACTGGCGGCGCGGGCAACCTGGCTGTGCATGTGGAAGGTGTGGCGCGCGACGCGCGCGACTACCGTGTGGGCAAGGGCTGGGCGCCCGAGGGCGAGCCCACCCGCAGGGTGCTGGGCAGCTTTAACCGCACCGACACCGGCAGCGTGGGCCTGTCGTGGGTGGGCGACCGGGGTTACCTGGGCGCGGCCTACACCCGTCAGACCGCCAAGTACGGCCTGCCGGGCCACAACGGCAGCTTTGAAGGCTGCCACACCGACGGCAGTCGTCTGCATTGTGGTGCCAACGAAGACGAGGAAGACGGCCAGGACCACGGCGCCGAAAAGCATGGCGACGTGCCTGTGGTTGACCTGCGCAGCGAGCGTTTTGACATCCGGGGCGAGTTGCGCAACCCGTTTGCAGGCTTCTCGGCCCTGCGCCTGCGCGCGGGCGTCACGGATTACGTGCACGACGAGGTAGAAGACGGCGCCGTCAGCACCACCTTCAAGAACAAGGCGTATGACACACGCATCGAGCTGCAGCACGAGCCACTGGCCGGCTTCAAGGGGGTTGTTGGCCTGCAAACCGCGCAGCGCAAGTTCAGCGCCGAAGGCGAAGAGGCCTATGTGCAGCCCACCATCACCCGCAAGCTGGGTGTCTTTGCGCTGGAGGAATACCACCTGGGCGACTGGCGCTTTGAAGCCGCCCTGCGCCACGACCGCCAGACCGCACAAGCACAAATGAGCGGCATAGAGCGCAGCCACAACGGCACGTCCGCATCGCTGGGCGCAGTGTGGAAGTTCATGCACGGCTACCAGGTGGGCGCATCGTTTACACGCGCCAGCCGCGCCCCGTCGGCCGAAGAGCTGTACGCCCGGGGCCTGCACATGGCCACCAGCACTTATGAACTCGGCAACGCCGACCTGCGCGCCGAAACATCGCAGAACATCGACGTGAGCCTGAGAAAGACCAGCGGCGACACCACTTTTGGCGTCAGCGTGTTCAAAAACCGCATCAGCAACTACATCTACGGCCGCACGCTCGACGAAGTGGATGGCCTGCAGCTGCTGCAATACAGCCAGGCCGACGCCACCTTCACCGGCATCGAAGGCCAGGTGCGCCAGCGCCTGAACCGCCACCTGGGCATCACTTTGTTCGGCGACACCGTGCGCGCCAAGCTCAACGACGGCGGTGGCCTGCTGCCCCGCATCCCCGCCACCCGCGCAGGGTTGCGGCTGGACGTCAACCGGAATGCCTGGGAAGGGCAGGTCGAATGGGTGCAGGTCGCCCGCCAGGGCCGCGTGGCAGAGTTCGAGAGCGCCACCCCCGGCTACGGCATGCTGAACCTGGGGATAAGCTACAGCGGCCAGTTCGGCAGCGGCGCACCGTGGCAGGTGTATCTGAAGGCCAACAACCTGACGGACCGCCTGGCGTATGCACACACCTCGTTCATCAAGAATGCTGCGCCGCTGATGGGGCGCAACGTGACGGCGGGGGTGAAGGTGGCGTTTTAAAGCCAATGCATCGCAAATGATTTGACGGTGGAGTGACCGGGCTGGCGGGGCAAAGCCCTCTGCTGGTGCCAGTTGTGGCAGAAGATTCAGACAAACGCTGGAGGCCCGTGCTGCGATGAGCTGCTGCTTTCGAACCCAGTGCAGATCTTCGCCACAAAGTCACCCGGCAGTAAGATGCAAGGTTGTTCTTCTTTGTGTGCCCGCATGACAGATTCATTCTTGGCGACCTCTCCCACTGCCACAGTCAATGCCCCTGACAGCCCGCACTACCTGCGGGCGCTCACCGACATGGCCGACCGGCGCGCGGTGGTCACCCAGGATGCCATCTATACCGACAACGGTATCAAGCTGGTGGACAAGGGGGCACGCATCGACAGCCGCCTGTACGATCGGCTGGTGCAGCACAAGCTGCGCGAACCCATCGACCGGCTCCTCACGGTCGAGAACCCGGTGGATGTGCCGGCATTGATCGCTGCCGGGCAGGATCTGGCCAAGCAAGGCGCATTGCCCCAGATGCTGGCGCAAGCCCTGGGCTCTGCCGCCAAGCTGTTGGTGCCCCTGCGCTCACTGCCCTTGCCCGAGCCCATTGCCTTCAAGCTCACGGTCATGCGCGAGCAGCAGCCCGACCTGTTCGCGCACAGCCTGCAGATGATGATGGTGGCTGTCTTTCTGGGGCTGAAAAGCGGCCTGGGCGAACGCGACTGCGTGCCGCTGGCGGCCGCTGCGCTGCTGCACGATGCCGGTATGCTGCACCTGGATCCGGCCTGGCTGGACCCCATCAACAAGGTCACGGGTGCACAGCGCAAGCATCTGGCAGCCCATCCCATCACATCCATGCTGATGCTCAGGGATGCCCGCGTGTACTCCCGGACGGTGGAGATGGCCGTGCTGGAGCACCACGAGCGCATGGATGGCAGCGGCTATCCGCGCGGCCTGGCAGGGGCAGACATTTCGCCCATGGGGCGCATCCTGCTACTGGCCGAGGTGGTGACGGCCTTCTACGAAAAATACAGCGACATGCCTGCACAGCGGCTGTCGCTGATGCTGCGCCTGAATCACCGCAAGTTCCCGGCCGCACTGGTGGCCCATGTGCTGCCACTGTTGCAGGAAGACGTGGCGCGCGACTCCGTCCTGCTGCCCCCGGGAATCGACGTGTCGGCGCTGATCAATACCCTGGCGGACGCCTTTGCCCAGTGGGAACAGCGCAAGGCCACCGTGCCCACCGCAGCAAAGCAGGAGCCGGGCAGTGCGTTCGCCTTTGCCGATGCCCGGCTGCAGGCACTGCAAAAGACGCTGATCGAGGCCGGATCCCACCCGGAGCAGCAAGGCGACCTGCTCGAACAGCTGCAAGGCGATGATGCCACCGGGCTGGCCGAGGTGGCCCTGGTGGGGCGCGAAGCGCTTTGGCAGCTGCAAAGCATCGCCAACGCCTGCCAAAGCCGTTGGCCCCAGCTGCCGGACCGCGCCAGCCCAGCAGATGCCGCCGTGGCCGACTGGTGCGATTGGGCGATGCGCACGTTGTAGCC
>DCVY01000235.1 GCA_002327945.1 Acidovorax delafieldii | reverse complement strand
TTTTTATTTGTGCCATCAAGCGTGAAACACTGCACTAGTTTACGCCCTGCAGGAGGGGCGGGCTCGGGCGCCATTCAGCGACCCATCTGCTCCAGCCACTGCACCAGCTCTTGCGCCACTTGGTGGGTGGCTTCGGCCAATGCCTGCGTGCCGCCCGCTGCATCGGCACGCGCCGCCGGGCGCTGCACGATGAAGACCCGCTGGCCCAGCAGGATTTCACCGGCCTCGGCGGGCTCTGCCAGCGTGGCACGCAGGCGCACCAGGCCGGCGCTTTCGGTGGCGCTGGTGAATACCTGGCTGAACTCTTCTAGCTCCACACGCAGCACGGCGGGCAGCTTGCCGCCGGCGCGTGCCTGGGCCGCACCGCTTTCGGTCGTGAGCACGGCGCGGTGCTGGCCCAGCTGGTCGCGCAGGTGTTGCTGCACCAGTTGCGCAGGTGGCCGGCTCCAGCGGGCCTGGGTGTAAGGGCGCAGCTGCCGAGCGTCGGCGTAGGCCAGGCGGTACAGCACGGCGGTGCTGCCTTCTATCAGGCCAGGGGCCTCCAGGTCGGCCAGCGCAAGCGGCGGCCGCGGTGCGCGCCGGTCGGTGGGCACCGGCACCATGGTGCCCGGACCGAAGTCGTAGTGCACGGGGCGCGCCGGCGGCGAGGGCAACACCGAGCACCCCGCCATGGCAACGGCAACAAACAAGGCGCCAGCGCTGGATCGGAAAGCGCTGACAGCTGTGGTTTTGGTGGTTTTCATGGCGGATTGCATCAGGGTTGAACCTTGGGCGCCTCAAAACCGGGCTCACCGGGGCCGGCGCTGGCCGGGCCGGCGCCATAAATGAAGAGTTGCGGGTTGTCGTTGATTCCCTCAGCCGTGCGCCCGAACTGGCGCGCGGCCCGCGAGGCATCGTCTGCGGCACGGCTGACGCGTGGCAGGGTGGTGTTGCCGAACTGGTCGGCGGCGCGCGCCAGGGCCTGGGTGCCCTGGGTGATCTGGTCCAGGGCGCCGCCTTCGGCGCTCAGGCGCCGGGTGGTCTGGCCGATATCGGAGGCCAGCGTGGACACCTGGGTGCCGGCCTGCTGCAAGGCCTGCAGGGTCTGGCGTGCATCGCCCGCCAGCGGCGGCAAAACGGCCAGGGCCGGGTCCAGGCGCTCTTTCACGGTGGTGTCCAGCCGCTGGCTCAAGGCCGCCACGCTGCTGGCCGCCTGCCCCATGCTGTCAAGCACCTTGCTGACCCGCTGCTGGTTGTCATCCCCCAGCAGCTGCTTGATGCGTTGCGTGGCTTCCTGCACCTGGCCCAGGATGGCGGGGCCCTGCTCTGCCAGGCGCGACAGGGGCGAACTGCGCAGCGGCAGCCGTGGCAGGCCGCTGGGGCCGGGGGGCAGCACCGGCTGTGCCACCCCATCATCGTCGAGCTGCACATGGGCCAGGCCGGTGACACCCTGGTAGCCCAGCACGGCGAAGGTGCTGGCGGTGATGGGAGCCTGGTCATTGACGGCAATGCCGATCAGCACGTTGCCCGGGACCTGGGGGTCGAAGCCGATGCGGGTGACCTTGCCCACGGCCACGCCCTTGTAGCGCACGGCGGCCTGGGGTTGCAGGCCGGTGACACCGTCCTTGCTGGTCAACTCATACTGCTGGTAGCTGGTGTTGTCGCGGGTGAGCCACATGGCCAGGCCCGCCAGCATGGCCGCCACCACCAGCACGAAGATGCCGGCGGCAAGGGCGTGGGATTTGTTTTCCATCAGGGTTCCTTGGCGGTGACCACGGTGTGCGCCGGCCCCATGGCGCGCTGGCCGCGTTCACCCAGAAAAAAATGTTCAATGAACGGATGAGGGTAGCGCGTGACTTCACGCGGCGCTCCGGTGACGATGACTTGTCTGTCCGCCAGCACGGCCACGCGGGTGCTCAGCGCAAAGAGCGTATCGAGGTCGTGCGTGACCATCACGACAGTCAGGCCGAGCGCCGCGTGCAGCTCGCGCAGCAGGGCCACGAAGTCGTCCGCACTGCTGGGGTCCAGCCCTGCGGTGGGCTCGTCGAGCAGCAGCAGCGGCGGGTCCATGATGAGCGCCCGCGCCAGCGCCGCGCGCTTGACCATGCCACCGGAAAGGTCGGCGGGCATGCGGGTGGCGTGCTCGGGCTTGAGCCCCACCATCTGCAGCTTGACCAGTGCCGCATCGCGCACCACATCGGCAGGCAGGGTGCCTTGCTCGCGCAGCGCAAACGCCACGTTGTCGAGCACGTTGAATGCCGAATACAGGGCGCCATGCTGGAACAGCATGCCCACCCGGCTGGCGGCGCCTTCGCGCCCCATCTCAGAGGCCGGCTGGCCCAGCACCGTGACGCGCCCGCGTGTGGGCATGGCCAGGCCCAGCATCTGGCGCAGCAGCACGGTTTTGCCGGTGCCCGAGCCGCCCACCAGCGCCAGAATTTCGCCGCGCTGCACCGACAGTTGCAGATCCTGGTGCACGGTAAAGGCTTCGTCGCCCTTGCCAAACGTGGTCCACAGGCCTTGCACATCCACCACGGGCGGCTCGCCGGGCGCAGTGGCAAGGTGCTCGGGCTGCGCGGACCGGGCCGTCATGGGCTGCCCTCGCTGTCCATACGCATGCGCACTGCGCAAAAGACCGACGCGGCCCAGGCCAGCGCCACCGTGGAACCGGCTTTGCCGGGCCACGGGTGGCGTCCCCCGCGGGGGAAGGCGCGAAGCGGCTCAGGGGGGCTTCTCATATTCCGATGTTCTTGAACGCCACGGCAAACAGCGCGTCCACGATGATGACCATGGTGATGGATGTGACCACCGAGGCCGTGGTGCCCTCGCCCAGGCTTTGCGTGTTGGGCTTGACGCGCAGGCCCCAGTGGCAGCCGATCAGGGCAATCAGCGCGCCAAACACCACCGACTTGGCCATTGCCAGCCCGAGGTTACCAATCTTCACCGCCGCAGGCAGTGCCTGGGCAAAGTAGGCCGGTGATATGCCCATGGCGACATCGGCCGCCAGCATGCCGCCCGCCAGCGCCGCCAGCGTAGTCCACACGCTGATGAGAGGCATGGCCAGCGCCAGCGCCAGCGTGCGCGGCAGCACCAGGCGAAAGCCGTGGGGTATGCCCATCACGCGCATGGCGTCCAGCTCTTCGGTGACCCGCATCACGCCGATCTGCGCCGTGATGGCAGAGCCCGACCGGCCCGCCACCAAAATGGCGGCCAGCATGGGCCCCAGTTCACGGATCAGCGAGATGCCCAGGATGTTGACAATGAACGACTCGGCCCCGAACTGGCGCAGCTGCAGGCTCATCAGGTAGGCCAGCACCACGCCGATGAGAAAACCCACCAGCGCCGTGATGGGCAGCGCCGTGGCGCCCATGCGGTACACATGGCCCGACACGTCGCGCCAGGGCCCGCGCTGCGGCGCACGCGCGAGCCGAACGAGGTCCAGCGTCAGTTGGCCCACCAGTTGCACCAGGTTCCGGGCGTGGTCCATGCCATGCAGCACCAGCACGCCGAGGTGGTCCATCTGGTCCGACAGGCGCCAGGGTTCCGCCGGTGGCGGCACCACTGTGAGGCGCGCCACGCGCTCAAGCATGGCCCGCTGGGGGGCGGTCAGCTGCACGCGCTCGGGCCACGCATGGCCCCAATGGTTCCAGAGCAATTGCGCGCCCACATGGTCCAGCCATTGCAGGCCGCGCAGATCCCAGCCACCCGCGGGGGCCGCATGGTCGCGCAACTGGGCCGCCAGCGTGCGCCAGCGCACGCGGTGGCCCAGTTCGGCCGCACCCCAGCGCCCCAGCAACTGGGCCTGGGGCCCTTGGGGTGATTCGACACGGACGATGCGGGGCGAAAGATCGCTCATGAACGGGATGGCGCAAGCCACCAGGGTGGGTAAAAAACAAGGGCACGGCACCAACGGCTCGTGCCGGGGCAGTGCACCGCACACAAGCACTGCCACCAGCCCCATGCATGCAATTATTGTCAAATCGGCTGCTAGCGCAATATGAACAAGCGTCATTAGCTACAAGTTGCGTAGCAATTCGCATGCCCCCCTCGACAGTTGGGTTGCACGCCGCACAATGGTGCTCAGACCACTTTCTGGTTCCGCGCACTGCCGCAGCCAGCATCCATCCCATGAGCGACACCACGTTTGACTACATCATCATCGGCGGCGGCACCGCCGGCGCCCTGCTCTGCAACCGTCTGAGTGCCGATGGCCGCAACCGCGTGCTGCTCATCGAGGCCGGACGCAAGGACGACTACCACTGGATCCACATCCCCTTGGGCTACCTTTACTGCATTGGCAACCCGCGCACCGACTGGCTCTACAACACCGAACCCGACGCGGGCCTGAACGGCCGCACCCTGCGCTACCCGCGCGGCAAGACGCTGGGCGGCTGCAGCAGCATCAACGGCATGATCTACATGCGCGGCCAGGCTCGCGACTACGACCACTGGGCCGAACTCACGGGCGACGACAGCTGGCGCTGGGACAACACCCTGCCCTATTTCCGGCGCCACGAAGACCACTGGCGCCTCGATCAGCCAGACGGCGTGAACGAAAATTTCAAACACCTGCACGGCAACAAGAGCACCGGCGGCACGGGCGAGTGGCGCGTGGAAAAGCAGCGTCTGCGCTGGGATCTGCTCGATGCTTTTGCGCTGGCCGCGCAGCAGGCGGGCATTGCGGCCACCGATGATTTCAACGGCGGCAGCAACGAAGGCGTGGGCTACTTCGAGGTCAACCAGAAAAATGGCTGGCGCTGGAACACTGCCAAGGCCTTCCTGCGCCCCACCTGCTACGGCCGCCCCAATTTCGAGATGTGGACCGCCGCGCAGGCGACCCAGCTCATCATCGAGACCCAGCCGGATGGCAGCCAACGCTGCACCGGCGTGCAGGTGTGGGACGGCCACGAGATGGTGACCGCCAGCGCCACGCAAGAAGTCATCCTGAGCGCCGGCGCGGTCAACTCGCCCCAGTTGCTGCAGCTGTCGGGCATCGGCCCCGCAGCACTGCTGCGCCAGCATGGCATTGACGTGGTGCACGACCTGCCGGGCGTGGGCGCCAACCTGCAAGACCACCTGCAGATCCGCACCGTGTTCAAGGTGCAGGGCGTGAGCACACTCAACACCATGGCCAACACGCTGTGGGGCAAGGCCAAGATCGGGCTGGAATACGCCTTCAAGCGCAGCGGCCCCATGAGCATGGCGCCCTCGCAGCTCGGCGCCTTCACGCGCAGCAGCCCCGACCAGCCCTGGCCCAACATCGAGTACCACGTGCAGCCGCTGTCGCTGGATGCGTTTGGCGAGCCGCTGCACAACTTTCCGGCCTTCACGGCCAGTGTCTGCAACCTCAACCCCACCAGCCGGGGTAGTGTGCAGATCAAGTCAGGCCGCTTTCAGGACGCGCCTGCCATTGCCCCCCGCTACCTCAGCACGCCCGAAGACCGCAAGGTGGCGGCAGACAGCCTGCGCGTCACGCGCCGCATTGTGGCGCAGGCCGCGCTGAGCCCTTACCAGCCCCAGGAATGGAAACCCGGTGTGCAATTCGAGAGCGACGAAGACCTCGCCCGCCTGGCCGGCGACATTGCCACCACCATCTTCCATCCCGTGGGCACAACCAAGATGGGGCGCGATGGCGACCCGATGGCGGTGCTCGATGCGCGGTTGCGCGTGCGCGGTATTGCCGGGCTGCGGGTGGTGGACGCAGGGGCCATGCCCACCATCACCAGCGGCAACACCAACTCCCCCACCCTGATGCTGGCCGAGAAGGCCGCTGAGTGGATCCTGCAGCAGCGTCAGCTTGCGTGATGCGGGTGGGCCATTCCGGTATGCACCGGGCCACCGCCCCATGGCCCGTTCCCGCCCGACAACACACCGCCCGGATGCGGGAAACTCCCAATGCACCACTGCAGTGCGGCCGCTAAAGTTGCACCACTCGAAAGCGCGCTTCGGTGTGCCAAGCGAGGGGCCGAGGAGACATCTCTACCAACAATCAAATTCAAAGCACCCACCGAGGTGCATTCTTTTTTCAGGCGCTGGTGATCCCAGCGCCTTTTTTCTTGCCCGTTTTGCGCGCACACCACCCGAACCACGGCGCAGACCGGTACCAAATCAATAGCAAGTGGGGTGCGAAAATCCAGCCATGGAATGGATTTTCATCGCCCTGACCTCGCTGCTCGCAGGTCTTTTGGATGCGGTTGTGGGCGGTGGGGGGCTGGTGATCCCAAAAACAGTTACAACCGAAAAAGTCGTGCCAGTCTTTGCTGGCGTTGAGATTCTTGCTTTTGTCATGCTCACCCATCTGAAACTGCTCCGCAGCGACAAGAAAACGGTTGCAACCCGCGTGAATATCGGGTTTTAGCCGTTTATAGGGTGCGTTCAACGGCCGTTTTTAGATTGAGAGGACTCTGGCGCAACCAGGGGCACTTCGCTGGCCTTGCGCGGATTGCCAATCGGCGCGGAGGCCTGCCCCTTCTGCACGGCCGCGATGTCTGCCTCGCTCGGATATTCCCCGAGCAGCCAGTAGTCGAACACGCGGCGTGCAATGGGCGCGGCGTGCGCGGCGCCAAAACCGGCGTTTTCGACGATCAGTGCCAGCGCAATCGTCGGGGCTTCAGCGGGCGCGAACGCAGTGAAGAGCGAGTGGTCGCGCTGGTGCTCCTCCAGCGCCTTGGCGTTGTAGCGCACGTTCTGCCCCAGGCTCACCGCCTGGGCCGTGCCGGTCTTGCCCCCCGAGGTGTAAGGTGCCCCCGCAAACACGCGTGTGCCGGTGCCCCCCTTGTTCACGGCCACCATCGCATTGCGCACGATGTCCACGTTCTTGGGAAGATAGCCCAGGTTTTCGCCCGGTGGCTGAACGATCTCCGTCACCGCCCCGGTGACCGCGTTCTTCACGGCCTTGGCCATGTGCGGGCGGTAGCGGGTTCCGCCATTGACCATGGTGGCCTGCGCCAGCGCCAGTTGCAGCATGGTGAAGTTGTTGTAGCCCTGGCCGATGCCCAGCGACACGGTTTCGCCCGGGAACCAGCGCTTCATATCGGCGCGCTTGTAGGCGTTGCGCTTCCAGTCGGTGCTGGGCAAGGTGCCGCGCACCTCGCCATTGAGGTCAATGCCGGTGGACTGGCCAAAACCCAGCGGTTGCATGAAGTCGTGGATGGCGTCCACCCCGATGTCCACGGCCAACGAATAAAAATAGGTGTTGCTGGAGAACTGAATGGCCCGCTGCATGTCCACCCCGCCCAAGCCCCCCTCGTGGCTGCGAAAGGTGCGGCCGCCAAAAGTGTAGAAGCCCGGATCGTTCACCACCAGGCTGGCCGGGCGCTTGCCCAGCTGCAGCGCGGCGAGCGCCATGAAAGGCTTGTAGGTCGAGCCTGGCGGGTAGGTGCCGCGCAAGGCACGGTTCAGCAGGGGCTTGTCGATGGACTCATTGAGTGCGGTCCAGTTTTCCACATCGATCCCCTCGACAAACAGGTTGGGGTCGAACGTGGGCTTGCTCACCAGCGCCAGGATTTCGCCATTGCGGGGGTCGATGGCCACCAGTGCGCCGCGACGGGTTCCGTACAACTCTTCGATGAGCTTTTGCAGCTTGATGTCGATCGACAGCATCACGCTGTCGCCGGGCGTGGCCGCATGGCCCGACAGCTTGCGCACGGCCCGGCCGCCCGCCGATGTCTCCATTTGCTCCACGCCCGTGGCGCCGTGCAACGCCGCTTCATAACTCTGCTCAATGCCCAGCTTGCCGATGTATTCGGTACCCCGGTAGTTGGCCTCGTTGTCAGAGTCTTGTATGCGGGCTTTTTCCGTTTGGTTGATGCGCCCGATGTAGCCAATCGCGTGGCTGGCCACATCACCGAAGGGATAGTTGCGAAAAAGCCGCGCCTTGATGTCCACACCGGGGAAGCGGTAGCGCTGCGCCGTGAAGCGCGCCACCTCCTCGTCGGTCAGGCGGGTTCGGATGGGCAGCGATTCGAAATTGCGCGACTCTTCCATCAGCCGCTTGAAGCGGCGGCGATCCCGCGCCTGAATCTCCACAATCTGCGACAACCCATCCATCGTTTCGTCCAGCGCTCCCGCCCGCGCGGGCGTGATTTCGAGGGTGTAGGCCGCATAGTTGGTCGCCAGCACCACGCCGTTGCGGTCCAGGATAAGACCGCGGTTGGGAACAATCGGGATGATCGCAGTGCGGTTGCTCTCCGCCTGCGCCGCGAGGTCTTCGTGCCGTACCACCTGCAAAAACAGCAGCCGGGCGACGATCAGGCAGAACGCCAGAAAGACCACCGCGCCCACCACCACGACGCGCGTGCGAAACCGCGATGCATCGGCCTCGGCATTGCGCAATTCCGTCATCGCATCCACCCCTTGGCAGCGTGCGCGCCGCACAGGCAAGCCACAGCCGGCAAGGCTTCAGAAAGTGACACGGCACATCCCGTCATGCTCGCAGATCCCTCACAAGGGCCGGTTCTCGTCGCGATCCGGCGGGCGCCGCTGCGGCGCCAGAAGCACCCAGCTGGCCAAGGGCCAGAGCAAGGCCTCCAGCACAGGCGCGAGCAGCCCCGAGAACCCAGGGAAAATTCCGCCGCCCGCCATGCGCAGCAACAACTCCACCACATGGGCCAGGACAAACAAAGGGAACACCTGCAGCGCCTGGGAAGGAACGCTGAACCACAGCAGACGGCGGCGCATGGCCATCGCACCAAACGACAGCACCGTGTAGGCCAGGGCATGCTGCCCCAGCCAGGACGACTGGTGGACATCCATGCACAAACCCAGCAGGAAGGCGATGCCCATGCCAATGCGCTGGGGCTGGTGCACCACCCAGAACGCCAGCAGCAACTGCAGGATATCGGGTGTCCAGACCACCCGCCCAAGCGGCAAAAAATTGATGGCCACCCCCGCCAGCAGGCTGGCGACAATGAACACCGGATTGACTGGCAGCAGCAGTGGCTGCCCACGCGGCATGATCATGGCGCGAGCTCCTGGCGCAGGCAAGGCCTGCGGTATCTCATTTGCGACTCCCCTTCTTGGCAGAAGGCACCACCGCAGGTTCGGGCCGCTCTGGCAAAGGCTCGGCCATTGGCTTGAGCAGCATCACATGGCGGGCGCCCTGCACCCCGGCAATGGGGGTGCAATAGATGCGGGCAAACGCAGAGTCTGCCTGCCGCTCCACGCGCACCACGGTGGCCACAGGCAGGCCCGGCGGATAAACGCCATCGACACCGCTGGTCGTGAGCAGATCCCCCTCGATGACGTCAGCGTTTGCCGGCATAAAGCGCAACTCCAGGCCACCGGCATGGCCCGCCACCGGGTCTCCATAGGCGACGCCACGGACACCGGTGCGGATATTCAGTACCGGAATGGCCTGATCGCGGTCAATCAGCAAGGTGACCTCGCTCACGAACGGATGCACCCGCGTGACCTGGCCCAGCACCCCTTTCTCATCAAGCGCTGGCGCTCCCAACTCCACCCCGGCCCTGCTGCCCTGGTCCACCACCACCCGCCGGGTGTAGGGATCCGCCGCATCGTAGATCACCTGCGCCGCCTGGGCGGGGGTTTCCAGCCGGGTTCGCAGGCTCAGCAGCTGGCGCAACCGTGCGTTCTCCTGCATCAACTGCTCTGCCTGCATGGCGCGCTGCGACATCACGACCATTTGTCTGCGCGTCGCGTCGGCGTCTTCCTGGGCCGTTTTCAGGGACTCGAAGTAGCCACTGCCCCGGGCGATGAACTCGACCGGCTGCAGCATCAGCCATTGCACCGGGTAAAGGACGGTGGCCACCGCCTGGCGCAGCGCGCCAGTGAGCTGAAAGCGCGCATCGGCCACCATCAAAAACAGCGCCAATGCGCTGTAGAGGGCCAGCTTGGAAAGGGCCGAAGGCCCTTGCTTGAAAAACGGCGGCGCGCTGCGCTCAAGGGTTCCGAGCGGCATGGCACATCGTTGTTGTCAGGCCAGTCAACACGCCCGCCGCGCCACGGATGCGAGCACACAAGGCATTGAAGCGAACGCAGTCAGTCATGCAATGGAAAACAGGGTGCGACCTGTGCAGGCGCAGGCGGCTGCGTCTTACTCGCTGGTAAAAATGCTGCCCAGGCGGTCCATGCGCTCCAGCGCAATGCCGCAGCCGCGCACCACGCAGGTCAGGGGGTCTTCGGCCACCAACACGGGCAGGCCAGTTTCCTCGGCCAGCAGGCGGTCCAGGTCGCGCAGCAAGGCACCGCCACCGGTCAGCATCATGCCGCGGTCGGCAATGTCGGCGCCCAGCTCGGGGGGGGTCTGCTCCAGCGCGTTCTTCACGGCTGAAACGATCTGGTTGAGTGGGTCGGTCAGGGCTTCCAGCACTTCGTTGGAAGAAATGGTGAAGCTGCGCGGCACGCCTTCGCTCAGGTTGCGGCCCTTGACTTCCATCTCGCGGACCTCGGAGCCGGGAAAAGCCGAGCCGATGTTCTTCTTGATGGCTTCTGCCGTGGGCTCGCCAATGAGCATGCCGTAGTTGCGGCGGATGTAGCTGATGATGGCTTCGTCGAACTTGTCGCCGCCCACGCGCACGCTGCCCTTGTAGACCATGCCGCCCAGCGAGATCACGCCCACCTCGGTGGTGCCGCCGCCAATGTCCACCACCATGGAACCCGAGGCTTCTGACACGGGCAAGCCCGCACCGATGCCGGCGGCCATGGGCTCTTCGATCAGGTAAACGGCAGTGGCGCCAGCCGCTTCGGCCGCATCCTTGATGGCGCGGCGCTCGACCTGGGTCGAGCCGCAGGGCACGCAGATGATGATGCGCGGGCTGGGGGTGAACAGCGTGCGTGGATGCACCATCTTGATGAACTGCTTGATCATCTGCTCGGTGATCACGAAATCGGCAATCACGCCGTCTTTCATGGGCCGGATGGCTTCGATGTTGCCCGGCACCTTGCCCAGCATGGCCTTCGCTTCACGACCGACGGCCTGAATCACTTTCTTGCCGTGGGGCCCGCCCTCGTGGCGGATGGCGACGACAGAAGGCTCATCGAGCACAATGCCTTTGTCGCGGGCGAATATCAGGGTGTTGGCGGTGCCAAGATCAATGGCGAGGTCGGTGGAGAAATACCGACGGAAAGCTCCGAACATTCAAAAATCCTCTCAGGCACGGCATGCACTTCGGCCTGCCGTCGCGGGGTGTGTCAGGGAGTGGGTGGGGGTCAAATTTCGCTTTTTTCGCACAATGACCGGGTGGTAAGAGGGTATTGCGGCAAAGCCGGGATAATACCCCATCCCCTGTGAATAACTCCCTCCGGCTTGACCGACATCACAGTTTTACTTCCGGTTTCCCACCCATTTTCCTTTATGGCACTGACACCCCAGGACATCGGTCGCATCGCCAATCTGGCACGACTGGAATTGACCCCCTCCGAAAGTGAGCGCATGCTAACTCAGCTGAACGGCTTCTTTGACATTGTGGAAAAGATGCGGGCTGTGGACACCTCGGGCCTCACGCCCCTGGCGCACCCCGTCGCCACCATCCAGGACGTGTCCCTGCGCCTGCGCGAGGACGTGGCCAGCGAGCCCAACCAGCGCGAAGCCAACCAGAAGAGTGCACCCGCCGTCGAGCGCGGCCTGTTCCTCGTGCCCAAAGTGATCGAGTGAGGCCCACATGACCACGACCACCACCCAAGCCCTGCACGATCTGGGCGTTGCCGAGCTGGCTGCAGGCCTGCGCGGCAAGCAATTTTCTGCCGTTGAGGCCGCCCGGCATTTCCTGGTTCGCGCCAAGGCGCACCAAAACCTGGGCGCGTATGTCGCCCTGAACGAAGACGCCACCCTGGCCCAGGCCAGGGCGGCTGACGCGCGCATTGCCGCTGGCACCGCCGGCGCGCTGGAAGGCGTGCCCATTGCGCACAAGGACATCTTCGTCACGCGCGACTTCCCCAGCACCGCCGGCTCCAAGATGCTGGCGGGCTACCAGTCGCCCTTTGACGCCACCGTGGTGCGCAAACTGGCCGAGGCCGGCGCCGTCACGCTGGGCAAACTCAACTGCGATGAGTTCGCCATGGGCTCGGCCAACGAAAATTCGGCCGTGGCGCCCGTGGGCTTTGATGCACCGGCTCCCGTGCGCAACCCCTGGGACAACAGCCGCATCCCCGGCGGCTCCTCGGGCGGCAGCGCTGTGGCCGTGGCCGCGCGCCTGGCGCCGGCCGTGACCGGCACCGACACCGGCGGCTCCATCCGCCAGCCTGCATCGTTTTGCGGCATCACCGGCATCAAGCCCACCTATGGCCGCGCCAGCCGCTACGGCATGATCGCGTTCGCATCCAGCCTCGATCAGGCAGGCCCCATGGCCCATAACGCAGAGGATTGCGCTCTGCTGCTCTCCAGCATGTGCGGCCCCGATCCGGACCGCGACTCGACCTCGCTCGATGTACCCGCCGAAGACTTCAGCCGCTCGCTGAATGACTCCATTGACGGCCTGCGCATCGGCATCCCATCCGAGTTTTTTGGTGAAGGCCTCGCCCCCGACGTGCGCGCCGCCGTGGATGCCGCGCTCAAGGAGTATGAAAAGCTCGGGGCCAAGCTCGTGCCCATCAGCCTGCCGCGCACCGAGCTCTCCATTCCGGTCTACTACATCATCGCCCCGGCCGAAGCGTCGTCCAACCTTTCGCGCTTTGACGGTGTGAAGTTCGGGCACCGTGCCAAGGACTACACCGACCTTGTGGACATGTACAAGAAGACCCGCGCCGAAGGCTTTGGCGACGAAGCCAAGCGCCGCATCATGATCGGCACCTACGTGCTGAGCCATGGCTACTACGATGCCTACTACCTGCAGGCGCAAAAAATCCGCCGCATGATCGCGGGCGATTTCCAGGACGCCTTCAAGGAGTGCGACCTGATCGCCGGCCCCGTGGCCCCCACGGTGGCCTGGAAACTGGGCGAGCACGGCAACGACCCGCTGGCCGACTACCTGGCCGACATCTTCACGCTGCCCGCATCGCTGGCCGGCCTGCCCGGCATGAGCATGCCCGCGGGCTTTGGCGAAGGCGGCATGCCCGTGGGGCTGCAACTCATCGGCAACTATTTCGCCGAATCCCGCCTTCTGAATGCGGCCCACCGCCTGCAGCAAGCCACCGATTTCCACCTGTGCGCACCCCGTGGAATTTGACATGAACGCACCTGAA
>DCVY01000043.1:7853-9345 GCA_002327945.1 Acidovorax delafieldii | reverse complement strand
CTGAGCCGGCGCGTCAATGTTGGCGACATGCTGACACGCAGCGCCGCCCGCACGCCGGGCCGCACCGCCCTGGTCGAAGGGGCGCGCCGCCTGAGCTACCGGGAATTGAACGAATGGGTGAACCGCTCGGCCCACGGGCTTGTTGCGCTGGGTTACCGCCCCGGCGACGCGCTCGGCCTGATGTCGGGCAACTGCATCGAGTTTCTCGTCACCTACTACGCTTGCGCCAAGATTGGCGTGGTCTGCACGCCGCTCAACCTGTTCTGGCGCCAGGGCGAACTCAGCTATGTGCTTGGCCATGCGCGGGTGCGCGGCGTGGTGGCGCAGCAGCGCTGGCTGGGCGAGCTGGCGCTGGTGCTCGATGAGCTGCCCGGTGTGCGCGAGGTGATTGCGATCGAAGGCCCGGTGCCAGCGGACGCGGGCCTGCCGCAGCGCATCGAGTCGCTGTCGCTGCAGCAGCTCGGGGCCGGTCAGCCTGCCACCGAGCCGGAAGTTTTGGTGGACGACCGGGCTGCGCTGTCCTACCTCTATACCAGCGGCACGACCTCGGCACCGAAGGGTGTGGTTGGTAACCATCTGGCCATTTATCTTGAAACCCTGGGCGTTGTCATTGATCTCGAAATGAAGGCCAGTGACCGGGTCGCGGCCATGATGCCGATGTTTCATACCGCGCAGCTCAATGCCTTTTGCACGCCCACCATTGCATCGAGCGCCACGCTCTACATCCTTGAAGCCTTTGATGCAAAAAAACTGCTTGATCTGATCGACGCCGAGCAGATCACCATGACTTTCGGCCTGCCAATGATGTACCGCGCGATGCTGGAGGAGCAACAGCAGCGTCCGCGCACGGTGTCTAGCCTGCGGCGAGCCGTCTATGCCATGGCGCCGATGCCCGACGACGACCTGCGCCGTCTCATGGATGTGTTTGGCTGCGAGCTTTCGCTGATGTTCGGCCAGACTGAAATGAGCCCGGCCTCGACCTGTTTTCGCCCTGAGCATCAGTTGTCGCACCCGGGCGCGGTGGGCATGCCATCGATCAATGTGCAGGTTGGCATCATGGATGACAGGGGCCAGTTGCTGCCTTGGGGGCAGGTGGGCGAGATCGTCTATCGCAGCCCGCACCTGCTGACCGAGTACCTGCATGACGAGAAGGCGACCCAGGAGGCGTTCATGCACGGCTGGTTCCATTCGGGTGATGTGGGGCATTTCGACACCGATGGCATTTTGTGGTTCGAGGATCGTTACAAGGACGTCATCAAGTCCGGGGGTGAGAACATTGCTTCGATCGAGGTCGAGAAAGCCCTGTATGCGGTCGAACCCAAACTCGCTGAAGTGGTTGTGGTGGGGCTGGCGCATGAGCGCTGGGGCGAGGCCGTGACGGCGGTGGTCACGCTGCGTCCCGGCGAAACCATCGACACCGACGAGGTGCTGGCCAGGCTGCGGCAAAAACTCAGCCCGTTCAAATGCCCCAAGGCCCTTCTCGTGATTGATG
>DCVY01000043.1:5989-7775 GCA_002327945.1 Acidovorax delafieldii | reverse complement strand
CGCGGCTGGCTGTCTTCGAACAGTATTTTGTTCATCGGAGCACAGTCCAGCGCACTCGTTGACAGTGGCTACGGCACGCACGCGGAACAAACCACCGGGCTGGTCAGCGCCGCTTTGCAGCAGCGGCCGCTGGACTTGCTGCTCAATACGCATCTGCACAGCGACCACTGCGGCGGCAATGCCGCCCTCCAGCGCAATTACCCAGAACTTCAAACCCTCATTCCGCCCGGCCATGCATCCTTTGTTTCGGACTGGGACCCGGTCGCATTGAGCTATGCGCCCACCGGGCAATTTTGTCCCCGCTTCAAGTTCGACGGCATCTTGTCACCGGGCACGGAAATTCAGCTGGCCGATACGGCGTGGCAAATCCATGCGGCACCGGGCCATGATCCCCATTCAATCATTCTGTTTGAGCCTCGGTCCCGCACCTTGATTTCGGCCGATGCCTTGTGGGAAAAAGGCTTCGGCGTGGTGTTTCCGGAGCTTGAGGGCGACGCCGCATTCGCCGAAGTGGCCGCCACATTCGACCTGATCGAGCGGCTTGACCCATGCTGGGTCATTCCTGGCCACGGCCCGGTNNCACGCGGTCAAGGTGTTGCTGAAGTTCAAACTGCTGGAGCAGCAGCAACTGCCTTTTGCTGATTTTGTCGAGTGGGCCGCCAACACCAGTTACTTCCAGCGCATTCACCAGAGCTTTGTTCCTTCGGTTCCCATCGACCAGTGGATGGAGCAGTTGACGCAAGAACTGGTGCGTTCCGCCGTTGCGCGCAGAGACGGCGACAGGGTCTACAACGCGTGAAATGGACCACGTCGCAAGCCACGCAACCAGGGCGCCAACAAGCCAGCGGCCGCATGTGAAAGCCAAGCCATCGTTTACCTGGAGATAAAACATGAGTGACGCAGAAACCGTTTTGTATGACGTGCGCGATGGCATCGCCACCGTCAAGATCAACCGCCCCGAGATGCGTAACGCGCTGTCTCCGGCCGCTGCCAACCGGCTGCACGATCTGTGGGGCGAGGTCGATGCCGATAAAAACGTGCGCGTGGCCATCCTGACTTCTGCCGACTGCGGCACTTTTTGCGCCGGGCTCGACCTGCGCGAGGCTTCGCGTGTCAAGAAGGACGAAGGCGTGGACATCCTGACCAAGATGAAGGACCCGTTTCACGGACGCCAGCGCCGCGTGGCCAAGCCCATCATCGCGGCCATGACCGGGCACCTGATTGCCGGCGGCATGATGCTGAGCCTGAACTCGGATTTGCGCGTGGGCTTGAAGGGCACGCAGGTCGGCATCACCGAAACCCGCATCGCCGGGCGCGGCAGCCCCTGGGCCATTCCCCTGCTGTGGATGCTGCCGCAGCCGATGCTGATGGAGATGGTGCTGACCGGCGACCTGTATCCGATCGAAACCTTCAAGCAACTGGGCTTCATCAACTACCTTGAAGACACGCCGGATGCGGTGCGCGCCCGCGCCACCGCGCTGGCCGAGCGCATCCGCGACAACGCGCCGCTGTCGGTGATGGCGGGCAAGGAATCGATCATGGCGGCGATGAGCGCCGGCTGCGAGGCCGGCATGGCACTGGCCCACAACATCTACCGTGCCGCCTACGCCAGCGAGGACGCGCAGGAGGGTCCGCGTGCCTTCGCCGAGAAGCGCAAGCCGGTGTGGAAGGGGCGCTGATGTCGCTGCGGGGAGATGCCATCTCCAGCCTGGCCCCTCTGTTGGAGAACAACCGTGCCTGGTCGGCGCGCTGTGCTGCGGAAGACCCGCAGTACCTCACGCGGCTG
>DCVY01000043.1:4418-5903 GCA_002327945.1 Acidovorax delafieldii | reverse complement strand
GCCCGGCATGCTGCCCGCAGCCGTGGTCGAACAGGCCAAGCTGCTGATGCTCGACGCACTGGGCATCGCCCTGGCCTCGTCCCAGCACGACTTCGCGCACTGCGCTTACCGCGGCTTGCACGCCCTGGGCGGCGCGGGTGACAGCGCCGTCATGGGCGCTTTTGCCCCGCTGCCGCTGCGCGATGCGGTGCTGATGAACGGCATCCTGGTGCACGGGCTGGATTTCGACGACACCCACCCTGGCGCGATCACCCACCCCAGTGCCAGCGCCTTTCCGCTGGCGCTGGGTCTGGCTGCGCAACGACGCGCCACGGGGGCCGAGATGATCACGGCCTATGTGCTTGCGATGGAGGTGGCGGCCCGTCTGGGTGCGGCGGCGCGGGGCGGCTTTCATGACGTTGGCTTTCACCCGACCGGCCTGGTGGGCGCTTTTGGCTGTGCGCTGGCGGCGGGCAAGCTGATGGGGCTGGATCAGGCGGGCCTGGCGCACGCACAAGGCGTGGTGCTGTCGATGGCGTCCGGCAGCATGGAGTTTCTGAGCGACGGCGCCTGGACCAAGCGCATGCACCCGGGCTGGGCCGGTGTCAGCGGTCTGACTGCCTCAGCGCTGGCCGGTGCCGGATTCCGCGGCCCGTCGCAGCCTTATGAAGGGCGCTTTGGTCTGTACGCCAGCCACCTGGCCGCGCGCGGCCTGAACGCCGATTTGTCACTGTGCACCCGCGGCCTGGGCGAGCGCTGGGAGCTGCTCGAAGTGGCGGTCAAGCTGTACCCGACCTGCCACTTCACGCACGCCAGCATCGATGCCGCGCTGGCGCTGCGCGCCGCCGGTCTGCGCGCTGACGAGATCGCCTCGGTGCAGGTGCTGCTGCCGCAAGGGGTGCACCCGGTGGTGTGCGAGCCGGTGGCGGCCAAGCGGCGCCCGGCCAATGTGTACGAGTCGCAGTTCAGCATTCACCATCTGGTCGCCGTGGCGCTGCTGCGCGGCCAGCTCGGGCTGGCCGAACTGGATCCTTCCAACCTGGCTGATCCGCAGGTGCAGGCGCTGGCCGACCGCATCGAGCACCTGGCCGACCCCGATGCCGACTACCCCACCTTCTTTTCCGGCGANNGGGCGCGAGCTGCGCCACCGCGAGGCCGCGCACCGCGGCGCGCCGGGCCGGCCGATCACGGCCGCTGATATCGAAGCCAAATTCATGGGCAATGCGCGACTGGCATTGCCGCGCGATCAAGCGCTGCGCCTGCGCGATGCGCTACTGGCAGCCGATCGCGCCGAAGACGCCGCCACGCTGGCGCATACCCTGACCCATTCCAACGCCTCCGGAGCCTTTCAATGAATACCAGCCAGCCCATCGCCTTCGATGCCGAAAAAGAAAATATGGTGCTCGACGCCGTCGAGCGCTTTGCCGACCGCGAGATCAAGCCGGTGGCGCAGCGCCTTGAACACGCCGACGAATGGCCGGCCGACATTGTGGCCGGCATGCGCGA
>DCVY01000043.1:0-4378 GCA_002327945.1 Acidovorax delafieldii | reverse complement strand
CTGCCGCGCTTTGCCAGCGGCGAACTGCGCGGCGGCCTGGCACTGACCGAACCCGACTGCGGCACCGACTTGCAGGCGGTGCGCACGGTGGCGCGCCGCGACGGCGACGACTACATCATCAACGGCACCAAGACCTGGATCTCCAACGGCATCCATGGCCAGGCCTTTGCCGTGCTGGTCAAGACCGACCCCGATGCGCAACCGCGCCACCGCGGCATGAGCCTGTTCATCTGCGAGAAGGGCCCCGGCTTCACGTCCACCAAGAAGCTGGAAAAGCTCGGCTACAAGGGCATCGACAGCGCCGAGCTGGTGTTCGACAACTTTCGCGTGCCGGCCGCCAACCTGGTCGGTGGCGTGGAAGGGCAGGGCTTCAAGCATGTGCTGGGCGGGCTGGAGCTCGGGCGCATCAATGTGGCTGCGCGCGGCGTGGGTGTGGCGCGCGCCTGCCTGGAGGAGTCGGTCGCCTATGCCCAACTGCGGCGCACCTTCGGCAAGCCGATCTGCGAACACCAGGCGATCCAGCTCAAGCTGGCCGACATGGCCACCCGGGCCGAGGCGGCGCGTCTGCTGGTGGAACAGGCCGCCAAGGCGTATGACGCGGGCCAGCGTTGCGACATGGAAGCCGGCATGGCCAAGCTGTTCGCCAGCGAGGCGGCGGTCGAGAACTCGATGGAGGCCTTGCGCATCCACGGGGCTTATGGCTACTCGAAAGAAATGAACGTCGAGCGCTACTACCGCGATGCGCCGCTGCTGTGCATTGGCGAGGGCACCAACGAATTGCAGCGCCTGATTATTTCCGCCCAGCTGGTGGAGCGCAGTCCGATCTGATGCATCGCAGCCTGGTCTGACGCATCGCCTCGGGCGGTGCCTCGACTCGGCGGTGAAAGAATCCCACGGAGGAAAATTTCTTGAGCAACCTACTGTCCGCTTTCCGGCTCGCCACCCTTCCCGCCGAGACGCATTCGTTTCGCGCCGAGGTGAAGGCCTTTCTCCAATCCAGCCTGGAGCCGGCGCCCGCCGACATCCGGGCCCGCTCCTGGATGGGTTTCAATGCCGCTTTCAGCCAGAAGCTGGCCGCACGGGGCTGGGTCGGCGTGACCTTGCCGGCGCGCTACGGCGGTGCCAGCCTGGACGCCTTCTCGCGCTTCGTGCTGGTGGAAGAACTGCTGGCCGCCGGCGCCCCGGTTTCCGCGCACTGGATCGCCGACCGCCAGAGCGGGCCCCTGATCCTCAAGTTCGGCACCGAGGCGCAACGCCAGTTCTATCTGCCCAAAATTTGTAGCGCCGAAGCCTTCTTTTGCATCGGCATGAGCGAACCCAATGCTGGCTCCGACCTCGCCAGTGTTGGCACCCGGGCCACGCGCTGCCAAATTGACGGCTCAAGCGGCTGGCGTTTGAACGGCCGCAAGGTATGGACCACCAACGCGCAGCACTGCCACTACATGATCGCCCTGGTGCGCTCGTCGGGCGAGCCGCAGGACCGGCAAAAAGGCTTGTCNNACGGGGGACGCGCATTTCTCGGAAGTATTTTTCGACAACGTGCTGCTGGCCGACGACGCGCTGATCGGCCATGAAGGCAGCGGCTGGGCGCAAGTCAATGCCGAACTGGCCTTCGAGCGCAGCGGCCCGGAGCGGGTGTACTCCAGCATCGTGCTGCTAGAGCACTGGATCACCTGCCTGCGCAAGACACCGACGGCCTCGGCCCATGCCGCCACCATCGGGCGTTTCGCCACGCACCTGGCCACGCTGCGCAACATGTCGATCGCCGTCACGGCCAAGCTCGTCAACGGGGAAAGCCCGTTGGTCGAAGCGGCCCTGGTCAAGGACATTGGCACCGAATTCGAGCAGAGCATTCCCGCCGTGATCGAAGCCGCCATCGCCATGGACCCGGACGCCCTGGTCGATGCCGAGTTGTACCGCACCGTGGCTTATGTGAGCCAGATGGCGCCCACCTATTCCCTGCGCGGCGGCACGCGCGAGATCCTGCGCGGCATGATCGCGCGCGGTCTGGGCCTGCGTTGAAAACGAAAGCATTCCATGTTTGCACAAGCGATTGAAAATATCCTCCAGGACCAGTGCACGCCCGCCGTGGTGCGCGCGATTGAGGCGGGCGGCTCGCCGCTTAAGCTGTGGCAGGCGCTGCAAGGCGCCGGCTTCCTCGAACTGCTGGCGTCCGAGGCCAATGGCGGCGCAGAACTTCCGCTGGCGGATCTGTTCCCTATACTGCGCAGCTTCGGGCGCTACACCGTGCCTGTGCCAGTGGCCCAGACTATCGTGGCGCGCGCGCTGCTGGCTTCGCATGCGATGCCGGTCGGCATGGTCACGTTGGCCGCTGCATTCCATCGTCAGTCAGATGGCACCATCAGCTGCCCCCTGACGCCCTACGGCATGCTCGCGGATTTCGTGCTGGCCCGAGATGGCGATGCCTTGTTGCTGCTGCCCTGCGTGGCGGCTCAGCGCCAAAGCACTGGCGTGCACGGGAGCCTGACGGCCACCCTGCGCTGGCCCGATGAAAGCGTCGCGACGCATGTGCCCGGCGCTGGCCCACTGCTGCCGGCGTTCGCGGCGGCCTTGCACGCCGCCCTGCTCAGCGGGGCCATGACCCGCGTGTTTGAAATGACACTGCAATACTGCAATGACCGCATCCAGTTCGGCAAAACCCTGGGCAAGTTCCAGGCGGTGCAGCACCAGTTGAGCGTCATGGCCGAACATGTGGCTGCTGCCTCGATAGCCGCCGAAGCGGCTTTCCGTACCGACGCGACCACGCCCTCCTTGCTCGCCGCTGCCATGGCCAAATCCCGCACCAGCGAGGCGGCGGTGCTGGTTGCCTCCATGGCCCATGCGCTGCACGGCGCCATTGGCATTGCCGAAGAATACGACCTGCCATTGCTGACCCGGCGTTTGCATGAATGGCGCATGGTCCATGGCTCGGAAGCGCACTGGAACGCATTGATTGGCAATAGCGTGTTGGCTTCAGACGCGTCTATCGCCGATTTTGTACGGTCGGTTTAAATCCCGTCGAGACATGGCACTCGCGGCGAGTCTTCGATGATGGGCGCCGCGTGGAAGTGCGGGGTTTACCAGATGAAATTGAACTCTGAATCCATGGTGAGGTCCGCTGAACTGGACCTTTCGACCCGCTACCATCGTCCGAAGCGTCTTGACGTAGGACCGCTATGCCTTGAACTGACATTGCCACCCCTACCGATGGGTTTGCAGCGGGAGCGGTCATTCATGACACCAGGCTACTGAGCGCATCCAGCGGGCTGGCCGTGCCGCCCGCGGCCACCTTGAGCACATGGGTGTAAATCATGGTGGTGCTGACATCCGAGTGACCCAGCAACTCTTGCACGGTGCGAATATCGGTGCCCGCTTGCAGCAAATGGGTGGCAAACGAGTGGCGCAAGGTATGCGGTGTGGCTGGCTTCAAAATCAATGCCGATTGCACCGCCTGCTTGAAAGCACGTTGAAAAGTCTGGTCATAAGCGTGATGCCTGCGCACTGTTTTGCTGCGCGGGTCGGTGGACAACGTGGCTTGTGCAAATACCCAATGCCAACTCCAGGTTTGACCCGCCTTGGGGTATTTGGCATCCAGGGCAAACGGCATTTCTACACCGGGTAACTGTATCGCACGGTCTTGCGCCCACAAGGCATGACTGTGAGTAAACTGGTCTTTGAGTGCGGCAACCAAGCTTTGCGGCAACATGACCACCCGGTCTTTGCTGCCCTTGCCATCGCGCACGATGATGACCTTGCGGTCAAAGTCAACGTCTTTGACCCGTAGGCGCAAACCTTCCATCAAGCGCATGCCGCAGCCATAAAGCAGCGAGGCCAGCAGTTTGTGCTGCCCGTCAAGATTGCCCAGCACTGCTTGAACTTCGGCGCGCGTCAACACCACGGGAATGCGCTTTTTTGGCACTGGCCGCGCCAAGTCATCCATCCATGGCACTTCAACGCCCAGCACTTTTTGATACAGAAAGAGCAACGCACTCAAAGCCTGCCGGTGGGTCGAAACGGACACCTTGCGCTGTGTGGCTAGATACGTCAAGAACGATTCAATTTCGGCTTGCCCCATGTCACGTGGATGCTTCAGGCCGTGAAACCGGATGAAATTTTTGACCCAATACACATAAGCCTCTTCGGTTCTGAGGCTATAGTGCAGGTAGCGAATCTGCTCACGCAACTGATCCAGCAGCCGGGTTGACTTAAAAACCGGCACGCTGGTTTTTCTGGGGATGTTATGGCTGTTCATTCATACAGTATATCGGCTGCAAGCCTTATTGCAAGCGGGTTTGCGCGGGTGTTACTTGCCGATGTTAGGGCGACAACCCCGATGTTAGGGAGACACGGGCGTGTCTCCCTATATTGAGTTAGGCTT
>DCVY01000207.1:5091-13040 GCA_002327945.1 Acidovorax delafieldii | reverse complement strand
TTAGGTTGAACCCACGGGCCGCTGCGCCCAGCGCGACCCCCAGCCCGGTTGCTCCACCGCCAATGACGGCAAGATCGAAACTGCGGGCCTGCGCCAGGCGGGTCGGCAATTCCTCGCGCCGCGTGGGCAGGGGGCAGAAACAAGGGTCATAGGATGCGATTGTCCATGGGCAGCAGCATGCGGGCACCCCTTGTTTCCACTGCCGGCATGCACGGATATCCTTGACCCGCCATGACCTATCTGCTCGCACTCGACCAAGGCACCTCCAGTTCTCGCAGCATCGTGTTTGATGCGCATGGCCGCATCGTTGCCCAGGCTCAGCGGGAGCTGCCGCAGATCTACCCCCGGCCCGGCTGGGTGGAGCACGACCCGCTGGAAATCTGGCGCACCCAGCTGACTACGGCCCGCGGTGCACTCGCCCAGGCCGGCATTGCCGCCAGCGCCGTGCGCTCGGTGGGCATCACCAACCAGCGCGAGACCACCGTGCTGTGGAACCGCAAGACGGGCCAGCCGGTGCACCACGCCATCGTGTGGCAAGACCGCCGCGCAGAGCCCGCCTGCGTCCAGCTGCGAAGCCAAGGCCACGCGGCCACCATCCAGGCCAAGACCGGGCTGCTGGTGGACGCTTACTTCTCGGCCACCAAGCTGCAGTGGCTGCTGGACCATGTGCCGGGAGCGCGCGAGGCAGCAGAGCGCGGCGAGCTGGCCTTTGGCACGGTGGACAGCTGGCTGATCTGGCAGCTCACCCACGGCCAGGTGCATATGACCGACGTGAGCAATGCCTCGCGCACCATGCTCTTCAATGTGCACACCAACCAGTGGGACGATGAACTGCTGGCCCTGCTGCACATCCCGAAAGCGTTGCTGCCCGAGGTGCAGCCCTCCAGCGCCCATTTTGGCGATATTGCCCCCGACCTGCTGGGCCACGGCATCCGCATCGGGGGTGTGGCGGGCGACCAGCAAAGCGCCTTGTTTGGCCAGGCGTGCTTTACGGCGGGCATGGCCAAGAACACCTATGGCACGGGCTGCTTCATGCTCATGCACACGGGTGACAAATTTCAGACATCGCACAACGGCCTGCTCACCACCAGTGCGGCGCAGACGGGAGTGCAAGCCCAATTCGCCCTGGAAGGCAGTGTATTCGTCGGCGGCGCCGTAGTGCAGTGGCTGCGCGACGGGCTGCGCGCCATTGATTCGAGCAGCGAGGTCCAGGCCCTGGCCGAAAGCGTGCCCGATGCGGGCGGCGTGATGATGGTGCCCGCCTTCACAGGCCTGGGCGCGCCGTACTGGAAGCCCGATGCCCAGGGCACCATCACAGGCCTCACGCGCGGCACCACGCTGGCCCACATTGCGCGCGCCGCACTGGAAAGCATCGCCTACCAGAGCGCCGCGCTGCTGCAGGCCATGGGCCGGGACGCGGTGGCAGCTGGCGGCGCCCCCGTGTCCGAACTGCGCGTCGATGGCGGCGCCTGCGTGAACGATCTGCTCATGCAGTTCCAGGCCGATCTGCTGGGCATTCCCGTGGTGCGCCCTGCCGTCATTGAGACCACCGCATTGGGCGCTGCCTACCTGGCAGGCCTGTCGAGCGGTGTTTACCGCAGCACCGAAGAACTGTCCCACCTGTGGCGCGCCGACCGCCGCTTTGTGCCAACGCTGAGCGCGGGCCGCGCCCAGGAGCTGATGACACGCTGGGAACACGCGGTGCGCCAGGCCACGCTGGAGTGACGACATTGGCCCGCTCCCGGGCTGCCGCGCGATACCATCGCAGGCCCGACCGCTGAACCGCCGCCACACCATGAGCCAGACCCCCGACACCTCCCCGCAGCTTCCCACCATCGCCTTCATCGGCGGCGGCAACATGGCCAGCGCCATCATTGGCGGGCTGATCCACCGTGGCCATCTGGCCAGCCAGATCGAGGTGGTCGAGCCCTGGGCCGAGGCGCGCGAAGCCCTGCGCAAGACCTACGGCATCCAAGCCCAGTCCGAAGCAGGCCCCGCCCTGCAGCGTGCGCAGATCGTGGTGTGGGCCGTCAAGCCCCAGACCTTCAAGGACGCGGCCGCCCAGGCAAGGCCCCATACGGCAGACGCCTTGCACCTGAGCGTGGCCGCCGGCATCCGCTCGGACAGCATTGCCCAGTGGCTGGGCAGCGAGCGTATCGTGCGCACCATGCCCAACACGCCCGCCCTGGTGGGCAAAGGCATGAGCGCGCTGTATGCCCGCCCGTCCGTCAGCGCGCCAGAGCGCCAGAGCATCGAGGCCATCATGGCCACGACGGGCGATTTTCTGTGGGTGGATGACGAGCCGCTGCTGGACGCCGTCACAGCGCTGTCGGGCTCGGGCCCGGCCTATGTTTTCTACTTTCTGGAAGCCATGACCCGCGCCGGCACCGGCATGGGCCTGACCGCAGCGCAGGCCCACCAGCTGGCGGTCGGCACGTTTGTGGGCGCCTCGGAGCTGGCCCGCCGCTCCGATGAAACACCGGCGGTGCTGCGCCAGCGCGTCACCTCCAAGGGTGGCACCACCTACGCTGCCATCCAGTCGATGGAGCACGACGCGGTGGGCGACAAATTTGTGCACGCCATGCAGGCCGCACGCCAGCGTGCGCACGAGCTGGGTGACGAGTTTGGAAAATAAAATCGAAATAGCTTGAAGCGCTTGATTTGTAAGCGCCACATGCTATTTAAGAAATAGCAAATCAATGCAACAGGTAGCCACCCGCAATGCCGGCAAACAGCGTGAACCCCACCCAGTGGTTCATGCGAAACGCCCGAAAACACCCCTCGCGCGTGCGCGTGCGGATCAGCCACCAGTGCCATGCCACCTGGGCCAGCGCCGCTGCAATGGCCATGTCAAAAATAGCGCCCAGCGCAAGCGGTGCAAGCGCTGCCAGCCAAAGACCCAGGAACAGCAGGTAGAACACCATAATGGCCGCCACATCGAAGCGCCCGAGTGTGATGGCCGAGGTCTTCATGCCGATCTTCAGGTCGTCGTCGCGATCCACCATGGCGTATTCGGTGTCGTAGGCCAGCACCCAGAACAGGTTGCCCAGCCACAGCAGCCACGCCATGGCCGGCACCTCACCCTGCACGGCGGCAAACGCAATCACAATGCCGAAGTTGAAGGCAATGCCCAGCACCGCTTGCGGCATGGCAAAAAACCGTTTGGTGAACGGATAAAGAATGGTTACCAGCAGCGCCGGCACCGACCAGGCCACCGCCACCCAGTTGGTGGTGAGCACCAGCCCCAGCGAAACAAGCGACAGCACCGCGCCCACGGCCAAGGCTTCCTGGACCGAGACCTGGCCCGAAGTAATGGGCCGCTGCGCCGTGCGCTTGACGTGGCGGTCGAAGTCGCGGTCGGCCACGTCGTTGATACAGCAGCCGGCGCTGCGCATCAGGATGGTGCCCAGCACAAACACCGCCAGCAGATGCCAGCCCGGAAAACCGCCCGCCGCCACCCACAGCGCACTGAGCGTGGGCCACACCAGCACCAGCCAGCCGGCAGGCCGGTTCCAGCGGATCAGGTCAAGGTACAGGGAAAAACGGCTGCGCGGGGAAGGGGTCATGCTGAAACCAACGGAAAACGGACAGAACGGGCGAAGAAAGGACGGCAGCAAAAATGCGGCGAGCGGCGGGGCCCGCGCGCGATGGCGGGCCAGCCGGGAAAAGGCGCTTTATACGCCACCCTGCGCCGGCGGAGTCGGCGCCGCCGCTGGCACGCCGGCCTGCCCGGCGGCAAAGCCGCGCAGAAACTCCACAATGCCCCGGTCCACCGCCAGCCGCTGGGCCAGCACCCCGGCCTGCAACACATCGCGCGATGCGCCTATTCCCGCCTGCACCTGGGCTGCCTGCTGCAGCCAGCGCTGTGCGCGGGCGGGCAAGAGCGGGCGCAACGCTTCGATGTTGTAGCGCAGGCGTTTGGCCAGAATGCGCGCACGGTGCTGGCTTTCGGCATGGGAGCTGTCGCGCAGCGCCCTTTTCCATTGCGCATGCAGCCGCGTGATGCGCTGGCGCACCCAGTGGCGCACGGTTTTGCCAGGGAGGTCCTGCGATTCCCCCCAGGCCTGCGGCCGACTCAACTCGTCCAGCCACAGCGTGATGGCCAGCAAAGCAGCGCCCACCGCCGGCTCCTGCAATGCGCTGCGCAGCGCCTGGCGCTGGCGCAGCACGGCCTGCTGGAATGCCTGCTCCATCGCCTGCCACAGCCCTGCCCGCCCGGCATCTCCAGCCACAAAGGCGTTTTGCAGCGTGGGCAGGGTTTGCGTGCACGCCACATCCAGGTCACGCAACTCGCCCAGCGAGACCAGCATGGGCTGCATCTGCGGCCACGCGGGTATCTGCTGCACCGGCACGGCCGGCTTGAACAGGCGCAAGGCGCTGCGAAAACGCCGCCAGCCCACGCGTGCCTGGTGCACCAGTTCCGGATCGTCGCTATGGACCAAGGCGTTCAGGTTGGCGGCGAACTGGGCAAACATCTCGCCCAGCACGGGCTGCACCATGCCGTGCAACGAGACCTCGCTGCCCAGTTGCTGCGGGCGGGCGCGCAGCGGGGCGTCCAGCTTGCCATCGCACAGCCCATAACCGCGCTGCGCCTTGCTGGCCGCCAGCGGCAGCACGGCGATGTGCCCCGCAATCTGTCGCGCCAGATCGCACAGCGCGGCGGGCGCTCCGGCCAGCAGCTCCAGCTCCAGCTCGCAAATCGGCACACTGCGCTGCCCGCAGGTGATCTGCCCCAGGTCCAGCGCCACCTCGATGGCACTGCCATCGCTCTGACGCACCGTCCATGCCGTTCGCTCGAATGCCGTGCGAAAGCACGGCTGCAGCGCGGCGAACACTGTGCCATCAGGGTCCAGGCGCTGCCAGGGCGGCGCGGCCTGCAGGGCAGCCTGCACCAGCGCGGCCCCTGGCGCCGGCACCTCCCATTCGCCGCGCTGACTCAATGCCGAATTGCTGCTGTCGCTGGTCTTGAAGGTTTGCAGCCATTGCGGCGCGTCGTCCCCGCCCACACGCCGCAGGCGCAGGGCCATGCGCTGGGCCTGCAAGGACTTTGCGGGGGTGTCGTAATAGATGCTGTCCACCTGCTGGTGCACACTCTTGTGCCGCGCCAGGGCCGGCAGGCGCGCCAACTGCTGGGCCAGACCCGAGGGGTCGGAGGTGGGCAAGGCCAGCTTGATTTCGAGCTCGACTCCCGGGCCCGGGTGGATGGCAGATGGCATGGTGCTTTTCTCTTCGGGTCACGGCCCCATGGTGGGGTCCGCTGCCGGGCGCCAAAGCCGCGGACGCAGACCCGGCGCCGTGGGGTGTCAGTCTTCGAGCAAGGAGCGCAGCATCCACGCCTGCTGTTCGTGCACCGTCAGGCGCTGTGTCAGCAGGTCGGCCGTGGGCTCGTCGCCGGCTTTGTCGGCCAGGGGGAACAGGCTGCGCGCGGTGCGAGCCACGGCTTCATGGCCTTCGACCAGCACCCGCACCATGTCCAGTGCCTTCGGCGGCTGGCTGGGCGCGTCGGGCACGCTGGCCAGCTTGCCGAAGTCGGCATACGAGCCCGGCGCCACATGGCCCAGCGAGCGGATGCGCTCGGCAATCGGGTCCACGGCGTTCCACAGCTCGGTGTACTGCGCCATGAACATCGTGTGCAGCGTGTTGAACATGGGGCCCGTCACGTTCCAGTGGAAGTTGTGGGTGGTGAGGTACAGCGTGTAGGTGTCGGCCAGCAGGCGCGACAAGCCCTGGGCGATGGCTGCGCGGTCCTTGTCGCTGATGCCGATGTTGATGCCCGGTGCGGTGGTTTTGCTGGAAGCTTTGGCCATGTCATTTCTCCTGGAATGGACGCGTGGAACAAGCGCTGCGGGTGCCGGCAAGCCGGTGTGCGGCGCAATCGCCCACTGTAGCGCAGGTCACCGCGCCCGCACGGCACCACCGCCATTCAACCCCTGTTGCATCCTGCCGACACGGTCGCATCAGGTCATGACAGCCGCGTGACGCCCGGCAGCTCGCAGGCATAGATGGCGTTGCGCAGCGCGGCGATGGCCTCATACCGCGTGAAGCTGCGCCGCCAGGCCAGCACCACCCGGCGCGTGGGCGGCGGGCCGCCGTCTTCCTCGCGGATGGGCAGGTAGCGGATATAGGTCTCGTCGCTCTTGCGGCGGCGCGACACGGTCAGCAGTGCATCGCGCGGCACCGACAGGCGCGGCACCAGCGTCACGCCCATGCCGGCGGCCACCATGTGCTTGATGGTCTCCAGCGACGAGCCTTCGAACGACTTGCGGATGCCCTCGGCATTGCTGGCAAAACGGGCGAACTCGGGGCAGACCTCCAGCACATGGTCGCGAAAGCAGTGGCCCGCGCCCAGCAGCAGCATGGTTTCGCTCTTGAGTTCTGCGGCGCTGACGGACTTCTTGGCCGCCAGCGGGTGCGTGCTGGGCACGGCCGCCATGAAGGGCTCGTCATACAGCGGCGCCACAGCCAGGCCGGTGTCCGGAAAAGGCTCGGCCAGGATGGCGCAGTCGATCTCGCCGGTGCGCAGCATCTCCAGCAGCTTGACGGTGAAGTTCTCCTGCAGCATCAGCGGCATCTGCGGGGTGCGCGTGATCGCGTGGCGCACCAGGTCGGGCAGCAGGTAGGGGCCGATGGTGTAGATCACCCCCAGCGTGAGCGGCCCGGCCAGCGGGTCCTTGCCGCGTTTGGCGATTTCCTTGATGGCCGCCGCCTGCTCCAGCACGCTTTGCGCCTGGCGCACGATGTCCTCGCCCAGCGGCGTCACCGTCACCTCGCCCGCGCTGCGCTCGAAGAGCTTCACATCCAGTTCTTCTTCGAGCTTCTTGATGGCCACCGACAGCGTGGGTTGCGAGACATAGCAGGCATCGGCCGCATGGCCAAAATGCTTCTCCCGCGCCACGGCAACGATGTACTTGAGTTCAGTGAGGGTCATGGTGTGTTCCTGCGGGCCACGTCAGTGGTTGACCCATGTCGATCCGGTTGTCTGATGCGGCGCGCACCGCCTGTGGCCTGCGCAACTGGCGCGCCGCTCTTGGCGAGAACGGCCAGCAAAGGCCGTCGTCCTCCCTGAGGGCAAAGGCGCGAAGCGATGCAGGGGATGTTTCATGTCATGCCTTGAGATAGTCCGATTTTCCCCCCAACCAGCGCGCCACGTGCCGCGCCGCCAACTCCGGGTGGCGGTCCAGCATCACCGGCGCCAGCTCGCGCGCCCATTCCAGCAGGTGCGAGTCCGTGGCCAGGTCGGCAAAGCGCAGCAGTGCATCACCCGACTGGCGCGCGCCCAGGAACTCGCCGGGGCCGCGAATCTCCAGGTCGCGCCGGGCGATCTCGAAGCCGTCGTTGGTCTCGGCCATGGCTTTGAGGCGCTCCTTGGCGGTTTCGCCCACACGCCCGCTGTCGTTGGTGGCATACAGCAGCACGCAAGCCGATGCCGTGGCGCCGCGCCCCACCCGGCCGCGCAGCTGGTGCAGCTGCGAAAGGCCAAAGCGCTCGGCATGCTCGATGACCATGAGCGAGGCATTGGGCACATCCACCCCCACCTCGATCACGGTGGTGCTGACCAGCACGCCCATCTGGCCGCTGGTGAAAAGCGCCATCACCGCCTTCTTTTCGGCCGTGGGCATGCGCGAGTGCAGCAGGCCCACCATCACACCGGGCAAGGCCTCGCTCAGGTCGGCGTGCGTGGCGGTGGCATTAGAGAGGTCCAGCGCCTCGCTTTCCTCGATCAGCGGGCACACCCAGTACACCTGCCGCCCTGCGGCCACCTGGGCGCCGATGCGCGCGATGACCTCGTCCTTGCGACTGTCGGCGATCAGCTTGGTAACGATGGGCGTGCGCCCCGGGGGCAGCTCGTCGATGACCGACACATCCAGGTCGGCGTAATAACTCATGGCCAGGGTGCGCGGGATGGGCGTGGCGCTCATCATGAGCATGTGCGGCTCCATACAGGCCAC
>DCVY01000207.1:0-5063 GCA_002327945.1 Acidovorax delafieldii | reverse complement strand
CTTGGGGCGGCCCGGCGGCGATGCCGGCGGCCAGCTTTTGCCGCAAGGCCAAGCGCTGGGCCACGCCAAAGCGGTGCTGCTCGTCGATGATGGCCAGCGCCAGGTTTTTGAACTGCACCTGCTCCTGGATGACGGCGTGCGTGCCCACCACCAGGGCGGCCTCGCCACTGGCCACCAGCGCCAGCATGGCGGTGCGCTCTTTCTTTTTTTGCCCGCCCACCAGCCAGGCCACCTTGCGGCCGCATACGGCCAGCAGGGGGTCGAGCCAGCCGATCATCTTGGCGAAGTGCTGCTCGGCCAGGATTTCGGTGGGCGCCATCAGTGCGCACTGCCAGCCTGCGTCCATGGCCAGGCAGGCCGCCAGTGCAGCCACCACGGTCTTGCCCGAGCCCACATCGCCCTGCAGCAGGCGGTGCATGGGCACGGGGCGGGCCAGGTCGGCGGCGATTTCTTCGCCCACGCGGCGCTGGGCCGCGGTCAGGTCGAACGGCAAAGCGGCCATGAGCTGTTCGTGCAGGGGCAGCGCGCCATCGTGCGCACGCTGGGGGCGCAGCACCGGGGCCCGCAGCCGGTCGCGCTCGCGCCGCGACTGCTGCTGCGACAGCTGTTGCGCCAGCAGCTCCTCGGCCTTCAGTCGCTGCCAGGCCGGGTGGCTGTGGTCCTCCAGCGTGGACAGCGCCACATCGGGCGCAGGGTGGTGCAAAAAGGTGAGCGCATCGCGCAGGCTGTACAAGCCCTGCAGCCCATTTTCAAGCACATGCTGCGCAACCGGCGGATCAACCCCGGGGGGCAGCGTGTCGGACAGATCGACCTGGCCCAGCGCCCCCACCACGGCCCGGCGCAGGTACGGCTGGGGCAGCCCCGCCGTGGTGGGATACACCGGCGTCAGCGCCGCCGGCAACGCGCCACCGGCAGCGCGAAACGCCGGGTGCAGCATCTGCCGCCCCCAGAACCCGCCCTTGACCTCGCCCCGGATGCGCAGCCGCGCGCCCACGGCCAGGGTTTTGAGGTGCGAGGGGTAGAAGCTAAAAAACCGCAGCTCGCAGGTGGCGCTGCCGTCGTCCACCTGCACCAGCAGCTGGCGGCGCGGGCGCAGCTGCACTTCGCTGGCCGTCACCGTGGCCTCGATCTGCACGGTGTCGCCCTCGCGCGCATTCTTGAGCAGCGTGATGCGGGTTTCGTCCTCGTAGCGCAGCGGCAGGTGCAGCGCCAGGTCGATGGGGCGCGCCAGGCCGAGCTTGAGCAACGCCTTTTGTGGCGCCGTCAGCGCCGTAGCGGCGGGGCGAGAGGGTGCGGCAACAACGGCGGCGGGCTGCGAGGGCATCCCTGCATTTTTACCCAGTACTGCGCCCACCGTTTGACAGGCCGTCGTGCAGCGCCACCAGCGCCTGCGTGAGCTTGTGCCGGGGGTCGAGATAAATCATGGGCCGGGCCAGCTGGTGCGACTCGCGCACCTTGATGGACTGGGGCAGGTAGGGCTGCAGCACGGGCAGGCCTTCGTCCACCAGCTCCTGCACCAGGCGCGCGGGCAGGTTGGCGCGCGGCTGGAACTGGTTGACGACGATGCCCTTGACCACCAGGCCGGGGTTGTGGTCGGCGCGGATCTCCTGCACGTTGGCCAGCAGGGTGTAGAGCGCCTGGCGCGAGAAATCGTCGCAGTCGAACGGAATCAGGCAGCCGTTAGCGCCCATGAGCGCCGAGCGGGTGTAGAAATTGAGCGCCGGCGGGGTGTCGATGTAGATGCGCTCGTAATCCTGGCCCAGCTGCGCCAGCGCCTCGCGCAGCTTGTAAATCTTGTGGCGCGATTCGAGCTTGCCCTGCAGCTCGTCCAGGCGGGTGCTCGACGCCATCAGGTGCAGGTTCTCGAACGGCGTGGGCACGATGAACTCCGACAACGCCGCCGGCCGCATGCGAAAGCTCAGCGTCTCGTCGAAGAAAGTGGCTACGCTGGGCTGCTCCTCGGCGGGCGCGGTGCCCAGCAGGTAGGCGCTGGAGTTGCCCTGCGGGTCCAGGTCGATCACCAGGGTGCGCAGGCCCTGGCTGGCACTGATGGCGGCCAGATTGCAGGTGATGGTGGATTTTCCCACCCCCCCTTTCTGGTTGAAAACAACAAGCGGCATGAACAGGCTCCTTGTGGCAGGGAAAGGGATTGATCGCGCCCGGCGCGGCGGGCCATTCAACGTGGTGGCAATCCCTTGGGGTGCCGGGGCTGCGAACACGCGACTGGATTATGGGTCACCCGCCCCGGGGCTATTGATTGGCGGACTGTCGCTCGCCCTCGCAGCGCTATGCCTGGGCACCCCACCGCAACATCACCCACAAGGCTCGCCATCGCAGCGCGACGCCATGGCCGCTCGGAAGCACTACCATGCCAGCCTGCACCCACCCCTCCATCACCGTGCCCGCACTGATCACCCTCACCCTCAACCCCGCCCTCGACCTGGCCACCACCACCGACCGCGTGACCCCCACGCACAAGCTGCGCTGCGGCCCCGTGCAGCGGTTTGCGGGCGGCGGCGGCATCAATGTGGCCCGCGTGCTGCACCGGCTGGGCAGCGATGTGCAGGCCTGGGCCCTGGCGGGCGGCGCGGCGGGGGCGCAAATGCGCCAGTTGCTGGCCGATGAGGGCGTGGCCACCGCCATCCAGCCCATTGCCGGCGACACGCGAGAAAATTTTTCGGTGGTCGAAACCGCCACCGGCCAGGAGTTTCGCTTCGTGCTGCCCGGCCCCACCCTGCAGACTGCGGAGTGGCAGGCCTGCCTGGATGCGCTGACCCCATTGACCACCGCACCGCGCTGGCTGATTGCCAGCGGCAGCCTGCCACCCGGCGTGCCCCCTGATTTTTATGCCCGCCTCGCGCCCGGCGCCCGCGCACGCGGCACACGCGTGGCGGTGGACAGCTCGGGCCTGCCGCTGGCGGCGGCGCTCAAGGCGGGCACCACCCTGGTCAAGCCGAGCCTGCGGGAGTTGCGCGAGGTGCTGCAGCAGCCCCTCGCCAGCGCCGCAGAATGGCGCACAGCCGCACAGGCGCTGGTGCACGCGGGCCAGGCAGAGATCGTGGCGCTGTCGGTGGGCGAGCAAGGCGCCGTGCTGGCCACGCGCGACGGTGTCTGGCAGGCACCGGCCCTGAACGTGCCTGCCGCCACCGGCACCACGGGCGCAGGCGACTGCTTTCTGGCCGCGCTGGTCTGGTCGCTGGACCGTGGCGATGCACCCGCCGAGGCGCTGCGCTGGGGCGTGGCCGCCGGCGCAGCCGCCCTGTTGTCACCGGGCACCGCGCTGGCCCAGGCTGCCGACGTGCACCGGCTGCAACCCCTGGTCATCGTGCGGCCCTGCTGACATGCAGGTGGCCCAGCGCAATGCCGCAACGCCAATGGGTGCCGTACCCCGAATGCCCAGCATGCGCGCCCCCTGATGGGCGTGGCAAAATCGCCGCCCCCCTTTTTTTCATCCTTTTTCTTGGCACGGACCTGTCCGGTCCTCAAGCTCCATGACCGATCACCCTGGCGGCGGCGCCCGCACCTTCACCCTCAGCGACTTCGATTTTTCGCTGCCCCCTGAACGCATTGCCCAGCACCCCGCCACGGAACGCAGCGCCTCGCGCCTGCTTGACGGCCGCGCCATGCAGCCCGTGGACCGCATCTTTCGCGCGCTGCCCGGCCTGCTGCGCGAAGGGGACCTGCTGGTGTTCAACGACACGCGCGTGGTCAAGGCGCGCATCTTTGGCGAGAAGGCCAGCGGCGGCAGGCTAGAGCTGCTGATCGAGCGCGTGCTGCCCGCCGCGGCAGGCAATGGCACGGGTGGCACGGGTGGCACGGGGGGTATGGGCAATGAAGTCGTGGCCCACATGAAGGTCAGCAAAAAACCGCTGCCCGGCAGCACCGTGCACATGGCCGGCGGACGCCGCGCGGGTGGGTTTGATGCCCTGCTGCTGAGCCGCTGGCCCACCGAAGACGGCCCGCTGTTTCGCTTCGCGCTGCACGGCCCCGCCGGCGAATCGCCCTGGGAGCTGATGGAGCGCCACGGCCACCTGCCGCTGCCACCCTACATCGAACGCCAGCAGAACACCGACCACGACCCCCAGAGCGCCAAGGACAGGGCCGAGGACAGCCAGCGCTACCAGACCGTGTTTGCCCGCAACCCCGGCGCCGTGGCCGCGCCCACCGCCGCGCTGCACTTTGACGAGGGCGTGCTGGCCGACCTGGCCGCGCGCGGCGTCGAGCGCGCCAGCGTCACCCTGCATGTGGGCGCCGGCACCTTCCAGCCCGTCAAAACCGAAAACCTGGCCGAGCACCAGATGCACAGCGAGTGGTACGAAGTGCCCCTGGCCACATTGGCCGCGCTGGAGCGCTGCCGCCAGCGCGGCGGGCGCGTGGTGGCGGTGGGCACGACCACGGTGCGCACGCTCGAATCCTGGGCCCGCTCGGGCCAGCTGTCTGGCGACACCAACATTTTCATCACGCCGGGCTTTCGGTTTCAGGTGGTGGATTTGCTGCTGACCAACTTTCACCTGCCCAAGAGCACGCTGATGATGCTGGTGAGCGCGTTTGCGGGCTATACCCATGTGATGGGGTTGTACCGGCATGCGATTGCGCAGGAGTACCGGTTTTTCAGCTATGGGGATGCGATGCTGCTTGCGCGGTCTGGGGGGTGATTTTGGTTTTTTTGTGCTGGATAGGTCTGCGGTTTTTGGCCATTGATTTGATAGCTGATGCGGTGTGTTTGCTGCGGGTGGAGGCCGTCTCGCCCCGGCGGGCGACTTACTTTCTTTCGCTTCGCCGAAAGAAAGTAAGCAAAGAAAGGGCGACCCTACACGCTGCGTCCCTTCGCTTCGCTGCGGGCAACTTGCGGTGCTCGTGCGTGGGTCGCGCTGCGGAACTTGCTACGCGCTGCGCGCTTCGCTCAAACAACCGCAGCGAGTCAGATGACGAAGGCGTGTGTCCTTCGGCACACGCCCGACCCAAGCCCTGCGCTCCTCGGCGCATCCTGAAGGGAACCCGGTATTCGAACATCCACTCGGGCCTTGGCTGCGCTCGGCCCAGAACGCGCGGGCGCTTTGCGC
>DCVY01000097.1:3984-8139 GCA_002327945.1 Acidovorax delafieldii | reverse complement strand
TCTGGCGGACCCAGCGGCGCGAGCGCGGGGTGAGTTTGTTCGACGAGCCCCTGCCGCCGGGCTTCCTGGGTGAAAACCTCACGGTCGAGGGCCTGCTGGAACAAGATGTGTACGTGGGCGACCGGCTGCATTTTCCCGATTGCGTGCTGCGCGTGACGGCGCCGCGCGAGCCCTGCTACAAGTTCAATGCCGTGATAGGTTTCCCGCAAGCGGCGCGCGCCATGGCAATCGCCGGGTGCTGTGGCTACTACCTGGCGGTGGAGCAGCCGGGCAGCATTGCAGCGGGCCAGACAGCCACCCTGGTGCCCGGGCAGCGTGGCCTGAGCATCGCCCAGGCCTTTGCAGGGAAGTTTGCGAAGCACGCGCGCTGAGACGCGGTTATTTCTTTTTTGATAGCTGCGAGCGCTTACCTACAGGGCGCTAACGCCCTATTTCACCTAAATCAGCGCGCAGCCTCGGGCAGCTCGATCTTGACTTCCAGCACTTCGAGGTTGTCCTGGCGTTCCAGGTGCACCTTGAGGTCGTCCGGGTTGATCTTCACGTATTTCGAGATCACCGCCACCAGCTCACGCTGCAGCGCGGGTAGGTAGTCGGGCTCGGCAGCGTTGCGGCCGCTGCGCTCGTGCGCCAGGATGATCTGCAGGCGCTCTTTGGCAACACTGGCGGTCTTCTTTTTTTCGCCCAGCAAAAAGGACAGGAATGACGCCATGGCTTATTTGCTCCCGAACAGGCGTTTGAAGAAGCCGGGCTTTTCGGCGTCGATGAAACGCAGCGGCTTGTCGGTGGCGCCCAGAAAGCGGTCGATCACGTCCTTGTAGGCCTCGGACACATCGGTGCCCTGGGCGTGGATGGCGGGCGAGCCCTGGTTGGACGACTGCAGCACCACTTCCGACTCGGGAATCACGCCGATGAGCTTGATGCGCAGGATGTCCTGAATGTCCTCCAGGCTCAGCATCTGGCCATCTTCCACGCGGCTGGGGTTGTAGCGCGTGATGAGCAGGTGCTCCTTGACCGGCTCGCCGCCCTCGATGGCGCGGCGGGTCTTGCTGCCCAGCATGCCCAGGATGCGGTCGGAGTCGCGCACGCTCGACACCTCGGGGTTGGTCACCAGCAGCGCCTCGTCGGCAAAGTGCATGGCCATCAGCGCGCCGCTTTCGATGCCGGCGGGCGAGTCGCAGATGATGTATTCAAAACCCATGCCGGCAAGGTCGGTCAGGATCTTCTCGACGCCCTCTTGCGTGAGCGCGTCCTTGTCGCGCGTCTGGCTGGCGGCCAGCACGAACAGGTTGTCGCACTGCTTGTCTTTGATGAGCGCCTGGTTCAGGTTGGCCTCGCCCTGGATCACGTTGATCAGGTCATACACCACGCGGCGTTCGCAGCCCATGATGAGATCGAGGTTGCGCAGACCGACATCAAAGTCGATCACGGCAGTCTTGTGGCCGCGCAGGGCGAGGCCGGAGGCAAAGCTGGCACTGGTGGTGGTCTTGCCCACGCCACCCTTGCCGGAGGTCACGACGACGATTTTGGCCATGTGTTGCTGATTCTCTGTGGGGTTGGTACGAATGAAATGAAATAAGAACTCAGGCCAGCGGCTCGATGATGAGCTTCTCGCCGTCAAGCCGCACCTGCGCCGGTTTGCCGCGCACGTCGGCGGGCAACTCGGTCTCGGTGGTGCGGTAGATGCCCGCGATGGAGACCAGCTGCGGCTCCAGGCAGGTAGAAAAAATGCGCGCCCCGGTGTTGCCGCGTGCTCCGGCAATGGCGCGGCCACGCAGCGGGGCATAAACATGGATGTTGCCGTCGGCAATGACTTCGGCGCCAAAGCTCACCACGGCCATCACCACCAGGTCGGCGCCGCGCGCATAGACCTGCTGGCCCGAGCGCAGGGGTTTATCGACCACCACGGTGCCGGGGCCGGGCGTGGGCACCTCACGCACCACCTCGTGCACCACCTCGACCTCATGCACCACCTCGCGGATGACCTCGCGCACTTCGGGTGTGGGCGCTTCGGCGCGGGCCGGTGGGGCGTCGGGCGCTGCGGCCAGGCCGACGGCGCGCGCCGCCGCCATCTGGGCGGCACTGCCGCCGCGCACGGCCACCGGCAAGGTGCTGTGGCGGCGCAGCTGCGCTGTGATGGCGGCAAAGTCGATGGGTTCGGGCGCTTCGCGCACCAAGGCCAGGTCGATCAGCACCGGATCGTTGTCGAAAAAGCCCGGGTCATCGGCCACGCGCTCGGCCAGATCAGCGGCAAACTGCGCGGCGTCGGCGGTCTTGAGCACCACGGCCACCACGGGCAGCGAGGCGCTTTTAAGGTCAAAGCTGGTGCGGGCTTGCGCCGCCGTGTCAAAGGCCATGGTGGGGTTGCAGGGATGGAGGGCGCGCCATGGTGCGCCGGGCAGGCACACCGCGGGTGGGGCCAAAAGGGCAAAGTGTACTGTGCAGCACCCGCCAAAACCGTAACGCCCCATGCACGCTGGCTCGCATGCCGCCTCAAAGGCGGGGCTCGTGCTGCCATGGCGGCAGGCGGGTGCCGCAGTGCAGGCAGTACAGCGCCTCGGGCAGATGCCCTTCGGCCAGACATTCGTGGCAGGTGCGGGTGGTGGGCGCAGGTGCTGCAGACAGGCGCTGCGAGGCCATCTCGGCTGTCACGATGCCGGTGGGCACGGCCAGCGTGCCCCAGCCCAGCAGCATCATGACCGAGGCGATGAAGCGCCCCAGGTCGGTTTTGGGGGTGATGTCGCCAAAGCCCACGGTGGTCATGGTGGTGATGGCCCAGTACACCGCGGTGGGGATGGAGGAAAACCCATTGACCGGCCCCTCGACCACGTACATCAGCGTGCCCATGACCAGCACGATCATCAGCACGCCGGTGATGAACACAATGATCTTGCGGGCGCTGGCCTGCAGCGCCTGGCCCAGGCCCCGGTACTCGGTCAGATAGGAAGTGAGCTTGAACACCCGGAAGATGCGCAGCAGGCGCAACACGCGCACATCGATCAGTGCATGGGCGCCCGGCAGCAACAGGGCCAGGTAGGTGGGCAGCAGGGCCAGCAGGTCCACCACGCCAAAAAAGCTGGTGGCATAACGCAGCGGCCGCCGGGTGCAGGCCAGGCGGGCGATGTATTCGAGCGTGAACAGCGCGGTGAAGCCCCATTCAGCCCAGGTGAACTGCCGCTGCCAGCGCTGGTGCAGCGCGGGCACGCTGTCGGCCACCACCACGGCAATGCTCAGCAGGATCGTGACGATCAGCGTGACATCAAACAGGCGACCGGCGCGGGTGTCGGCCTCGAAGATGGTGGTGTACAGGCGCAGACGCCAGCCCTGCAGCGGGATATCGGGGTTGGGGGAGACCTGGGGCATGGGAATGCAGTGCCTTGGTGGGTGAAAAAAGCCGTCGTGATGGCCACCACTGTAGTGCGTTGCCCCTGATGGGCCTCTGCCCCAACCGGGTTCCAGGCTTTTTTGGGAGCAGCGTGCAGCCATCGCATCCACCTTTGTGTCGGCGCACAGGCGCACTTGCATGGCAATTAATTACAATTGTGTTACAAGCCGCCGGCGGGCACCCCATTTGCAGCCACGATTTCGGAGGTTTCGCCGAAGGGGCTGACGAGAGTGCGTGTGATTGGCAGACGAGCGAATCATTCGCCCCCATCCACTGCACGACAACGTGCGCTTTGCCGGACCCATGTACACGCCCGCCGCCCACTTGCCGATGCCCACCCCCATCCGTCTGGGCCAGCCATGACAGCCCTCTGCACAGATGCGAAAGATGCCGCCGCGCTGGCGCCCCGTAACTGCCGGCACTGCGCGGCACGGCAGCCATGCCCGGTGGCCCGCATCCGGTGCGATCAATGGGCCGAACTTCAAATCAGGGAACACAGCTTCCGCGCGGGCGATGTGCTGCAGGCGCAAGGATCGACCGCCACCGCCATCCGCATCATCAAATCGGGTGCCACCATGCTGCGCCGGGAGTCGCGCTACGGCGAAAGCCAGGCGATCGGCATGNNGGGCGAATCCGGTCACGCAAATCGGCATTCTGGACGGTCGCTATTGCGAGCTGTCTGCCGCAGCATTGCAGCGCAGTGGGCTGCTGGACGACCCGGCTTTTCTGAACCACATGTTCGATGCAGTGGCGCATGCGATCGAGAGCCATTT
>DCVY01000097.1:3401-3827 GCA_002327945.1 Acidovorax delafieldii | reverse complement strand
CATCAGATGCGGGTTCTGGGCAAACTGGTAAATGCCCGCTATCGCTCGACACGGTTACTTCCCAGAATAAATTTCCACGACGCCGTGTTGAAGCCCGGTGGTTTCTCCAAGCACCCATACCGTTCCCCCCAGAGCTCCCCCCATGAAAAACAACGGCCCCGNNCAGCCCGCGTGTGCGCCTGCCGACCCAGACCACCCTGGCCGAACTGCTGGGCACCACACGCGAGTCGATCACCCGGGCCTTTGCCCGGCTTGAGCGGGATGGCGACCTGGGCCGCTGCGGCCGCCATTACTGCAACCTCGATGTGCCCAGGCTGGTGCGGCACATCAAGACTCCGGGCTCCCCACCGCTGCAATAAGCCACCGGGCACATTCCGCCACGCGGGCGCCTGGCGCGCCAGCCTTGCCCGTGTCGCTTTTTCCGCA
>DCVY01000097.1:0-3352 GCA_002327945.1 Acidovorax delafieldii | reverse complement strand
CCCCCATGAAAAACAACGGCCCCGTCACGCAGCGCGAGTACCCGGTCGGTGAGCACGAGACTTTGCTGTCTGCCACCGATCTGAAGGGGCGCATCACCTATGCCAACGATGCCTTCATCGCCTGCAGCGGCTTTGAGCGCGACGAGTTGTATGGCAAGGCCCACAACCTGGTGCGGCACCCCGACATGCCGCCCGCAGCGTTCGATGACATGTGGAGCACCATCCAGAGTGGTCGCACCTGGACGGCATTGGTCAAAAACCGCCGCAAGAATGGCGACCACTACTGGGTGCGCGCCAACGCCGCACCCATACGCCAACAGGGTGAAGTGACAGGCTACCTGTCGGTGCGCATCCGGCCCGACCGCGACAGCGTGGCCGCGCACGAAGAGGTCTACCGCGAGATCCGCACAGGCAGCCAAAAACTGGGCCTGCTGCGCGGCCAGGTGGTGCGCAAGAGCCTGAGGGGCTGGCACACGCGCTGGCGCTTCGTGTCGCTGGCCACGCGCATGCGCCTGGGGCTGGCGGCCTGGTGGCTGGCGGGCGCTGCCGGCATGGCGTCAATGGGTGGCCCGCAGGCATCGCCATGGCCTGCGCTGGCGGGGTGGACGCTGGCCATGCTACTCGGCGGCTGGTGGCTGCGCACAGCGGTGCACGGGCCGCTGCAACAGCTCGTGGCGCAAGCACAGGCGGTGGCCAGCGGCCAGCGCGCCGCGCCCTTGTTCCTGAACCGCTGCGACGAGATCGGCGCCGTGATGCGCGGCATCGAACAGGCGTCGCTCAACCTGGTCTCGCTGGTGGGTGACATCCAGGGCAAGGTGGAGCGTGTGCGCAGCGGTGCAGACGACCTGCAGCAAGGCAATGAAAAACTGGCCCAGCGCACCCACGAGGCCGCCACCAGCGTCGAAGAAACCGCCGCCGCCAACGAACAGCTGGCCACCACCATCGGCAGCAACAGCGAGACCGCCGCACAGGCCGCGCAGATGGCGGCGCAGGCGGTGCGGGTGGCGTCGCAAAGCGCAGCCATGGTGGCGCAGGCCCAGGAGAACATGCGCGGCGTCTCGGCATCGAGCCAGAAGGTGGCCGACATCACCAGCGTGATCGACTCCATTGCGTTCCAGACCAACATCCTCGCGCTCAACGCTGCGGTCGAGGCGGCCCGCGCGGGCGAGCACGGCAAAGGCTTCGCGGTCGTGGCCTCGGAAGTGCGCGCCCTGTCGATCAAGAGCGCCAACGCTGCCAAGGAGATCAAGCACCTCATCGACGCATCGACCGCGCAGGTGGATGCGGGCAACCGCACCGTGGCCGCGGCCGGCCACACGCTGACCGAAGCCGTCCAGGTCGTTGCGCGCGTGGCCACCATGATGCAAGAGATTCGCCTGGCCAGCCAGGAGCAGGCGCATGGCGTGGCCCAGATCAACCAGGCGCTGGCGCAACTGGAACAGATGACCCAGCTCAATGCGGTGCAGGTGCAGCACAACACCGAACTGAGCCAGGTGCTGGGCGAGCAGGCCCAGCACCTTGAAGAGGCTGCGTCGGTGTTCCGGCAAGGGGTGTGAGATGGAACAGACATCCAACGAAGAAGCCTTTGCCCTGGCTGCGCTGGGCGCCGCGCCGGATGGCATCCTCATCGTGGACGACACCGGCACCATCCTCAAGGCCAACCCGGCCACCGAGTTGCTGACCGGCTACCCCCCCGAAGAACTGACAGGCCAGCCGGTCAGCGTTTTCCTGCCCCAGCACATGCGCAGCAAGCACAGCCATCTGGTCAAGAGTTTTTTTCTGCGCCCGGTTTCGCGGCCCATGGGCATGGTCAGCCAGCTGCAACTGCTGCGCAAGGACGGCCAGTCGGTGCCCGTCGACATCGCCCTGGGACACTACACCATAAACGACCGCTCGGCGGTGGTGGTGTACATACGCGACATGACCGAGATGAAGCGCCTGCAGGAAGACATGCACTACCAGGCCACGCACGACGGACTCACGGGGCTGGTGAACCGGTGGATGTTCATGCAGCATTTCGAGCAAGCCATCCAGCGGGCACGGCGCAGCGGCCGGATGATGGCGCTCTTGCTGCTCGACCTGGACGAATTCAAGGACATCAACGACTCCCACGGTCATGCGGCGGGCGACCAGGTGCTGATCGAGGTGGCGCGCAGACTGCGCAGCAGTTTGCGCACGGGCGATGTGATTGCCCGGCTGGGTGGTGACGAGTTCACAGTGCTGCTGCCCGATGTGCCATCGATGGGCCATGTGTTCCAGGTCGCACAGAAGCTGCAGCGCAGCCTGTCGGCGCGCTGCCAGCTCAGGATGGGTGAAGTCAGCCTGAGTGCCAGCATCGGCATTGCCGCGTTCCCTGACGATGCGCACGACTCGGGCACGCTGATGCGCTTTGCCGACATGGCCATGTATGCGGCCAAGGCGCAAGGGCGCAGCATGCATGCCATGTACCGTCCCGAAATGAGCGAAGCCCTGGCCCAACGCAGCCAGATGCACGAGCGGCTCAAACGCGCCGTTGAAACACAGGCCCTCGAACTGCACTACCAGCCCCAGGTGGATGTGAGCACGGGAGGCATTGTGGGCGTGGAGGCGCTGCTGCGCTGGCACGATGCCGAGCTGGGGACCGTGTCGCCCGATCGCTTCATTCCGGTCGCCGTGTCCACCGGCCTGATCCATCCACTGGGCGACTGGGTGCTGGAGACCGCTTGCCGCCAGGCTGCCGAATGGGCAGACAATGGAACACCGGTGCGCGTCTCGGTCAACCTGTCGGCGCAGCAATTTCGCCAGACGCAGCTGCCAGCCAGGCTGCAGCAATTGCTCGCCCAGTACGGCACGCGCGCCGAACTGATCGAACTGGAGATCACCGAGACCGAAGCCATGGCCGACCCCGATACGGCGCACCAGGTATTCACCAGGCTTTGCGCTTTGGGCTTGGGCATTGCGCTGGACGATTTTGGCACCGGCTACTCATCGCTGTCGTACCTGCGCCGGCTGCCGGTGTCGCGCCTGAAGATCGACCGCGAGTTCATTCGCCAGGTCCTGCACAACGACCACGATGCCGTGCTGGTGCGCGCCATGATCGCGATGGCCCACACCCTGGGCTTGCCGGTGGTGGCAGAAGGCGTGGAAGACGCCGCGCAACTGGCGTTCCTGCGCAGCAACGGGTGCGAAATCTACCAGGGCTGGCTGTTCGCCAAGGCCTTGCCTGCGGTCGACATCTCGCGCATGCTCGGCGGCCACAGCCCCTCGGCCACGTTGGAGTAGCGCTACTTTTCCTGGCAATTGCGGAATCCACATCACCGCAAACCCTTTCTGGATAAGCGCCATAAGCTATATTTATAATAGCAAATAGCCC
>DCVY01000037.1 GCA_002327945.1 Acidovorax delafieldii | reverse complement strand
CGCGTATTCCTCGCGCGTTTGTGGGTGCAAAAACACCGGAAAGTCGCGCCCCACGGGCAGGTAGCCCAGCGCCGTCATCTGCTCGGGCGTGGCGCCCACCACCACCCAATCGTGGTCGTTCACGGGCCGGCCCAGCAACTGATCGCGCACCGCGCCGCCCACCATGTAGATTTGCATGGGGCAAGTGTAGTGGCGGCGCTGCCGGGCGGCGGAGCAGCGCGGTTCTCAGCGCTGCAGCCGATAGGGTTCCTCGAATGCGCGGAAGTCCTGCTCCGCCAGCGCGTCGGCAATCCAGTCCTGCACGCCGGGCAGGGCACGCACGCGCTCGACGTAGGCGGCAATGTGCGGCGGCACGGGCAGGCCGTAGGTGATGAGGCGCATGCACACGGGTGCGAAATACGCGTCTGCGATGCTGAAGCGGCCCAGCAGCAGCGGGCCGCCCGATGCCTGCAGCAAGGCACTCCAGAGCTCTGCCAGACGCTGCACGTCGGCACGCACGGTGGCCTGGTCGCGCCAGACGATGGCGCCGATGTCTGGTAGGCGGGCTTCGATGTTCATCGGGCAGTGGCTGCGCAGCGCGGTAAAGCCGCTGTGCATCTCGGCGCAGGCGCTGCGGCCCTGCGCGCGGGCGGCAGGGTCTCGTGGCCAGAGCTGCTTGTCCGGGTACTGTTCGGCCAAGGTCTCGGCGATGGCCAGAGAGTCCCACACCACGAGCGGGCCATCGACCAGCACGGGCACCTTGCCNNGGGCTGATGCCCAGCAGGCTGCGCTTGAATTGCGAGTCGGATGCAAAACTGTCGAAACGTACCTTCACTTCCTCGAAGGCGATGCCCGCCTGGCGCATCAGCACCCAGGGGCGCATGGACCACGAGGAGTAGTTTTTGTTGCCGATGTAGAGCTTGGGCATGGCGGGTTCCTTGGAAGTGGGTGTCGCGAAAGCCAACACCGATTCTGCATTGTGCGGCGAGCCGATGGCAAAGCGGCCCGCGCTTGCAAGTGCGCAAGAATCGGATGGATGCAGGGGCATGCGTCCGCTATCGTGGCGCCTTCTTCTATCCCATAGCAATGCCATGAACACCGCCAGCCTCGCCCGTCTGCTGCTTCTGTCGGCCATTTGGGGCGCTTCGTTTCTGTTCATGCCGTATGGCATCGCCACCACGTACACGAAGATGGCCAGGTCGGTAGAGCCTTTTGCCAACGCCCACGGCAGCATGTGGGCGGCCACCCTGCTGCTGGCGCCGTTCGCCTGGCATGCGCCCGCGCTGCCCGGCGTGCCGCCGCTGCACGTCACGCTGTCGGTCGTGGCCCTTGGGGTGGTGTGCAGCGGGGTGGCTTATTTGCTTTACTTTCGCCTGATCGCCGATCTTGGCGCCGCGCCTGCCTTGACCGTGACTTTTCTCATCCCGGTGTTCGGCATCCTCTGGGGCGTGACCTTTCTGGGCGAGCACGTGGGTTGGCACACCCAGGTGGGCGGTGTGTCGGTGTTGTGGGGCACGGCTTTGGTGACGGGTTTTTCCATTTCCACCGTATTTCCGCAAAGGAAGCCCGATGCCGCTTGATCAATCCGCCGAGCAAAGCCGGCAATATGCACTCGTGGCGCAGGCCATCGCCTTCATCAGAGGGCACGCCGTGCAGCAGCCTTCGCTCGAAGAAATTGCTGCGGCCGTGCATGTCAGCGCCTTTCACCTGCAAAGGACTTTTGCACAGTGGGCGGGCATATCGCCCAAGCGTTTTTTGCAGTATCTGACCAAGGAATACGCCAAACAGCAGTTGCGGGCGTCGCGCGATGCCTTGTCGGTCACGGAACACGCTGGGCTGAGCAGCGTCAGCCGCCTGCATGACTTGATGGTGAGCTGCGAAGCCATGACACCCGCCGAAGTCAAGGCCGCAGGAGCGGGGGTGAACATAGCCTTCGGCTTTGCCGCATCCCCTTTTGGCGAGGTCATGGTTGGCTGGACGCGGCGCGGGGTTTGCCATTTCGCGTTTTCGATCGCAAGCCACGAAGCCATGGCGGCGGAGCTGGCCACTTGCTGGCCGAGGGCCAACTTGGAGCGGGATGATCCGGGCGCACAGAATCTGCTGCATCAAGTCTTCCCTGCCACGCCCACCAAAGGGCGCGTGCACCTGGTGTTGCGTGGCACCAATTTCCAGATCAAGGTGTGGGAGGCNNCACGCCCAGCGCGCCGTGGGCCATGCGCTGGCAGCCAATCAGATCGGTTTTTTGATTCCGTGCCACCGCGTGATCCGCGCAAACGGCGCAGCAGGCAACTACCGCTGGGGCGCCGAGCGCAAGCTGGCGATGCTGGCGTGGGAGGCGGGCAGAGGCGGCGAGCGATCTACACCGGCCACACCACCCCATGGTCGTTGAGGATCGCGTCGAGCGGCTGGTCGTGCGGCTCGGGTTCGAAGTCATCGACGAAGCCCGGCGCAAAGCCCAGGCCCACAGTGGTGGGGCGCGGCTGCAGCGCGGCCAGGGTGCGGTCGTAAAAGCCGCCGCCGTAGCCCAGGCGGTAGCCGCCCGGCCCATAGCCGACGCAGGGAACGAGCAGCAGCGTGGGCATGATCAGTTCGGTGTCCTTGGGCTTGGGGATGCCGTAGGCGTCTTCTTCCATCGGGCAACCGGGGTACCAGGCGTGAAAGCTCAGCGTCTTGTGCGTCTTGTCGATCACGGGCAGGCCGATGCGCCGGCGCACGGGCTGGCTTTGCAACTCGCCGTCTTCCTTCCAGCGGTGCAGCGCAGGCAGGGGGTCGAACTCGCCCTTGATGGGCCAATACGCGCCTATCACCGTGTCGGGGCGGCCGAGCAGCCAGATGCGCAGCACCTGCTGCAGGGCGCGCACGCGCTCCGCGCGGTCGGGCAGATTCAGGCGTTGCGCTACCAGGGCGCGCCGCAGGGCTGTTTTGTCCATCGGATAATCCTCTCCCATGCAATGGTCGAAGATTTTGACATCGCTCGTCGCCGCTGCGGCGCTGAGCGCGGTGCTGGCGCAGGCGCAGGTGCCAGCGCCCAGGCCCGGTGACGACACCATCCTCGAGATGCAGCAGGCGTTCCGCAAGGGCGACAAGCAAAGACTGCAGCAGCTTTTGCCCGCGGTGCGCGGCCATGCGCTCGAGCCCTGGGCCGCGTATTGGGCGCTGCGCGCGCGCCTCGATGAAGCCAGCGCGCAGGAGGTGCAGGACTTTTTGCAGCGCTACGCCGGCACCTACCAGGAAGACCGGCTGCGCAACGACTGGCTGCTGCTTTTGGGCCAGCGGCGCGAGTGGGCGCAGTTTGCGCAGTTTCTGCCCGGCTACCGCATGGGCGACGACCACGAGGTGCGCTGCTACGCGCTGCTGATCGACGAAGTCGAAGGCCGCGCCGACGCGCGCGCTGCCGACGAGCTGCGCCGCCACTGGTACGCGCTGCGCGACGCCGACGACGGCTGCACGCAGGCCGCGAGCCG
>DCVY01000178.1:8130-10165 GCA_002327945.1 Acidovorax delafieldii | reverse complement strand
TGTCCTTGGTCTGGCTGCTGAACTTGGGCTCGGGCACCTTCACGCTGAGCACGCAGCACAGGCCTTCGCGCATGTCGTCGCCGGTCACTTCAACCTTGGCCTTTTTGGCAAACTCGTTTTCTTCGATGTACTTGTTGATGACGCGGGTCATGGCGGCGCGCAGGCCGGTCAGGTGGGTGCCGCCGTCGCGCTGCGGGATGTTGTTGGTGAAACACAGGACCTGCTCGGTGTAGCCGCTGTTCCACTGCATGGCCACTTCCACGCCGATGTGCGTGCCGGGGATGCCGCCATAGGTCTCGGCCGGGCGCTCGCCGGCCGCGTAGAACGAGGCGGGGTGCAGAACGGTCTTGCCCTTGTTGATGAACTCGACAAAGCCGCGCACGCCACCGGCGCCCGAAAAGTCGTCTTCCTTGCCGCTGCGTTCGTCCTTGAGGCGAATGCGCACGCCGTTGTTCAGAAAGCTCAGCTCGCGCAGCCGCTTGGCCAGGATTTCGTAATGGAAATCGCTGTTTTCCTTGAAGATTTCGGTGTCGGGCAAAAAGTGCACTTCGGTGCCGCGCTTTTCAGTGTCGCCGATGACCTTCATGGGCGAGACTTCGACGCCGTCCACTTGGTTGATGATGCGGTTTTGCACAAAGCCCTGGCTGAAGTCCAGCACATGGACCTTGCCTTCACGGCGCACCGTGAGGCGCAGTTTTTTGGAGAGCGCGTTCACGCAGCTCACACCCACGCCGTGCAGGCCACCCGAGACCTTGTAGCTGTTCTGGTTGAACTTGCCGCCGGCGTGCAGTTCGGTCAGCGCGATTTCGGCAGCCGAGCGCTTGGGTTCGTGCTTGTCGTCCATCTTCACGCCGGTGGGAATGCCGCGGCCGTTGTCGGTGACGGAAATCGAGTTGTCGGAGTGGATGGTCACGACGATGTCGTCGCAGTGGCCGGCCAGCGCTTCGTCGATGGAGTTGTCCACCACCTCGAACACCAGATGGTGCAGGCCGGTGCCGTCGGACGTGTCGCCGATGTACATGCCGGGGCGTTTGCGCACGGCCTCCAGCCCTTCCAGGATGGTGATGGCGCCTTCGCCATAGCTTTCGCTGGCGCCGGCCTGGTGGGTGTCGATTTTTTGCACAACGGGCTCACCATTGCCGGTGGAGCCGTTCTCGGTGGGCTCGGGTTGCGTGCTGTCAGCGGTCATGGTGGGCCTTGGATCCGTGGAAACCGGCGGTTTCCAATGTGTTCAATGATAAAAATGGGCTTTGGCGCTTATCTGGTAAGCGCCAAAAGCTATCAAAACAATAGTGCTTTGCTGTGGGGCGTGTCAGATGCGCATGGGCATGACGACATACTTGAAGGTGCTGTTGTCGGGAATGGTGATCAGTGCCGAGCTGTTGCCGTCTGTCAGTTCTATCTTCACCATGTCCTGCTCCATGTTGGCCAGGGCGTCGATGAGGTAGGTGACGTTGAAACCGATCTCGATGGTGTCGCCGCCGTAGTCGATGTCCAGCTCGTCCACGGCCTCTTCCTGCTCGGCGTTGTTGCTGGCCACGCGCAGGATGCCGGGCTCCAGGTTCAGGCGCACGCCCTTGAACTTGTCGCTGGTCATGATGGCGGTGCGCTGCAGGCTGGCCAGCAGCGGCGCGCGGCCCAGGGTCACGCTGTTGGTGTGGTTGCGCGGTATCACGCGGTTGTAGTCGGGGAATTTGCCCTCGACCAGCTTGGTGACGAACTCCATGCCCCCAAAGGTGAACTTGGCCTGGTTGTTGGCAAACTGCATTTCGATGTGGGGCTGGTTGTCGCCACCCGCATCCGACAGCAGGCGCTGCAGCTCGATCACCGTCTTGCGCGGCAAGATCACTTCCTGCTTGGGCACTTCCACATCCAGCGTGGCGCTGGCGAAGGCCAGGCGGTGGCCGTCGGTGGCCACCAGGCCCAGTTGTTTGCCCTCGGCCACGAACAGAATGCCGTTGAGGTAATAGCGGATGTCCTGCACCGCCATGGCAAATGACACCTGGCCCAGCAGGTCTTTCAGCGTCTTTTGCGG
>DCVY01000178.1:6337-8026 GCA_002327945.1 Acidovorax delafieldii | reverse complement strand
GTGGTGCGGATCTGGATTTCGAGGTCGCTGGTCGTCAGCTGCAGGGCGTTGCCCGTCTTGCGGATCAGCACGTTGGCCAGGATGGGCAGGGTATGCCGGCGTTCAACGATGCCGGAGACCGATTGCAATACCGCGAGAACCTTGTCTTGTGTTGCCTTCAGGACGATCATGTCAACCTCTTGTGGTTTTTGGGACGGTACGTGGACAGCAGCACAGATAGTGCCTCCTCCCTGCCGCACAAACTGCCATTTTGCCCGTTAACCGGGGCGTTTCTGCCGGGGGTCTGCTTCACCTGCATCAACCCTTGAGCGTTTGCTCCAGTACATGCAGCTGCTGGTTCAATTCGGTCAGTTGCTGGCGCTCGCCAGAGATCTTGCGCACGGCATGCAGCACCGTGGTGTGGTCGCGGCCGCCAAACAATTCCCCGATTTCCGGAAGACTTTTTTGCGTCAGCTCCTTGGCCAGGTACATGGCAATCTGGCGCGGTCGGGCAATGCTGGCCGGGCGCTTCTTGCTGTACATGTCGGCGACCTTGATCTTGTAATAGTCGGCCACCGTCTTTTGGATGTTTTCCACAGAAATCTGCCGGTTCTGGATCGACAGCAGGTCGCGCAGCGCCTCGCGCGCCAGCTGGATCGAGATTTCTTTTTGGTTGAAGCGCGAATACGCCAGGATCTTGCGCAGCGCGCCTTCGAGCTCGCGCACGTTGGAGCGCACATTCTTGGCCACGAAGAAGGCCACTTCCTCGGGCATCTCGGTGCTTTCTGCGCGGGCCTTGTTGATCAGGATGGCCACGCGCATTTCGAGCTCGGGCGGCTCGATGGCGACCGTGAGGCCCGAATCAAAGCGCGAAACCAGCCGCTCGTGGATGTTGGCCAGGCCCTTGGGATAGGTGTCGCTGGTCATCACGATGTGGCTTTTTTTGGCCAGCAGGGCTTCGAACGCGTTGAAGAATTCTTCCTGCGTGCGGTCCTTGTTGGCAAAAAACTGCACATCATCGATCAGCAGCAGATCCAGCGAATGGTAACGCTCCTTGAACTCGTCAAAGGTGCGGCGCTGGTAGGCCTTAACCACATCCGACACGAACTGCTCGGCGTGGATGTAGAGAACTTTGGCGTCGGGCCGGTCGGCCAGCAGCTTGTTGCCCACCGCATGCACCAGATGGGTCTTGCCCAGGCCGACACCGCCGTAGATGAACAACGGGTTGTACAGATGCCCCGGCATGCCCGCCACATGCATGGCGGCCGAGCGCGCCATGCGGTTGGCCGTGCCTTCCACCAGGGTCTCGAAGGTCAGGGCCGGATTGAGTCGGGTGCGAAAGGCGCCCGCCTGGGCTTCATCGCTGCTGTGGCTGGGGGCGTCAGGCGGGGTGGAGGCTTGGGAAGCTGCGGGTCGGGTGTAAGTGCGGACAACGGATTCCCGCTGAGCAAGCGCCAACTCCAGTGTGACGGACTGACCATAGAGGGATTCCAGCAAGGCGGCAATGCGGCCCGCATACTGGGCGCGAATCCAGTCGAGCTTGAAGCGGTTGGCCACCAGCAGCGTGACCTTGGAAAAGTCTTCGGCCACCTGTGCTACCAGGGGCTTGATCCAGGTGTTGAATTGCTGCTCGGGCAGGTCTTGGGCGAGCTGCTCTACGCAGGCCTGCCACAGGCCCTGGCCGGCATCGGCGCCGGGCTGGCCCATGGG
>DCVY01000178.1:0-6303 GCA_002327945.1 Acidovorax delafieldii | reverse complement strand
GGGGGGTGCGTTCGCGTCTTTCGCAAAGGCCCATGACACGATGGGCATTGCCAGCCGGCGTCAAGCCTGCGATAATTTTCGGTTTCCCTGAATGTGTTCAGGGTGATTTGACCCGGCGCGCCGAAATTTGGGCTCCGCAGTCGTCGGTTGTGTGCGATTCCCGCAAGGGGCGCTGCGGCCACGGATGGCGGGGTTCAAGCGCAGCAGTCCGGAACTGAACCTCAAGGAATAGCATCATGAAACGTACTTACCAGCCATCCAAGACGCGCCGCGCGCGCACCCACGGTTTCCTCGTTCGCATGAAGACCCGCGGCGGCCGTGCCGTGATCAACGCACGCCGCGCCAAGGGCCGTAAGCGCCTGGCCGTCTAAGGCCGTTACGGTCTCCGGCCTGCTCCCCGGTTTGCGCCGTCAGGTTCCAAACGGGGTGCTTGCATGCAACGGCTAAAAACCCGTCCGCAGTTCCAGGCGGCCATGGCGGGAGGCACTGTCTCCCGCACTGCGCATTTCGCGCTGCACCGTCTGGTGCTGGACGCCGGAAACGCTGCCGCCGCAGCGGCCAGCACTGCTCCCACAGGGCTCGATTCCTTGCCGGCTGCGCAAGGGTCGCAGGCCCTGTTTGGCGTGTCTGACGTGTGGCTGGGCGCCATGGTGCCCAAGCGCTGGGCGCGCCGTGCAGTCACCCGCAACACCATCAAGCGGCAGATTTATGCCGTGGCGGCTTTGTTCGAGGCCCGTTTGCCGCAGGCGGCCCATGTGGTGCGTTTGCGCTCCGCGTTTGATCGCCAGCAGTTCGTCAGCGCCACGTCTGACCCGCTCAAGCAGGCGGTGCGTGCCGAGTTGCTGCAGTTGTTTGGTTACGCTGCGCGGCGCTCTGCCGCGGCGCAGGCACCAGCGACAGGGCAGGTGGCTCCATGATGCGTGCGTTGCTGATCGGCGTGGTCAAGGGCTACCGGCTGTTTCTCAGCCCCTGGCTGGGCTCGGCCTGCCGCTTCGAGCCCACCTGTTCGGCCTATTCGCTGCAGGCGCTAGAGCAGCATGGTGCTGCGGCAGGCAGTTACCTTACAGTGCGCAGGCTGGTACGCTGCCATCCCTGGTGTGACGGGGGCCATGACCCGGTCCCGCAACAATTGCCGCGCAGCATGCGGCTTTTTTCGCGGCTCTCTCCTTCCAACACCCAACCATCCTCACCAAAGAAGTCTTCATGAACGACATTCGCCGCACCATCCTGTGGGTGATTTTTGGCTTTTCCATGGTTCTGCTGTGGGACAAGTGGCAGCTGCACAACGGTAACAAAGCCACATTCTTCCCTTCCGCCCCTGTGGTGACTGCGCCTGCCGCGCCGGGCGCTGCGTCCAGCGCCACCGGTGCTGCCAGTGTCCCGGCTTTCAGCGCACCCGTTGCCGCTGCGCCGCAGGGCGCCTCGACGGTGCCCGGCCAGCCTGCCCCCGCCGCGTCCGCCGCACCCGCCGTGCGCGAGCGCGTCGAGGTCACCACCGATGTGTACCGCCTCACGTTCGACAGCGAAGGCGGCTCGCTCACCCAGGCCGAGTTGCTCAAGCATGTGGACATGGCCGACCAATCCCGCAACTTCCTGCTGTTCGACGAAAGCGCCCAGCGGGTGTACGTGGCCCAGACGGGGTTGATCGGTGGCACCTACCCCACCCACAAGACGGTGATGAAGGCTGTGCCGGGCCCCCGCACCCTGCAGGATGGCGAGAATGGGCTGAGCGTGCGCTTTGAATCGCCCGACCTGGGCGGCCTGAAGCTGGTCAAGACCTGGACGCTCAAGCGTGGCTCGTACGACATGGCCGTGGCCCATGAAGTGGTGAACACCGGCAGCACGCCTGTGTCGCCCCAGCTGTATCTGCAACTGGTGCGCGACGGCAACCCGCCACCCGGGGAGTCTTCCTTCTATTCCACCTTCACGGGCCCTGCCGTCTACACCGACGCCAAGAAATACCAGAAGGTCGAGTTCAAGAAGATCGAAGAAGGCAAGCCCGAGATCGAAAAGACTGCCACCAATGGTTATGTGGCCATGGTGCAGCACTACTTTGCCAGCGCCTGGCTGCTGGCCGACGGTACTCCGCGTGACCTGTTCATGCGCAAGGTGGACACCAATCTGTATTCGGTGGGCATGATCACGCCGCTGGGCGAGATCGCACCGGGCGCCAGCAAGACCGTGCAGGCGCAGCTGTTTGCCGGCCCGCAGGTCGAGACCAGCCTGGAAAAGCTCGCCCCCGGCCTGGAGCTCGTCAAGGACTACGGCTGGCTCACCATCCTGGCCAAGCCGCTGTACTGGCTGCTTGACCAGCTGCACAAGATCCTGGGCAACTGGGGCTGGTCCATCGTGGGCCTGGTGCTGCTGCTCAAAATATTGTTCTACTGGCTCAACGCCAAGGCCTACGCCAGCATGGCCAAGATGAAAGCCATCAACCCCAAGATCATGGAGATGCGCGAGCGCCTCAAGGGCAAGCCGCAGCAGATGCAGCAGGAGATGATGCGCATCTACCGCGAGGAAAAGGTCAATCCCATGGGTGGCTGCTTTCCCATCATGATCCAGATCCCCGTGTTCATTGCGCTCTACTGGGTGCTGCTGTCCAGTGTGGAAATGCGCAATGCGCCCTGGATTGGCTGGATTACCGACCTGTCCACGCCTGACCCCTACTTCATCCTGCCGCTCCTGATGACGGCCAGCTCGCTGCTGCAGACCGCGCTCAACCCTGCACCGCCCGATCCGATGCAGGCCAAGATGATGTGGTTCATGCCGCTGATCTTCAGTGTGATGTTCTTCTTCTTCCCGGCCGGCCTGGTGCTGTACTGGCTGACCAACAACCTTCTGTCGATTGCCCAGCAGTGGCTCATCAACACCCGCATGGGCGTGCCGCCGCAGTTCAATCTGCCCCAGTTCAAGTAACAACCCCCTGAGCGGCTGCGCCGCTTCCCTCTTCTCTGACATCGCTGCACGATGCGCAAGGGGGACGCCGCCAGCGCGGCGGGGCGGTCCTTGCGCGGTGTCCCGCGCCTGGGCCGCGCCAGTTTTTGGCGCTCTATCCCTATCGATTGCCGCACATGCTGCCCCGCCACAACGATCCCATTGCCGCCATTGCCACCGCTCCGGGTCGGGGGGGGGTGGGTATTGTGCGGGTGTCCGGCAAAGGGCTGGCGGCACTGGTGCAGGTACTGTGCGGGCGCAGCCTGCGGCCGCGTGAGGCCACCTACCTGCCCTTTCGCGATGCGGCCGGCCAGCCCATCGACCAGGGGCTGGCGCTGTTTTTTCCGGCGCCGCACAGCTACACCGGCGAAGATGTGCTGGAGTTACAGGCCCATGGCGGCCCGGTGGTGCTGCAACTGTTGCTGTCGCGCTGCCTGGAAGCAGGCGCCCAGGCACAGCCTGCCACCGGCCAGCCTGCGCTGCCCGGCCTGCGTGTGGCGCAGCCGGGCGAGTTCACCGAGCGCGCGTTTCTGAACGACAAGATCGATCTGGCGCAGGCAGAGGCCATTGCCGACCTGATCGACGCCAGCACCGAGGCGGCAGCGCGCAGTGCCAGCCGCTCGCTCACCGGGGCGTTTTCGCAGGAGGTCCATGCGCTGCGCGATGCGCTGATCCAGCTGCGCATGCTGGTGGAGGCCACGCTGGATTTTCCCGAGGAAGAAATCGACTTCCTGCGCAAGGCAGACGCGCGCGGGCAGCTATCCGGCCTGGAACAAACGCTCACGCAGGTGATGCAGCGCGCCCGGCAAGGCGCACTGCTGCGCGAAGGCATCAAGGTGGTGATTGCCGGCCAGCCCAATGCCGGCAAAAGCTCGCTGCTCAATGCCCTGGCGGGCGCAGAGCTGGCCATTGTGACGCCGATTGCCGGCACCACACGCGACAAGGTGCAGCAGACGATCCAGATCGAAGGCGTGCCGCTGCATGTGATCGACACGGCCGGCCTGCGCGACAGCGACGATGAGGTGGAGCGCATCGGCATCGCCCGTGCCTGGGACGAGATTGCAGCCGCCGATGCAGTGCTGTTCCTGCACGATTTGGCGCGTTGGTCTGCTATCGAATACAGAGCTGCTGACGAAGTCATAGAAAGCGCCCTGGTCGAAAAACTGCCCCCATCGGTGCCCGTCATCGATGTGTGGAACAAGGTCGATTGCGTGCCTGGCGCAGCAGCGCAGCCCCAGGCCGCCGCGCGCGCCGCCGTGCACCTGTCGGCCCGCACGGGCGAGGGGCTGGATGCCTTGCGCCGCATCCTGCTGGAGGTGGCGGGCTGGCAATCGGCGCCCGAAGGCGTGTATATCGCCCGGGCCCGGCATGTGCAGGCGCTGCGCGCGGTGCAGGCCCACCTGCAGGAAGCCGCGGCGCAGCTGGATGCCCGTGGCCCCGCCCTGGACCTGCTGGCGGAGGAATTGCGGCTGGCCCAGAACGCGCTGAACGCCATCACGGGCGAATTCACGTCCGACGACTTGCTGGGCGTCATCTTCTCCAGTTTCTGTATCGGTAAGTAATTTCAAGTATCAACAAGTATCGATAAGTAATGTCATCGGGTGGCTTTTGTTGTAAAGAGTCGTAAAGGATGCTTGTGCATGCTTTGCTACAGGGGTAGCTTAGGCAGACCATGAATGCCATCCCGCCCATCGCATCCAAAATCGATCTCGTCGGTCTGCTGAGCGCCATTGCCCAGGCAGACGAAGAGGACAGCATGAACAACCCGCTGACGCCCGCGCAGTGGGACACCATCTCCGCCTACTTGCAGCCCTATACCCTGCCAGCAGGCCATGTGCTGTTTACCCAGGGTGCTTCGGATCGGACCCTCTATCTGGTCGAAAGCGGCAGCCTGAGTGTGCATTACCAGGATGAGAAGGAACGCCTGCGCCTGGCGATCGTGGGGCCGGGCTCGGTGGTGGGGGAGGGCGCCTTCTTTTCGATGCGCCCCCGCAGCGCCACGGTGCAGACCGGTGCACCAAGCAGGCTGTGGGCTCTGACGGCGTTGCGTTTCAGCGAGCTGTCCAACCGCCAGCCGGCGATTGCGCTGGGCCTGGTCATGGCCGTCGGCGCCGTGCTGGCCAAACGCCTGGGCAACCGCCGCCGCCGCGTTGCAGCTACCTGACAGTCGGCATGTCGGCCCCTTCTTGGCGCAAGCAAGGAGTCACTTGCAGGAACGCGCCGGGTAAACTCAGTTCGGTTTTTACCGGTGCCCTCCCCAGAAAGCAAACCATGTCCCTGTTCAGTTGGTTTAGCCGCAAACCTTCATCGTCCAAGTCACGTTCTCCTGCTGAACCATCGGGCCTGCTCAATGCCGATGCCACCATTCCGCTGGCGGCAGGCCGCAAGCCGGCGCTGGAACCCCAGCCTGCCGAGCACGCGGCGAACCGCAAGAATGAGCGCATGGAGCGGCGCGAACTGCTCTACATCGTGGTGCGGGATGCCATGGTGCGCGCCGGTGTGCTGTCGGCCAGTTACAAGTTCAAGGTGCTGTCGCTGGACCAGCGGGGCAGGCAGTTTCTCGTCATGATGGACCTGGCCCGCGAGTTTGGCGGAGAAACCGTGCGGCTCAGCGAGATCGAGGCGCTGATAGCCCAGACGGCCAAGGCCCGTTACGACATTCTGGTGACAGCGGTCTACTGGCGCATCAATGAGCATGTGGCGGTGGGCATTCCACAAAAAGGCATAGCGCCCCCTGGCACATCGCTGCCCGCCAGCCCCGTGGCGCCCGCGGTGCCGGAGCGGGCTGCGCAGTCGCCCTCCACGCGCCCCGCCACGCCGGTGGAGCCGGCTGCCAGTGGTGCACCGCCCGTGCGACCGGCCGCCACACCGCAGGCCCGCCCCGCTGCGGCGCGTCCGGCGCCGCGCTTTGATCCGATCGACGCCGACGAAGTGGCTGCATTCAAGCGCGCGCTGTCGAATGCAGCGGGTGGCCGATCCAACCCTGCCGCAGCGACCAAGCCGGGAGTTCCTGTCCGCTCGGGCCCGCTGCTGCCGTCGTCACAGCCGACTGGATTTGAAGACACGGTGATTTCAGGTGCGAATGGATCTTTTCCTGATCTGAGCGGCACCCAGTACGGCGATCTGAACTGAGCCTAAAACCGGCAGTTGACCGCTTTGTATCCCTTCGCAAGCCGCATGCAATCTATCGTGGATGGCTTCGATGGCGTTCACCTTTTGGGTGAGAGCGCTATGCACCCGCCAGCACCGCGCTCAGGGCACCATGCGGCGTTGCTCCTCCTTGCGGGCAGTATGGGCAGTAAGCCCGCCGCGTCGTCGCCCTTGCAGGGTGCAGGCCTGGCGGAGACAGGCCTTCTTCGCGCTGTCCAA